>CAZXUA010000156.1:0-11272 GCA_964643755.1 uncultured Desulfatiglans sp. | reverse complement strand
CTTATAACTTGCCTATGTAAAACCCTTTTTTTACCTTGTCGAACTTGGGTTAACAAAGAATGCGGGTTTCAAACTGCAATATACCTGTAAGCTTTCCTGTCAGGAGCGGCAAATGGCGCCTGCAAAATGGCAGGCATACCCGGGTCGACCGGATGTGTCTGAACTACTTTGTTGAGGGGAAGGGAGAAGGTCTCGCAAATTACTCCTTGCCCTCATCACTCATTCCTGCCTCTTCCCTGGACAGGGCATCCTTATCGGGCAGGGTGTAGAGGGTGGTGCTGCCGCTTGACCAATAGGTGAGCAATCCTTCCTGAACCATCTCATTGACTATTTTTTTTACATCCCTGGGTTTCATATCAGGGAGGGCCTTCTGAATATCGTTGAAATAGAGCTTGCTCTTGGTCTTCACTTTAGCAAAGCTCTCTAATATGGCGCTTTTCCTCTCATCCATTTTATCCTCCTCTTGAATCGAGTTTCATATGGGAGTATCTATCCAACTCCCATAACCATGTCAATCTCTTTTTACCTGGCAGATGATCCTCCCAGGACGGTTGAGCAACATGAGCCCTTTTCTTCGCTTTGCTTCCGGTACCAGCAGCAAAATTCAAACATTGCTCTATACCTTTCCTGCCCCTTGAGGAGACCCCTGCTTATCTCCCGAACAGCCTGGAGATATTCATCGCCGGGCTTATCAATACCGCAGGCCTCAAGAAATTCACGGGATAACACCATCACCCTGTGCGTTAGCTCCTGCTCCATGAGATCCCTGGGATATTTTGGTTCCTGAAAGGGATCCCAGTTTTCGTACCCTCCCTTTTTGAGTATCCTCTGCTGATGGTTAGGGGACATGGCATCAAAGATAGCCCTTTTTTCCTCTCCCTCTCTTGATCCTCATTCTTCATCAGGCGCCTCTGTCTAATCTATAGCTTATACTCGATTATGTTATCGCATTGCCTCTTCCTTTACCGATAGGGCTATCTTATAAAGGACAGAGAGGACAAGAAACCCGATTGCCCATATCCCGATGGCAATTATCACCTCGGATAAAGAGGGCACATACTCTGTTATGGTATCCATAGGCGAAGGAATAAAACCTGCTACCACCAGGCAAAACCCCTTGTCGATCCATAAAGAGATAAAGACCAGAATACAGGCAACTGCCAGCATAGCATCACTCCTTCTCACCTTTGGGACTGAAAGGAGTAGAGTACCGGCAATCGCAATAATAATGGAAGTCCAGATCCACGGAACGAGCATTCCATGCCCCTTCAGGCCGAAGAACAGGTACCCGAGGCTCTTCGTATGCGAGGGTATGCCGCTATAAAAAGAGGAGAAGAATTCAAGGACTATGAAGAAGAGATTAAGGATCATAGCATAGGCTATGATTACCGCCAATTGCCCCAGGGTTTTTTTACCGGGATCAAATCCAGTTAACCTTTTAATGAGGATACACATTAAGATGAGAAGCGCAGGACCTGAGGCGAATGCCGACACGAGAAAACGGGGGGCAAGTATGGCGGTGTTCCAGAATGATCTTCCCGGCAGGCCCGCGTATACAAATGCGGTGACCGTGTGAATGCTGATGGCCCATGGAATGGATATATATATCAGGGGTTTTATCCACACCCACGGGGAAATTGAATTTTCCTCGGCCCCTAACATCCCCCAGGCGATGAGGAGATTGAGCGCCATGTATACGGGCAGGATGATCGTATTCCAGAAAAGCGGCGACCGTGGAGTTGGATGGAGCAGTATATTTAAGGAGCGCAATGGCTGACCCACATCAACGAAGATGAACAATCCGGCTATCGCAATTGCGGCAACTGCCAGAAATTCCCCAAAGACGGCGATTCTGCCGAATTCCTTATTGTTGTGCACGTAACAGGGCAGCACCACCATAACGGCAGATGCCGCTACCCCTACAAAAAAGGTATAATTGCCTATAAAAAGGCCCCATGAGACATCCCTGCTTAAACCGGCGCTCTCCGCTCCGGATAACCGTTCTACAAGATAGGTCATCATGCCTACTGCCGAGAGAACGCACAATATGCCTATCCACATCCAATATCTTCTGCTGCCTGTAAGCGCCCTTTCTATCATAATCACACCATGTAAAAGAGGGATGGACCCGTTCCAAGGCTCAATTTGCGCCTAATTGTGTAATGTGTTCTTAAAATTTCTCTTACCTCCGAGGCGGGATCTGCCAGATCACCGAACATCAGAGCGCCTTTGGAGGCCTCAACGCAGACCGGTGCAAGACCCTGGTCAAGCCTCTCTGCACAGAAGGTGCATTTCTCAACAACGCCGATTGTCCGTGTGGGGTAGTCAGGATTCCCTTTCCTGATAAAGGGACGGGGGTCTTTCCAGTTGTAGCTCCTCGCGCCATAGGGACATGCGGCCATACAATACCTGCACCCTATGCAACGATGCTGATCCATCATGACAATCCCATCTTCCCTCTTCCATGTGGCCCTGGTGGGACACACTCTCGCACATGGCGGATTGTCACAGTGATTGCAGAGTAGGAGAAAACGCCTCTCCTTCACAGACTCAGCGAGGTATTCATCGTTGCTGAAGGGGAAGGCATGTTCAAATGACTCAAGCCAGACCCATTTCACCTCGCTCTTCGTGTCATCAATAAAGGGAACATTGTGGACACGGTGGCAGGCCTCTATGCAATTAAGCGCAATCTCTTCATCCATCCTTATCGTATCTACCACCATGGCCCACCGTTTTGCGGTCAAGGCCTGAGGGCTCTGACTGCTCTCCAGCTCACCGGGGGCTAGAATCTCTATGGCTGACCAGCCTCCGAGAATCCCTACAATGGTGGAGGCGCCGGCAATCTTCAGTAATTCCCTTCGCGTTATTTCCATTGGACTTCTCCCTCCGGTTTACCTGGTGCCCATTCTTTTGGTTTGTCGAGATGGCAATCCCAGCAGTAAGGCTTTATGCCCGTGTAGGCATGACATCTGTTACAAAATGAATCATAATTTGAGTGACATTCCAGACAGGTTTTCTGAAGGCTGATCGTGTACCTTTTATTGGTAGAAGCCAAATAATCTCCCCTGGCCTTGCGCACGACATCATCCCTCCACACATCAAGCAGCTTCATGTGATTATCCCGGATGTACTCCCTTGACTCAACACACTTTCTTTCTCCTTCGGGCATCGCCTGGATCACCGGGGTGTTAAGTTCCGCTTCCGGCGCCTTTGCCTCCTTTCCCCTGTTATAGAGGAATGGGAATCCCACGAGCAGGCAGAACACCACGATGCCTGTGAATACCTTGCCGCCATCAAAGATCTTGTTCGGCTTGAAAAAACCGGTTTCCTTCAGGGAATTCCTGATCTTTTTTGTCTCATCAACCATCCTGCTTATCCTCGTCGTCCTTGCCTTGTTCTGCCCCCACCCCCTTGAGAGGCCTTCCGCGCAGATCTGTGGTTTTCTCCTTCTCTCCGGGGAAAACCAGGGCATTCGCCACCAGTTCATGTATGCCGGTGACCTCCATATCAGGAACCCAGTAATCGAAAAGTGCGGGAAACACGGCCCTGTCAACGGCGCAGATACAGCCTACGTGGTTCACCCCGTACTTCTCGTGAACGTATCGTACGGCATTGGCCCTGGGAAGACCGCCCCTGAATCTCATCTCCAGGAATTCATCGGCGTTAAGGCTGCTTCCACTCCCGCAGCAGAAGGTTTTTTCCCGGATGGTATTGGGCGGCATCTCAAAGAAGTTGTTGCATGTATTTTGTATAATGTAGCGGGGCTCCTCAAATAGTCCCATTGCACGGGCGGGGTTGCAGGAGTCATGAAAGGTCAACCTGATATGGTCGTTTCTGCTCTTATCCAGGTTCAATTTCCCGTTCCTGATAAGATCAGCGGTAAATTCGCAGATATGAACCATTTTGGTGGATTTTGCATTCTCGAATCGTGTCCCGGTTACAGGGGATACCGGCTCCTCCAGATAGTCAGCGGGGCCATTCCAGGTATCCATATACTGGTTTATCACCCGCCACATATGCCCGCATTCTGCCCCCAAGATCCATTTTACCCCCAGCCGTTTCGCCTCGGAGTATATCTTGTAGTTCAGCCTCTTTCCTGTCTCATGGGATATGAAATACCCGAAGTTACCCCCTTCGGCTGCATAGCCGCTCAGGGTGTAGTCGAGACCGAGATACTCGAAGAGAAGCAGATAGCCCATAAAATTATAGGTGCCGGGGTCAGCAAAGTAATCGCCCGATGGAACAACTAACAGTATCTCCGCCCCCTTCCTGTTGAAACTGGGATTTGGTCTGACTCCGATCAAATCATCGCACTCGTCGCAAAAGAAATCAACCATATCCTTGAATGCATGAGGTGGCGCGCCGATGTGATTTCCCTTCGTGTAGCAGCTGCCTGTAGATGCCATTGCCCACTCGGTGTTTATGCCCACGGAACTTAGTAATTCCCGCCCCAGAATGGTGAGTTCAGCCATGTCGATACCATACGGGCAGAAGAGCGAGCAACGGCGGCATTCGGTGCACTGGTACAGATAATTAAACCACTCCTTGAGCACATCCTCGGTGAGGTCTCGCGCTCCGGCAAGCTTGCCGAAAAGCCTTCCTGATGTGGTATGATACCTCCGGTAAACTGATCGTAACAGCTCTGCCCTTAAAACAGGCATATTCTTGGGATCACCCGTTCCCAGATAAAAATGACACTTATCAGAGCAGGCGCCACACCTCACACAGATGTCCATGAACAGCCGGAATGAACGGAACCTGTTGAGCCGGTCATGCATCCCATCAAGGATTATCTCCTTCCAGTTATCGGGAAGTTTCCAGTCTTCATCCGTAACAGACCATTCCCTGGGGTATGGGTAGTCAAGGATATCAAGCCACTTCGGGTTCGCGGCCTTACAATAGCTCCCCTCCTTGAATTCAGGCCTGGTATCCATCCAGGGCCTCTCCGGGGGTTTGTAATCTATCTTTATCAAATCTTCCGGTTTTGGAATATCAGCCATTTTCTATTCCTCGATATCCTTTTCCAAAGGTATTCCAGCCGCCTTCATTTCCTTCCTGAACATCTCCTCCTGCTGCATATAGGTGAAGACCTTCACGGGATATTCCCATGGATTTACATGCCTTACCGCGCGGTTGTTGTTGGCCATGTTTCTCGTCATGCTGAAGAATATCCCCGCCATGTGCATGAGCTTGCTAAAGGGAAACCAGGCGAGAAGGGCGCACACGAAGAAAAGATGAATATAAAACAGGGAGCCGATGCCCTCTGCCGGGATGGTGGGGTGAAAGGTAACAAGGCCCATGGCCAACTCCTTCACCGCAACTACATCAACCCTGTAAAAATATCGCATAAACAGCCCGCTGACCCCGATGCCCAGGATCAGAAACAGCGGAAAGTAGTCAGAGGCGAGGGAGATATAACCTGTTTTGCTGTCAAAAACCCTTCTTAAAAGAAGGTATATTACGGCAAGCAAAAAGATGATACCGCTTATGTAGAGCGCAGGCACATATACCTGGAAGAAGCTGTCGATGCTCGAAAGCAGATTAACAAAGGGAAGGACAGGCTCTGTAAAAAACCTCAGATGCCTTAGCAGGATGATAAGAAATGAATAATGAAAGGCTATTGCCCCAAGCCAGAGCCACTTGCTCGACCAGTAGATAAGCCTTCTGCCTTCAGGGGAACCCGATGCATTTACCAGTTGACTTCTAAGATTTCGAAAGAGAGTGCGAAAAAAGATGACTTCGAGTATCATCCTCCCTGTCACACCCGCGAGGTTGTGAGGGTTTTCGAGGTTATCAGACCTGATCCATGAAAGGCTCCTCTGCTGCCCGGCGGTTGTTGGTATGCGATACGGGACGGGTGTTCGGGCCCAGGTGATAACACGGTAGACAATTCCTGCGATAAATATCAAAAGAGATGCATATGGAATGATGATTCCAAATACCGCCTCCAGACCAACCGCGATTCCAGCGAGAGGGAGAAATAAAAGCACGATGATAAGGAGAAGGGAACCATAGAAAGCAAGGCTAAATCTCATATTTTTACACCTCGATCCAGTCTGCCTGCATTAGAGGGTTCTTTTACCGGATCAGGAAGAAGACCTGTCATTCGCAGGAGTCCGCTTATTCGTGTTTTTGCTTCATTTTCCCTGATCTTGTAAAGCTTCTCCCGGCGTTCCATATAGATGTCAAAGCAGAGAAGCGCCAGACCATCTATGCGGGATTCTATCTCCCGCACCTCATCTGAGATGCCTTTTGTCAAAATCCCCTGTTGCAGATCTTTTCGGATGGCGGTTTTCAACAAAAAGATAAAGGCCACAGCCTTTGAGGGAGGCATATCCTGAATGGCCCTGATGCTGATGATCCTGTCAAGATGCTCCATGATAATCTCGCATTCCATTCCATTAACGAGCGCCTCAACGATACCCCTGATGCCCTGACTGAACTCGTAGGCCACAGGATTTTCAAAGCGATCCTTCCTGTTCTCCAAAAATTGTCTGCTCTCAGCAGGGTATGTTTCCATTATAAGATCAAACCATCTCTCTATAATAGTATGCTGTTTCCCTGCTAACAGGCTCTCACATTTCATATGCGCTGTACCATTTTCAGTTGAGCTGAAGAAATCATGTTTTTGGGTTAGCTTATTATAGGAAATTTACCTGTATGGCAAATAAAAAAATGTAGTAATTGGATATTACGGTTTGAATTTCCCGATCAAGATTTAAGCCAATCAAGGGTGATGCAGGTTCGTATTTAGCAAACCCTGCTGCAAAATATGATGTTGTTCGGGTGAGGCCAGAGTCACAGCCAGAGTTGGAGGCCCAAGTCGAGGCCCAAGTTGGGAGAAAAGTTGAGTGAAACAGCATGTCGGTTTATTCCTCAATTGTAAAGAAAGGCAATACCGGACAGCCTGTTTTATAATTATGACCTGCTTTCATCTTTGACCTTTTCCTGTCCCAGCGTAGCCTGAAGAACGAAGCCGGAAGCTTTACCTTTCAGCCTTTAGCCTACAGTCTATAGCCTATGTCTTTTCTTCTCTTGCTCATTGATTACTTTTCTGCTAATACAAACATTCAATAAATAAAATTATTCTAACTAGTTAGCAGCAAATCAGGAAAAGATAGTTTAGGATGGAGAGCAAAGCAATTTACCAAGTCTTTGTTTTAAAGCCTTAAGCTGATCCGCCTTCGCGCGAGGCTATGGCGGGACAGGCGGCTGATCGCTGAATGCTGAAAGCCCAATCCAGAATTTGTCTCTTTCTGGATGGACATTAGTTAAACATGAATTAAACGTAACACATAATAATCGGCCACAAAAAGACCGGTTATCGGCTGGACCTGAAATTGATTTTCAAACTGGAAAACTGATGAATGAAATCAATAAAAAAGAACTAAGTGAAACTGACATATGTGATTTGTTCATTACACCTGCCATAAAAGATGCCGGATGGGACCCCATTAAACAAATCAGGCGTGAAGTGACCCTTACTCCAGGCCCTGTTATCGTCAGGGCAACATGTCTGCCAGGAGCAAAAAGAAGAGAAAATTCGCAGACTATGTGCTTTATCAGGAGCCCGGTGTCCCGGTCGCAGTTATTGAGGCCAAGGATAATAACCATTCTGTAAGTCACGGGATGCAGCAGGCACTTGGATATGCCGAAATACTTAAAATCCCGAGTGCCTTCAGTTCAAATGGTGAAGCCTTTGCCTCCCACAACAATGCTCCAATGCCCGGTGAAGATATAGAAACACAGTTTCCGCTTAAAAATTTCCCTCCTCCTCAGGCACTCTGGCAGCGATATAAACTTTTCAGGGGTATAGAGGAAGAAGCAGAAAGCCTTGTACTTCAACCATATCATGATGACAGCTCAGGAAAAGAGCCCCGATATTATCAGGTTGAGGCCATTAACCGTGTTATTGAGGCAGTGGCAAAGGGCAGAAAGCGTGTGCTGCTGGTAATGGCTACAGGAACCGGAAAGACCTATACAACATTTCAGATCATATGGCGGCTCTGGAAGGCAAAGGTTGTAAAAAGAATTCTGTTTCTGGTTGACCGTAATATCCTTGCAGACCAGACCCTTGTGAATGACTTTAAGCCATTCACAAGGGTCATGACCAAGATTAAAAACAGGAAGATAGACCCGGCTTATGAAATCCATCTTGGGCATTATCAGGCAATTACAGGGCAGGATGAGGCAGACAAGATATTTAAAAATGTCTCCCGTGATTTTTTTGACCTGATCGTAATTGACGAATGTCACAGGGGAAGTGTGGCGGATGATTCAGCGTGGCGCGAGATACTTGAATATTTTTCAGGTGCTATTCAGATAGGTATGACAGCCACCCCCAGGGAAACCAAATATCTAAGCAACATTAATTATTTTGGTGAACCGGTCTATACCTACAGCCTTAAACAGGGGATATCAGACGGTTTTCTTGCACCCTACAAGGTTGTGAGGATTGATATTGATAAAGATATCTTTGGCTGGACACCGCCGCCTGGAATGAAGGATGATCTCGGGCAGGATATTGAAGAGCGGCAGTACAACCAGAGGGATATGGACAGGATACTCATCCTCAACCAGCGCACAAAACTGGTGGCTAAGAGGGTTATGCAGTTTCTTAACGCAACTGATCCTTTTGCAAAGACCATCATCTTTTGTGAAGACATAGACCATGCTGAAAGAATGAGGGTCGCTATTGTAAATGCTGCCGGAAGGCTGCCAATAGATAACCCAAGATATGTGGTTCGTATAACAGGGGACAGCACAGAGGGAAAGGCTGAGCTCGATTATTTTATTGACCCTGAAAGCAGGTTCCCGGTTATCGCAACCACTTCAGACCTGCTCACAACAGGTGTTGATGCCAAAACCTGCAAACTTATTGTGCTTGATAAAACAATCAACTCCATGACCCTGTTCAAGCAGATCATCGGCAGGGGTACACGTATTGAAGAGAGTTACAAAAAATATTTCTTCACAATAATGGATTTTAAAAAGGCTACAGAACTGTTCAGAGACCCTGATTTTGATGGCGAGCCGGTTGTAATCTATGAGCCAAAGGATGAAGATGATCCTGTACCTCCCGACCCGGAAGACACTGACGATGAGCCGGAAGATATAGAGGAAGGCGAAGGCCCTGCAAAATATATAGTTGATGGAGTACCAGCAAGAATAGTTGCTGAACGTATAGAATATTACGGCCCTGATGGTGAACTCATAACAGAATCATACCGTGATTTTACTAGAAAAAGGGTGAGGTCTGAGTTCTCATCTCTCAATGATTTCTTACATAACTGGGCCAGGTCAGCAAAAAAGAAGGTCATTGTGGATATGCTTGAAGAACACGGAGTTATCCTTGAAAACCTGGCAGAAGTGGTTGGTAAAGAATATGATGCCTTTGATCTAATATGCCATATTGTTTATGATCAGCCGCCTCTTACCAGAAAAGAACGTGCAAACAATGTAAAAAAGCGTAACTACTTCACAAAATTTGGCGAGCAGGCAAAGGCTGTTCTTAATGCCCTGCTTGATAAATATGCGGATGAGGGGATTACCTCAATAGAAAACACAAGGGTGCTTAAACTGAAGCCATTCAATGATATGGGCACACCATTAGAAATAATCAATAATGCCTTTGGCGGTAAGGCCGCCTTTGAAAAGGCCATTCAGGAACTTGAGCACGAGTTATATAACGAGGAGTCAGCAGCGTGAGTAATGTTGCAAGAGTTGTAAAATCCATTCAGGACATCATGAGAAAGGATGTCGGTGTGGATGGTGATGCGCAGCGTATCAGCCAGCTTGTCTGGATGCTGTTTTTAAAGATATTTGATGACAGGGAATATGAGCTTGAGGTGCTGGAAGAAAACTATAAGTCACCCCTGCCGGAGCATTTAAGGTGGCGTTCATGGGCGATAAATCCTGAAGGTAAAACAGGGGACGAACTGGCGGATTTTGTAAACCTCCAGCTGTTTCCTACCTTAAAGAATAAACTTAATACCAGCGGACCAACAGGTAAAAGGGCGCTTGTTATCCGTGATGTGTTTGAAGACGCATACAACTATATGAAGTCAGGCACATTGATGCGTCAGGTAATAAACAAGATATGCGAGATAGATTTTAATACCCAGAAAGACAGGCACACCTTTGGCA
The DNA here is from genome assembly GCA_964643755.1 of uncultured Desulfatiglans sp. Classification (GTDB taxonomy): domain Bacteria; phylum Desulfobacterota; class DSM-4660; order Desulfatiglandales; family HGW-15; genus JAAZBV01. Next base: position 1,126 of record CAZXUA010000156.1, on the reverse strand, counting down.
ATATCTATGAGCAGATACTTAAAGACCTTCAAAGTGCAGGTAACGCAGGGGAGTTTTATACACCCAGGGCAGTAACAAAATTTATGGTGAACAGGGTAGACCCTAAACTGGATGAAACAGTGCTTGACCCTGCCTGCGGAACAGGCGGGTTTCTCACCCACACCATAGATCACAAAAGAGAAAAATATATTAAAACGACAAGGGATGAAGAAACACTCCAATCCACCATTAATGGTGTTGAGAAAAAGTCACTCCCATACATGCTCTGCATAACAAACATGATCCTTCACGGGATTGATACACCGGCCAGAATAAAACATGACAACACCCTGAACAGGCCATATCAGGATTACACAGAAAATGACCGTGTTAATGTAATAATTACCAACCCGCCCTTTGGAGGAATGGAGGAAGATGGCATAGAAAACAACTTTCCTGCCCCTTTAAGGACAAGAGAAACTGCCGACCTTTTTATGGCACTCATCATAAGGCTCTTAAAGATAGAGGGCCGTGCTGCAATGGTTTTACCGGACGGCTTTTTCTTTGGTGAGGGGATAAAGACAAGGATAAAGCAGCAGCTCCTTGAAGAATGCAACCTTCATACGATTGTAAGACTCCCAAATGGAGTTTTTAACCCATACACCGGCATAAAAACAAACCTGCTCTTCTTTACAAAGGGCAAACCGACCGAACAGATCTGGTATTATGAGCACCCATACCCCGAAGGAGTAAAAAGCTACAACAAGACAAAACCCATGCAATTTGAAGAGTTTCAGCCTGAAATAGACTGGTGGGGTAAAGAGAAGGATGGATTTAAAAAAAGGGTGGAGACAGAACAGGCATGGAAGGTCTCAATAGATGAGATCAAAAACCGGAACTATAACCTTGATATAAAAAATCCCCATGTAGGAGATCAGGTAAGCCATGATCCCGAAGAACTGCTAAAAAAGTATTTTGATCAGCAGAAAGAGATAACCAGTCTGCGTAACCAGTTAAAGACCATTCTTGATGAAGCCCTCAGCAAAGGGGGCAAGGCTTGAAGATGTATAACCTGATAACAGAACACATTGATATCTGGACATCTGCCAAAGCCTCTAAATCAAATGTAGGGAGAGGAATTAGTAGC
>CAZXUA010000155.1:0-11381 GCA_964643755.1 uncultured Desulfatiglans sp. | reverse complement strand
ATAATGAGCGGTGACTGGAGTTCAGACGTGTGCTCTTCCGATCTGATGAAATTATGCATGAACGGGGTTTGAAATCACAAAGCAGTGTGGCTGTTACGGATCAGTCAACCGTGATTACATGGAATCTCCCGGAAATAGAGGAGAAGGAAGACCCCACAGCAAAGGAAGATTTTAAGACACGAATTGCAAGGCTCGAAAGAGAGGCATATGAAAAGGGTTTTGCACAGGGTCAGAAGGATGGCCTTGACCTTGAAAAATCAAAACTGGAGGAGATGGGGAAGCAGTATGAGGCGCTTTTTATTGAACTGAGAGATCTCAAGATCAAGATATTTCATGAGTCTGAGGGAGAGATGCTCAGGCTTATCGAGCTTATGTTAAAGAAAATCATAGGGGAAGAGATAAAGGCAAATAGCGCAGTAATAAAACACTGTATTTCATCAGCAGCAAAATTCCTGACAGATAAGAGGAAGGTGAGGATAATCATAAACCCTGATGATATGGAAGAGGTAAAGAAGATGCTCCCTGACCTTGTAAGGCTTACAAAAGGGGGTAATTTTCAGCTTATGGAAGACCCTTCAATAGGGAAGGGGGGGTGCATGCTGGAGACAGGTTTCGGCAGGATTAATGCAACAATAGATGACCAGATTGATGAAATGCTAAAGGTTATAGAAAAGGAATACCTCATGGTAAAGAGATCCGCCTTATGAAAATAGCCCTTGACAGATATTATGACAGCATATGCGCCATGTGCCCTGTAACAGTGGAAGGGCATGTAACAAAGGTTATTGGAAATGTTATTGAAGGCAACGGGCCTGCGATGCCTGTGGGCGGTATCTGTCAGATTATGTCAGCCAGTAAGCAGGAGCCATTCAGGGCTGAGGTTATAGGTTTCAGGGATCAGAACATCCTTTTAATGCCCCTTGAGAGGGCAGAAGGTGTTGAACCCGGCAGTTCAATAAAGGCTTTAAGCTTTACTGCAACCATTGATGTGGGGCAAAACATGCTTGGAAGGGTGCTTGATGGCCTTGGAAACCCCCTTGATGGAGGTGAACCGGTAAAAACAGAAAGCACAATACCGCTTTATTCGCAGCCGGTTAACCCGCTCCTGAGAAACCGTATTGTTGAACCCCTTACAGTGGGTGTGCGGTCAATTGACTGCCTCAACACACTTGCAAAGGGGCAAAGGGCCGCCATTATGGCTGGGTCAGGCGTAGGAAAGAGCAAGCTCCTTGCCATGATGTCAAAATTTACAAAGGCAGATGTGAATGTTATCGGCCTCATAGGGGAAAGGGGCAGGGAGGTAAAGGAGTTTATTGAACGCGATCTTGGCGTGGAGGGGCTTAAAAGATCAGTGGTTATAGCAGCAACATCTGATACCTCGCCTCTCATACGGATGAGAGGGGCATACCTTGCTGCGGCAGTTGCAGAGTATTTCAGGGAAAAAAACAGGGATGTGCTTCTCATGATGGATTCGGTAACACGGTTTGCAATGGCAGTAAGGGAGATAGGCCTTTCAGCAGGGGAGCCGCCTACAAGTAAGGCATATCCTCCAAGCACCTTTTCACACCTTCCGAAGCTTCTTGAGAGGGCTGGCACAAGCACTGGAAAAGGCTCCATAACAGGCATATATACTGTACTTGTGGAGGGTGATGATATGAATGAGCCTATAGCTGATGCTGTAAGGTCCATTGTAGACGGGCATATCGTGCTTGACAGATCACTTGCATCAAAAGGACATTACCCTGCGGTTAATGTGCTTTCAAGTATAAGCAGGCTAATGAGCGATGTGGTAAACAGGGATCATCTTGCCCTCTCATATAAATTCAGAAGAATACTTGCTGACTATGCAAAGATAGAGGATCTTGTTAACCTTGGAGCCTATGAAAGGGGTAATAACAGGAACACCGACTATGCCTTGGATATGATAGAGGCTCTTAATAGCTTTTTAAGACAGGATGTAAATGAAGGAAGCACAATAGAGACATCTGTTGTACAGATGACAAAGCTGTTATCCAAAGGGGTTTAATCTGTTTATCGGCTGAACATGGCGTGAGTAAGTGAGTTATATTAATTGAAATTTAAATTCAGATATGAATCATTGCTTTCATACAGGGGCCATCTCAAGGAAAAGGCAGCCATTGAATTTGCAAGGGCACAAAACAGGGTAAGGGAAATTGATGAAAAGATAAATAGCCTCAATGATGAAATTGCAAAATCAAATGATGAACTGGAAAAGAGGATGCGGGAAACCATGCCATCAGATGATATCATTAATTATTCTGAATTTATAAATGCGCTTCTCATACAAATAGAGATAAAGAAGATGGAAAGGATCAGGGCAGAGCAGGTACTGACACAAAAGAGAAAAAATCTGCTCGAAAAGACAAAGGAATATAAGGTTTTTGAAAAACTAAAAGAAAGGGACCGGGAAAAATGGCTTTACGATCAGAATCAACTGGAATTGAAGGAGATAAACGAAGCGGCAATAATAAGGCACGGAAAGGATTTCCTCTGAAAAAGAATTTCTATATAACTACCTTAACGCTCTTTTTTGTCCTGCTGGGTGTCAAGATAGTAATCAGCGGATTTTTCCTGAGCAGCTCATCTGTAGCCATTGCGGGCGCGGATGTTGTACTGGCACAGGAGGCCCCTAAAGAAATAAAAAAGGAGGAAAATAAAAACCTTGAAACCCTGGAACAGAGCCTGCGTAAAAAGGAAAAGGAGCTTTTACAAAAAGAGGCAGAGCTTAAAAAAATGGAAGCATCCCTGATGCCCTTAAAGGAAGAGATAGATACCAGGATGGCTGAGCTTAATGAACTTCAGAACAGCCTTACCGCATATTCAAAAAGCCTTGCAGAGAGAGAAAAGGTTATGCAGGATGCCAAGATTGCCCATCTTGTAAAACTATACAGTTCAATGGAAGCAAAAAAGGCAGCCGATATCCTGGACAAGCTGCAGATAGAGACTGTGGTGCGCATTCTGGGAAATATGAAGGGCAAGGAGGCGGGTGGAATTCTTGCAATGATGTCGCCTGACAAGGGTGCTATAATAAGCGAAAAACTGAGTGAATCAGCAAAATAGGATTCAGCCTTAAATGATCCCTGCCTTCAAGATATCATGCGCTGAACCCACACCACCACTTCCTGGTGGGCACTCGGAAGCTGGGTTGCGCGAAATGAAACAGCGCCGGCAAGCTCACAAATCCTGGTAAATAACAATGGCAGATACTCTATTACGCCCTCATCGTGGAGCTTGAGGGTGAGTAACAGCCCGCGGATAGAGTTCCCTCGCAGAGAAATCAGGTGCTTGAGGCCAATGATGGCACGATGTGGTGCGATGTTAGCGTCAAGCACAAGCCAGTCAACCCGCTCAGGCAGATCGCGTGAGCGCACCCGTTCAGCATAATTACTTACGTGACGAAAAGTTCCGATATCCCCATTCCAATCGATCACACGGGGATCCATGCGTGCGGGATCGATGCCTATAACATTGGCTCCGCGTTGCAGAAGCGCCATTGCTGCCCCACCCGGAGCTGACCCTATTTCCACTACTACATCACCCTCACGGAGCGGAAGAGCTGACCAATGGAGCGCCCTTAAAAGCGAAATATTATGTGTAACTGATAAATAATATAAACAGAAAAATTATTCATGATTTTCTTTATGTTTCTTATCCGTGTACCAGTCGATCTGGCGGCATATGCCCCTGATCAGGCGCACCTCCCTGGCGCGCAGTTGCAGCCTTGAGAAGAATCTCCTTACATAGAGCATCCAGAGGTCAGGGTTCTGCGGATTCAGATAGCCTATCTTGGATAGCACACCTCTCAGGTGTTCATACATTCCTTCAGTCTCAAAGCTGTTTGCAAGCCGTGGCAGTGATTTTTTCGTCTCTGTAATTGATGCCCTGAAGAGTTCATAGCAGATTATCAGCACCGCCTGCGCAAGGTTCAATGATGAAAAATCAGAGGTGGGGATGGTTGTAATTGTATGGCAGTATTGCAGGTGTTCATTTGAGAGCCCTTTATCCTCTGGGCCGAATAAGATGGCTATCTCATTATTCTGAGATACATCAACCAGTTTCTGAGCGAGACTGACAGGTGCAGTCATTGCCGGTCTGTATGTTCCAAGCCGTGCGGTTGTTCCTGCAATATAACCGAACCTTTTAATTGCCTCCTTCAGATCGTTATACACCTCTATCTTATCAATGATATCTGTCGAATGAACAGTTCCTGATTTAAGCATCCTCTCCCTGTCAACCCTTTTTGGATTAACAAGGATCAGCTTCTCTAATCCCATATTGTTCATTGCACGCGCAGCAGCCCCTATATTTTCGGGAATCTGCGTATCAACAAGTATAATCGCTATATTATCTTTTTTAAGCCTGATTTCCATCTTTGCATGTCAGATATATTAAAAAGGACAGCATATTAATTGTCTGCTGCCCCTTTATTAAATTAAATCTCCTGTGTGTCATCCTCAGGCTTTATTCCTGTAAGCCTGTAGAATGGCGCCCAGTAGGCCCTCTTCAATCTTTGTCTGCCCTGTTTAAAGGCCAGGCCTGAGGTATGTACAACTGAATAGAGGATAGGCACCACTACCAGGGTGAGGATGGTTGCAATGGCAAGACCGAATATTACAGCAATAGCCATTGATGTCCACCACTGACTTGATTCACTCATCCATGCAATCTCCATGATATGAAAATCATATGAAACGCCCGTAACCATAGGAATCAGCCCCAGGATGGTGGTGATTGCAGTGAGAAAAACAGGCCTGAGTCTGGTGCACCCTGCTGCTATTATTGCATCTCTCACCTCCATTCCCCTTTCACAGAGTTTGTTTGTATAATCAATAAGCACAATAGCATTATTGACCACAACACCTACCAGTGATATCACGCCAACGCCGGTCATGATTATACCAAAGGGATAATTCATTACTGTCAGGCCGAAGAATACACCCCCCAGAGAGAGTAATACAGATATCATGATAATTGTAACCTGGAGTATGGAGTTAAACATGGCTACCAGGATAATAACTACCAGAAAAACGGCTATGGCAAATGCCTTTGTCAGAAACTCTTCAGCCTCCTTCTGCATATCCTCTTCACCTGTAAACTTTATATTATAGCCCGGTGGGAGACTATACTGGGCAAGCTGTTTTTCCGCCTCTTTTCTTACCACCGCTCCGGGTATCTTGTCTTCATCAACATTTGCCTTTACAGTGACAATGCGTTCATCATTCTTCCTGTTTATCTGTCCGAGCCCGCCTGTGACCTCAAATTTGGCTATTGTGCTCAAAGGTATTAGCCCCTTTGTGGTTGGCATGAGCAGCTCTCTGAGGATATTGGTATTCTTCCTTGCATCCTCATCAAGCTGTATGGTTATGTCATAATCGTCATTATCCTCACGAAATGTTGAAACCTTCATACCGTTATAGGCAACCTTTAAAACAAAACCTATTGTGTTTGTAGAAAGCCCAAGCATTGCTGCCTTCTGCCTGTCAACGTGCACCTTGATGGTAGGTGATCCTGCCACATAATCGTCCCTTACATCATAGACATAGGGCATATTTGCAAGTTTGCTGCGCACCTCATGGGTGATCTCTCCCAGCACTGTTGGATTATCCCCTGATATCTCAATGTTGATTGCGCTTCCGGTGGGGGGGCCTTCCTCCTCTTCTGCAATGGTTATCTCACCTCCGGTAACATTTTTTATCCTTTCCCTTATTATCTCTATATTTTTATATGATGAGTTGTTTCTCTCCTTTAATTCATAGAGCTGAACACCTATCCTGTTTGGTGAGTTGTCCTCAAAAAGGGAGACCCCACCCCCCTGTACAGATACAGCCCTTGAAAAGATATACTGAATATCAGTCAGGTCAGTGATGCCTTTAACCTTTTTACCGCTTCTTAAGGTATGGTTTCTGCTCTCATCATTCTGATTGTAACAATCTATCGGTTTTTCACCGGGCTGAGGCAAGTAATCTGCCCCCTTGCAAAGTGCAAGTTCTATATCTCTTGCGACCCTGTCAGAGTAGTCAAGATCAGCGCCTTCAGGCATTTCTATATTGATATATACATTTTCAGGTTCAATATTAGGGAAAAACTCTTCGCTCTTTTCAAGGCCCACCCTGTAGAACCATAGCATTATAAGCAATGCCACAACCAGAAAGGATGTAATCAGAACCGGCGCCCTGTTGTTAAGGGAACTCTCCAGCAGCTTTCTGTATGTCCTTAATATTGGCCCGCTTGCCTCTATTGGCGCCTCCCCCGCCTTTTCCACCTCTTCTGCGCTCAAGGCGCCATTCCTTTTTACAGGCGGCGTTTTCATGAAAATAGACGCCAGTACCGGGTTAATCACAAGCGCCACAAATAGCGATGACAAAAGGGTGATTATAACTGTTTTTGGAAGGTAACTCATGAATCCGCCCATAATACCCGGCCAGAAAACCATTGGAAAAAATGCAGCAACAGTGGTCAGGGTGGAGGCTATTACAGGCATGGCAACCTCATCGGTAGCCTTGATGGCTGCCTGCATTTTGGGCACACCCTGCTCCATGTAGCGGAATATATTTTCAACTATAACAATGGCGTTATCAACCAGCATGCCTAATGAAAGGGTGAGGGAGAAAAGCACTACCATATTAAGTGTTATTCCAAGCACATCAAGTATTACAAAGGATATAAACATTGAAAGAGGTATCGCAGTGCTTACGAGTATGGCATTCCTCATGCCCATTGCAAAAAAGAGAACGAATATTACCAGGATCAGCCCCGTTATTATATTGTTTTCAAGGTCTTCAACAAGCATCCTGATGTCCTTGGCCTCATTCATCAGCTTGGTAATCTCTGTTCCTTTGGGCCAGAGTTTTGACTGCTCATCAATTATCTTATCTATCTTGTCAACGATCTCTATTATGTTTTCGCCTGTGCGTTTCTTGATCTGAATGTTAACAGCAGGCTTTCCGTTCAGCCGCGATCTTCCTGTCTCTTCCTTAAAGCCATCAACAACTTTTGCAACATCTTTAAGGTAAACAGGAAGGCCGTCATGGGTGCCCACGACGAGGCCGTATATCTCATCAGGGGTCTCAAATTCACCCGGAACCCTTAACTGGAACCTGCCGTCACCCATCCTGATTCCGCCGCCTGATGTATTTCTGTTTTCATCAGCGATTACAGCCTGGAGGCTTAAGACAGAAAGACCATAATAGGCGAGTTTTGATGGGTCAGGCTCAACCCTTATCTCCCTTTCAAGGCCGCCTGTGATCTCTGCCTCAAGTACGCCCGGTATTGTCTCTATTTCATCAGCCAGGTCATCCGCCAGCTCCTTTATCCTGACCAGACCGACCGTGCCTGATAATGAGAGCACAAGGATCGGCATCTCCGAGATATTTATCTCGCTCACAACAGGGTCATCTTCCAGATCAGAAGGAAGCTCACCCTTTGCCATATCCACCTTATCCTTGGTCTTTGTAACTACATCATCAATGTCAGTGCCGGTTATAAATTCAATAACAATAGAGCTTGCGCCCTCAACGCTCGATGATGTTATATTCTTAACACCCTCAAGCCCTTTGAGCTTCTTTTCAATAGGTATGGTAATAGATTGTTCGATGTCAAGCGGCGCGACGCCAGGATAGACTGTGCTTACAAAGACATAGGGGATAGAGATATCCGGGGCAGACTCCCTGGGCATGGAATAGTATGATGCTATGCCGAAGAGAGCAAGGCATATTGTAAGCACTATTACTGCTGTGCTCTTTTTTACGGAAATGGCTGTTATAGATGTCATGAGTTCAAAATCTCCCTTGGATCTGTAACCTGTCTGATGACATCAACCTTCTGACCGCTGTCCAGAACCCTGTGACCCACGATAATGAGATGATCGCCCGGTTCAAGCCCTTTTGTTACCTGTATTTCCCAGTTTGAAAGGAGACCCAGTTCTATGATCCTTTTTTGGACAACGCCATCTTTTTCTATATAAACAAATCGTTCACTCCCCTGTGCAATCACAGCATACAGGGGTATTACAAATGTATTTTCGAATCTCTTTTTTACTATCTCCACCCTGGCAAACATGCCGGGCAATATCCTGCCATCCGGGTTGGGCACACACAGTTCAAGGTTATATAACCTTGCCATTGAGCCGGGGTTACGGGAGAGAAATATCTTTTTGCCCTTGACAAACATGTTATCAAGCGCCTCAATCTTTATATCCGCCTCATCCAGGTCAAAGACCGAGGCGACATCGCTTTCAGGGATGCCCACAGTGACCTTGACATTGCCTATCTGCAGTATCTGAGCTACCGGTTTATCCACACCCAACCAGTCGCCAACCTTTGCCTCTATCTCATTTAGTCTCCCGCTTATGGGCGCCTTTATGCTGGTTCTTTCCAGCGCAAGCTTTGCCTCATCATACTGTGATTTAAGGGACTTTAACTGGGCATTGATCTTATCAAGATCTGTTTTCGCCGCTATCTTTTTTTCAGCCAGTTCTGAAATACGCTTGTGATCAATCACTGCCAGTTCATAACTTGCCTCAATGCTGTCAAGCCTGAGCTGGTAATCCCTGTCATCCAGCTTGACAAGCACATCTCCTTTTTCTATGTGCTGCCCCTCTTTTGCCGAAACGCTGACCACCCTTCCTGATGCCTCTGATTTTACCCAGAGGGCTTCAAAGGATTCTATTTCTGCAGGGAGGTTTATCCTGTCTTGAAATTCCCTTGGTTCAATTAGCAAAGTAACCACCTTGACCGTGGGGACATCCTCTTTTCGGGCATTTTTCTTCTCGTTGTCCAGGCGCTCTTTTTTGGAGGCAAGCATTATTCCTGTGCTCCCTGAGAGTATGAGAAACAGGATTACCATCAGCCAGGGGAAATACCCCCATATGAACCGAAGTATCTTTATTTTTGTATCTGATTTAGGATGTAACATTTCCTTTTTTCCCTTTTTCTTTATTTTGTCATATTACAGGCATGAGCGAATAACACCGGTCTGGTATACAGCTCAACCGAATCCATATTTGATTTGTAATTTCTATACTATCTTATGATGAGAACCCAACCACCTTTAAGCTCAGAGATGTGTGATTGTTTAACAATACTGCCATTTCTGAAAATATATAATGAGGTAAATATCCGATTCAAAATTTTGCCAATATAATAGGGGTATATTATTCAGGTGTCAAGTAGCAAAAGTAATAAGAATACTCTTGAAATCCTCTTATAAATATTCTAATTTCCTGAATATTAATGGCTAGATAATTCTTTTGAAGCAATCCTGCTAAAAAAGGGATTTAATATCAGGGGAGAGTTTTAACTTTGGATAATAATCCAGCAATTGATTATGAAAAGTATATTAAGGCGCTTTCTGACATAAGCAGCGCTATTACATCAGAGCTCTACATAGAAGAGATACTTAAACTTATAGTAATGGTTACAGCAAAGGTTACCGGGCTTGAAATCTGTTCTCTCTGGCTTGTGGATAATTCAGGCCCACAGAAAAAGATACGGCTGAAGGCCACACAGGCGATTGATCCTGATTACATGCAGGACAGGTCACTTGATCTCAATGAAGGGGTTGTGGGTTATGTGGTAGCAAATAATAAACCTCTTATCCTTAAAGAGGTCATAAATGAACCGAGGTTCAAGGAAAAGGAGATGGCAAAAAAACTCGGCCTTGTTTCCATGCTGAGTGTACCGCTTCAGATTAAAAAGGGGGAGGTCATAGGTGTTTTAAACTGTTTTACCGCTGTTCCGCATGATTTTACAGAGCCTGAGATCAACCTTATTACGGCGGTCGCAAACCAGGCGGCAGTGGCCATCATGAACACTGAACTGATGGTAAAATCAAAGGTAATACAGGAAGAGCTTGAGGCCAGAAAACTGGTTGAAAGGGCAAAAGAGATCATCATGAACCGGAAGAATATCAGCGGAAATGATGCCTTCAGATGGATACAGAAGCAAAGCATGAACACCCGTAAGTCCATGAGACAGGTTGCTGAGGCCATATTGCTTTCGGAGGATATAGGGTAATATCCCCTTACCCCCTTTTTGCTTTTTCTCTTACTCGCCTCTTAAGTAATACTAAATAAAATCATTTTTTTAATTAAAACTATTGACATTTTATTTTAATAAAACTAAAAATAGTCGATAATTTTATTACACAACGGCGTGTAAATATATAAATAGTGACAAAGACGTCTACTCCATAACTGGAGAGACGTCTTTTTTTTTGTTTTAAACCATCTTCGCCTTTTCAGGGAAGATCATGAATAAATATTTTATCGGAGGTATTAACAATGAGATTTGATAAAAGCAATGATGTTCTGGGTACAGTAAACAGAGGCAACCCTGCGGAATCAGGGCTGTGTACACTTTGCAGGGCAGATTGCCAGGGTAAATGTGAGACATGGCTTGCAAGTCTTGTAGGACGTAAACTTTTATATCCGAGGGATTTCGGCACAGTAACTGCCGGCGCAAATAACACCACCTGTATCGGGGTAAATTACAATGCACTCCGCATACAGGGTTACGCCTATGGGGCACATGGCCTCAAATCGGGCCTTTCAAATGACCCTGATGACTGTATATTCCCGAATGTTGATCTTTCAACAGAGTTTGGTAATGAGATGAAGACAAAGGCGCGTATCCCTTTAATGACCGGAGCGCTCGGATCAACATTCATAGCTGCAAAATACTGGGACTCATTTGCTATTGGCGGATCACTTGTTGGTATACCTGTTGTAATAGGTGAAAACGTAGTAGGTGTTGACCTTAAGTCAAAGATCGGCAAGGGCAAAACAAGAAAAGGCAAAATAACAGGGGCTCCTGAACTTGAAAGAAGGATAGATACATACCTGAGGTATCATGATGGGTATGGCGCCATTATTGTGCAGATGAATGTTGAGGATACAAGAAACGGTGTTGCGGAGTTCATCATAGATAAGTATGGCAATAAATGCATTATAGAACTCAAGTGGGGCCAGGGGGCAAAATGTATTGGCGGTGAGATACAGGTGCCCAGTCTTGAATATGCCCTGTTTCTTAAGGAGCGCGGATATGTTGTTGACCCTGACCCGACAAGGCCTGAAGTGCAGCAGGCCTTCAAGGAGGGTTCAATAAAATCCTTTGCGCGTCACAGCAGACTTGGCGGCACCAACCTGGATACAGCAGAGCAGGTGAGAAAGGATTTTATGGATTCCATTGATTACCTGAGAAGCATTGGCTTCAAGAGAATCACCCTTAAGACCGGTTCATATGGCATGGAAGAGCTGGCTATGGCAATAAAGTTTGCCAGTGATGCAAAGTGCGATCTATTAACCATTGACGGTTCAGGCGGAGGCACCGGCATGAGCCCGTGGAACATGATGGAGAGCTGGG
>CAZXUA010000154.1:0-11428 GCA_964643755.1 uncultured Desulfatiglans sp. | reverse complement strand
ATTCTCTTTTTCAGGTCAGTAAAATTTAGACGCAAAGCACGTGAAATCTGATTGAGTGGATATTGCTTCCGGAGTTCCACTGCCGCTGACCAGAGTTCTTCCGGTATCCGCTCCCGCCGGTTCCTCCTCGTCTCACGCCATTCTTTAAACTGGCATCTGATTGCTTCAAGGGATGGTAATGCAGAATTGTTTCTTTGTGACATCGATCAGCCTCCTGTTGGTTTTTGATCAATGTTACATCTTATCTCAAAATAACGTCAAACACGCTTGCCGAAAGGACACCATCATCAATAGTAGATGCAGACAAAGGAAACTACAAACCTGCCGGAGATTCGTGGTGGTTCCAGTATGGTGATTGGTTCTCATATGGCATATCCAGGTGGAGTTTTTATCACAGGGAGTTAAGGCATCATGCTGCAATATTCTACTCCGAATATCTCCCTGCTGGTAATTACCACCTTTCATACACAGCCCAGGCAATAGCATCTGGCGAGTTCACGGCAATGCCCTCCCATGCTGAAGAGATGTATGACCCTGATGTTTTTGGCAAGTCGGGTGCGGGTATCCTTAATGTGAAGATGGAGGAGTAAGACAGAAGTCTGAAGACAGAAGTCTGAAGACAGGAATCAGAAAATAGAAGACAGGAAAGAGAAAAAAGACAACAGAAATACTGGAAAATCGACGCAGAGCGTCAAAGAGCTTTGTTCCCACGGGAACCGTTGGAACAAAGAGTTATGTATTACCAAATTGTTTCGACATATGGATAACTGATTATTTTATCATCCTTTGTAACCAGTGCAGCACCGAGCGTAATTGCGGTTGAAATAATGATCCTGTCGGCAGGATCTTTATGCAGAGGTTCAGGTAATGAAACCGATTTTACTGCTATGCGGTTGTCTATTGGTATAAATGATACAAAAGGAAGTCTCTCCGATGCAGCCATCCATTCATCAAAATCGATTGATAACTCCAGTCTTTTATTAGAATGGAGAAGAGCTGCTTCCCAGGCGCTGATTGACGAAATACAAATATTTTTTCCTTTTACTGCTTTGTTGATTGCTTTCTTTGCAGGGTTTGATAATTTTTCAGGATTACTGATCCACCATATCCACACATGAGTATCAAGGACTATCATTTCAGGGCTTCCCAGTCTTCTTCAGCAATTGGTTTGAGGGGATCTATATATTTAATAACTGTATTTCTAAGTGAATTTAGAGTTTCCATCGGGTCATTATTATAAGGAACAATTTTTAATTTTGGTTTCCCATGATCGGTTATAATCAATTCCTTACCTGTATCTTCTATCTGCCTGAAGTATTTTAAGGCATTTGGTTTGAATCTTGATTTTGATACTGCATTTTCCATTTTTTATTCCTTTTATCTTTCATATGAATGTGGTCATTATATCATGGTCATTTTCTGAGTCAAGATATGATCAGACAAGAAGGTGAAGTAATGTCTGCTCATTCTAAAGAGATGTATGATCCTGATGTCTTCGGTAAATCAGGTGCAGGTATCCTTAATGTGAAGATGGAGGATTAATAAGGAGGTCGGGAGTCAGAATTCAGTCACCAGAAGCCAGAAGGAAGAGAGGAGACAGAGGTCAGGAGACAGAAGACAGTAAACAGGAAATAGAAAAACTGGTGAATCGACGCGGAGCGTTCAATGGTTACGTTACCACGGAGACCGTAGTAACGAGAAAAAAACTTATAAACAAAAGGTTAGGGGCGAATAATTATTCGCCCCTTCAATTTATTTGTACACCGGGCCGCTCCAGCCATCACCTATGCCATAGGGCATTGCTGATCCAAGACCCCATATGCCGATGATTTTACCCTTCCTGGTATGAAATATCTCAGAAACAGGCATACTGTTTGGGGAGTTGAAGTATGTTGGCTGTGTGGTTCCATCAGGCATTTCAACAGAAGCTAGTCCCCTGTGATTAAAACAGTAGATACCCCATGTAATCCCCTTTTCTTCGTCCACCACAGGAGTTCTTCGTGGAGTGACACTGTATATGGTTTTAAGCATTGGTGAAATCTTGCCATTCCTGCACTTTGAACTTGAAGGCATCCCTGGGGGCGGTTCAGGCGCTCCGGGGAAGGTGCCTGCTGTAACCATACCGTTTTCAAGGCGGTAGCATTCGTCAGCAAATGGTACATCCTTATCATCCAGGATTTTCAGCGCATTAAAATAGAGTTCAGGAATCTTTACCATCTCATCACGTGAAACACGGTCAGACGGGTCAAGGAATTCTGTAAAAGGTCTTTCTGTCAGTTTGAAATTGGCTAGATTCTTTTCATCCACATCACGGATAACAATCGATTCTGCCTCAGTAATCATATGGTTAACTACCTTGAGCCTTAAGGAAAGAATTACAGGTTTATTATGCTCCTTTACACCACCAACCCATGCAACCTGTCCGCTCTTAAGGTCACAGATATATATCCTGAAATCACCAAGGCCTGATGCTGTAAACCAGAGCCCTTCAGTGAGCGGCAGTTTTATAGTGTTTTCTGTAAAGATTACATTATCTGCAAATGGCGCCTTTGAGGCATCGTGAGCGACCATAGCTGCAAGGTACTGATCCGCTATGCCTTCAAGACATGTGCGGTCGCATTCACTGGCTGAACTGTAAGTTGTGATCAGTGATCCTGATATGGCAATTATAAAAACGATCCAGAGTTTTCGCATTTTCAAGACCTCCTCTGTTGCGAATATACTTAGTAGTGCATTTTATTAATTCAGTGAGCATCATTATATATGACCACGGAGGACACTGAGATCACGGAGGGATAATTTATTAGTTTTTATCCCGTGTTCTCTGTGCTCTCCGTGGTGAAAACCATACCCTGTTGTATATACTTTAAAGTATACTTGGTCTCTCATTATTCAGCCTTTGGTGTGCTTTTCCAATTTGATTCCATTGTAAGCGGTTTGCCTGTAACCGGATTCATATAATGGAAGGGCACGATGGATGTATTGGGCCATGTTTTCGGAGGGTTTTCCATAGGCGCATCTGGACCTATCGGGTTTTCTGGATAGAGTTTTGGTGCCGCATTCGAGTCATAAATCATTTTTGACTTTCCCCACCCTGATTCATAATCCGCATGCCACAGGGGATTATAATTGAGTATCTGGATCTTCCAGACGCCATTTTCTTTTACATAGCTGTTCTCGTAGATACCGCCTTCCCACCATACCATAGGCTTCTCTCCTTTTGCGATTGCAGCCTTGGCCGATGGTGATGATTCATGAGCCCCAGCCTGCATGAGGCAGCGAAACCGCGCCTTGGCTGTTTTGCGATCAGGCGCAACATGGATCACGTCCTGCATCTGGGGATGATCGAGCAGGAAACCATAAACAGGCCCCGGCTTGCCTCCGGTAAATCCCTGTAGGAAATTCCCTACATAAAGACGGCGCACACCCTGTTCCTTGCCCCGAAAAATGCCTCCGAAAAAATGTACCTCCCCATTTTCCGCAAACAGGTCAACCACATCCTCATACAGGCACTTGTCTATGTAGTAACCATATGCATAGTGCAGGTTTCTGATTGCCTGGGTATCTTCAAGGATTCCCATCCTGTTGTCCATTTCATTCAGCTTCTTTTCCAGCTCAGTGTTGGCGATGGTTACGTGTGCCAGTTTCTCCTCAAGACCTGTATTAGGGTTTGTGCAGGAGGAGACAAAAATAAACAATAATGAAAAGACAATCATTACACCCAATACGAAAAACCTGTTATTAGACCTTGAATCTGTGCGAATTATTGTTTGATGCTTTCTTGTACTCATTTTAACCCTCCTTTATTGTTTTAAATCTTTATATACAGTGGGGTTCTATGCACCACCATGTAGAGACAAGGCATGCCTTGTCTACGAAAACCCATTAATATCAATGATACATCATCTTAGTGTAGACTCTACCAACCGTGTTTCATTCCATAAGGCGCTGAATAGAAGACTGTATATATACGATGAATCTCACCATTGATGATCTTGAAGAGCCCCCCGCCAAAAAGCGTAGTGGGACTCAACTGGCTGATTTCATGTGTCTTACCGTCGGTAGTGGTAACCTGTTTTATATTACCGGCATGATCCAGTGCAGCAAATGAAAATACCAGGCCGCGCTCTTCATCTACCAGTACATGTCTCCTGCGAATCTCAGTAACAAACGCGAAATAACCGGTCTTGAACTGCTCCTTGCAGCTCATTGCAAGGATATTTAATCCCCCGCCACCCATACCGGCCACCATCTCTTTATTGTTGGTGGTCTGCATACCGTTTTCCATCCGGTTGCAGGTGTCAGCAAATGGGACAGGGCGTTTACCTGTAGCCCGTTCGAGTGCCGCGAAATAACTATCGGCAATAGGTATCATCTTATCACGGGGAGTTCTTTCGGAAGGTTTGAGAACCTGTGCATATATAGGATCAGGCTCTTTCAGTTTGTCTACACCTGAAAAATTCTTGTCCCTGCCAACGATCTGTTCTATTTCACTGATTTTTCCATCACCTATTTTCAGACGTAGGGAAAAAAGAACAGGGGTGCCGTTTTCCTTCACAATACCCGAATAGCCGACCTGACCGGTTTCAGGGTCAGTAACATAGATACGGAAGTCAGTATTTGCACTGGCAGTCGCCCACAGGGCATCACCCACCTTAAGCTCAACCCCGTTCTCGGTGAATTTTACATTATCCGCAAGGGGTACACTGGATGGATCATGTTTAACAATCGCATCTATGTAACGATCCACAAAGCTCTCAAGACAGGCCCTGTCGCATTTATCTTCTGCAAATGATTCAAGGGTGGTTAAGGTTGATAAGATGGAAAACAGGAGAGGAACAATTATCATAAGACAGGTTTTTTTTGTTTTCATACTCTAACTCCTATTAGAATTGGTAAGTAAAACCAAAAAACACCATGCTGCATTAAATCTAGCCGGAAATATCAGGATGATCTCAAGTGGTAAGCGTGATTAAACATTTTATCAATATTGCAGCCTTTTAACGCCGACCTATTAATAAAAACTTAAACACTCAAGGGATAATGCATTTGATCTTTTAAAAGGAGCTTGTTCAATAGGACGAACTATAGGAAAATGCATTTTTATAGTCAAGAGATTTAAAAAGAATTTTATTTACATAAGGCATGAGATTTTTTCAGACTAAACCGGCTGTTAAACAGTCGAGATTTGCCGGTTTTTCCTTGCTTTTTTACCATATAAATCTTAAATCTGGTTCATTGTTGTTATTCTGTCATTATTATTTACTGCAAAACAGACATTCCAAAAAAGATTGTAGTAACGAGTAAAAAGGAGGGTATTATGAAAAGACTGCCGGGTTTAATTTTTATAATAATGTGTGTGTCTTCTTTCTCTGTATCTCTTTTTGCTGAAACTGAATGTAACAGGGCATGTCTGGAGGGTATTGCAGATAAATACCTCGCAGCCATGGTGGCCCATGATGCATCCAAGGCGCCTTTTGCAAAGGAATTAATTTTTACCGAGAATACTGTAAAACTCCCACCTACTGAAGGGCTCTGGTTCACTGCATCCGGCCTTGGTGATTTTCATTTTTATGCCTGTGATACACAGGAAGGGCAGGTGGCATGGACAGGCATTGCAAAAGAGCATGATAAACCGGTATTGCTCTCTGTCAGGCTCAAGGTGGTAAACGGGTTTATAACTGAGGCAGAATCTATTGTTGTCCGGGATGTAGATGAAAAAAACCTGGGCAACCTTAAAAATGTCCCTCCTGGTTTTGATGAAACGCTGGCACCGGAAGAGCGGGTATCCCGTGAGAAGATGCTGGCCATGTCCGAGATATATTTCACGGCCATGGATACACTCGATGCAAGTTCTATCCCGTGGGACAATGACGGCTACAGGGTGGAAAACGGCATGGTGACATGCGGCAAGATACCGGGCATGGGGCCGCCTCCGCCCGGATTACCATCTGCTGCATCATGCATTGCGCCTGATGGCAAGATTTCGCCATCACTCAAGACAATTTACAGTGTGCTCCCTCGCCGTACCCCATTAGTTGATGTTGAAAAGGGTATTACATGGGGCCTGTACTGCTTTAATCATCGTGGGTTTGATGTTATCAGGATGCCGGATGGCAAAATCTATCCGAGTTTTGCCAAGACCCCCAGCTCAATGCCTTTTGCTGACATGTTCAAGATAAAAAACGGCAAGCTCAGGGGCATTTTTGCATACGGAGTCATGCTGCTATATGGCATAGGTGATGGGTGGTCTGCTTCTATATTTAAATAGAATGAATATAAAATTACCCAATATGTATAGACATGTCTTGTCTCTTACTGAATCTGCCGGATTCTCATTGCTTAAATTGTAAATCAATAATCTTAATGCATGTTGACAATTAAGCATCCCTAAACTAAACTAAGTGGACTAACTAAATAGCAAGAGGTTTATACCATGAAAAATCTAAACATACATGAGGCAAAAACAAAGTTATCAGCGCTTATCATGGAAATTGAAAATAAAGGCGAGACATTTCTTATCTGCCGAAATGGAAAACCTGTTGCTGAGCTTATTCCCTATAAAAAACCTGATCGTCTGGCATATCATCCCAGGATGAGAAAAATAAAAATCAAATATGATCCTGTTGAAGACCTTTCTAAAGAAGAATGGGGGAATATAGAATAATGATTCTTGATACATGCGGGCTTCTCTGGCTGGTTCATGATCAAGATAAAATGAGTCAGAAAACCCTTGAGATGATAAAAAATTCACCAGTTTTATACATCTCGGCAATTAGTTCATTTGAGATAGGATTAAAATATAAGGCCGGTAAACTTCTTTTACCTGTCCCTCCCAAAGAATGGTTTCGTGAGATTATTAAACATCATGATATTTCAATCATTAATCTTGATAAAGATATTTCCCTGAAAGCAACGGAATTACCTGATATTCACAGGGATCCGTGCGATAGATTTATTATTGCTACAGCATTGATTAAAAAAATGGCTGTTATTACAGCAGACATACGTTTCAAAGAATATGGAGTAACAGTTTATATTTAATAGGAGAAAAGAGGGAAATGATGAAAAAATATTATTATCTGTTAGGATTTTTTGTTGTGCTCATATCAATTTTATTTACATGTACAATAGTGGCAAATGAACCTTCAAACGGCCTTAAGATCGTCGGCCCGGTTCCAGTGACATCCGAGTCATACCCGTTTAATGGGGCTGATCATTCGGTTGTGCCGCAGAATATTGGTTCCTCCAATTACATTGAAGAGGAATATTTTGTTAGCGGTAAGGCGAATGTCTATGATTATGATGCGGCAGGAAAGGTTATTATTAAACATGCTGATGCCCCCTATACTACAAGGATACTTGTCAGGCGCCCTGCTGATCAATCACGTTTCAGCGGTAATGTGGTTCTTGAGTTAAATAATCCAACTAAGATGTTTGATATGGACCTGCAATGGATGTTTTGCAGGGATTTCTTTATAGAGAATGGCGACATATGGGTTGGTGTAACAGTAAAACCTGTTGCACTTAAGGCATTAAAGAAATTTAATCCTGAACGTTATAAATCATTATCAATGGATAATCCTGCCTCTCTTAACGAGAGATGTGAAATAAAAACTTCAACCCTCAATGATACAACAAAGGAGACAGAAAACGGCCTTGTCTGGGATATGGTAAGCCAGATAGGTAAACTGCTTAAGGGCAGAGAGGATACAACAAACCCTTTAAAAGGGTATGATGTGAAATACCTTATTGCCACAGGGTATTCACAGACAGGCGGGTACCTTACAACATACATTAATCTTATTCATCCGCTTGATACCGCCAAAATGGCTGATGGCAAGCCGATATTTGATGGCTATATGATAGGTGACGGCGATGCATTTATGGTGCCCATAAACCAGTGTGTTGATGCTGTGCCACCAGGAGAAACCGGTGTGAGAATAAAACCAAGAGGCGTGCCGGTAATAAGTGTTGTAACTCAGGGGTTGCTTAATTCAACAATTATTGCAAGACGTCCTGACAGTGATGAACCGGCTGACAGGTTCAGAAGGTATGAGATACCTGGCGCTGCCCATGTAAATAAAAAAAGCATGGATAACTCACCAAATTCTGCTGATTCCGCAAAGGCTGGTGTACCTGATACAGTATCAAAATGTGAGGGGATTGATCAATACGGGGTAACCGATTTTCCATTAGAGTTCTTCATGAACAGCGCCTATCAGAATCTTTACGCATGGATCAGAAGCGGTACTCCGCCGCCAAAGGCAGAACCTATTGTAACTGAAAGGGCTGCTGATAAAAATGGAATAATAATAAAACTTGATGAATATGGAAATGCACTTGGAGGTGTAAGACACCCCTATGTTGAGGCGCCTGTAGCAACCTATTTTGGCAACAGCAGGGCTATGGATAGGGCAAGCGCCTTTTTCTGTTCGCTTGCAGGATACAAGGCGCCCTTTGATGGGGAAAAGATAAAATCCTTATACCCGGCTAAAGAGGATTACCTGAAAAAGGTATATGATGTTACAGATAAGCTGGTGGAAGAGAGGTTCTTAACAGAATCGGATGGTGAGAGGATAAAAATAGCAACAAAGGATGTTAATGGGTGGTAAAGGGGTAATGTGGAAGCAGTGACAGAATAATGCTGTAATATAAATTACCTTAAAACTTAAAAAAGTTATTCACCACGGAGAGCACGGAGTGAAAAATTTAAAAGACAAACTCCCTGTGATCTCCGCGTCCTTGTGTGGTTGAAGTGTCAGACTAAAATTGAACCGCAAAGACGCAAAGGGCGCTAAGAAAATAAAAATTATTTATTGATAATATAATAAAAAAATTCTCCGTGATCTCCGTGTCCTCCGTGGTATATATAGATATGTCCTGCATATAACTGAAATTGTGAGTGGAGACTTTTCAAAATGGCCCGAAATCTTGAGATATTTATTACACTGATCCTGCTTACATGTAATAATTCCTATGCCGAACTCACTCTCAAGGAGGTTCGAACTGCATCAAAGGATGTACTTGCTGTTTTATTTACCAGCGATATCATCGATATTAATGAAGCGGATACCTCCAATCCTGCGGTCTGGAAGATC
Organism: uncultured Desulfatiglans sp.; assembly: GCA_964643755.1. Lineage (GTDB taxonomy): Bacteria > Desulfobacterota > DSM-4660 > Desulfatiglandales > HGW-15 > JAAZBV01. The sequence goes on along the minus strand of CAZXUA010000154.1, from coordinate 2,327 downwards.
AACAGCGAGCCTGCAAAGGGGATATATAAGTATGTCATGCAGGCTGATCCATGCGATCACCATATCTATCTTGAGACTAACAATCTTAAAATAGGTAAAAAATATTTTTTGCAGACTCCCTATGGAAATACCGAATTTGTATATAACCCGGTGAACATCCTGTGTGAATCAATAAAGATAAACCAGGCTGGTTACAGCGCCCTATCAAAATCCCGATACGCAAACTTTGCCATCTGGCTGGGCACAGGAGGAAGCCGCAAGATAGGCGGGGCTCTTCCAGGCTATAAAGTAATCAATATATCATCAGAAAAAAAAATAACAAAAGGCCGGTTAAAGGAGATTGGAAATGATGAGTCATCCGGTGATTATGTCTATCGAATCGATCTCTCCAGGGTCCCGGAGGGCGGCCCATATAAAATAGTGGTTGATGGTTACGGCTCTTCATATCCATTTGGTGTAGGGGGTGAGTTTTCCAAACGGGCCGCATATCTACTCTTTCGCGCCCAGTATCTTCAACGCTGCGGATGCCCGATAAAAAATCCTGACATCAGAGAGAAACCATGCCATACCATTATCTATGATGTTGACGGCCCAATAGGCGAGGCAAATATCGAGGTTAAAGGTGATGAAAGGCAGTTCAGGGTATATGGCGGGTACCATGATGCAGGTGATGCGGACAGAAGGGCATATCATATCTCAAACCCGATGATCAACCTGATGATATATGAGGCATTCCATGAATATTTTTATGACGGCCAGTATGACATACCCGGAGAATTTGATGCTGAATATAATATAAAGAGTTATACGAATAATATCCCGGATATCATCGATGAGGCAGAATGGGGCACGCTTTCATGGGAATATCTTCAGAATGATGATGGCAGCGTTCACTTTGGCACAGAGACAAAGGGCTACCCTGAGCCGTTTGCTGCCCCGATGGACAGGGATACCAAGAAATACGGGACTGTTGCCATAGATAAGAGGGCAACAGCAGCAAGCGCAGGGCTCTTTATACATCTTGCGAGGATACTAAAACCATATAAACCTGAAAGGTCTAAAGAGCTTGTTAACAGGGCTGAAAAGGCTTTCGCTTATGGTGAAAAGGATATGGCTGCCCCGGAAAGGCTCTATTATTATATCCAGAAATATCTGCTTACAGGCAGTGATGAGGCACATCAAAATATAAAAGAGCTTTACAGGTCTGCTGATTCGCTTAAAAAGAATCTTTATGCCACACCGGGTTATTCGCTTAATGATGCGAATTTCGATAACCCGGCCTATATCTTTTCTTATATTGTTGCAAAGGATGTTACTGTTGATCCTGTAATCGTTGAATACTTCAAAGGTATTATTAAAGAGGCGGCTGACAGCAATATCGAAGAACTAAAAAAACATGCCTATCCTGTAGGAAATGATTCCAAATCAGGAGGCTGGGGACATAATGTAAGGCAGCCCTTATATGCATGTGCGCCCATGCTTTACTGGCGGTTGAGCAATGATCAGAAGTATCTGGATTCAGCATCTGAACTCATGGATTACAAACTGGGGCTCAATCCCCTTAATATATCCTATGTGACCGGACTTGGATTTAACAAGGTGCATAACCCCCATGACCGTGAAAGCGCATATACCATATCAAAAGGGCAGGGACCAAAACCGGGTATTACTGTATTTGGTCCGGGCATACCGGGATGGAGTGGAGGAAACGCAAAGGTTATACCTTCTGTAAAAGAACTTGCAAGTGAACGCCTTTATGTTGATGACAGGGAGTTGATATCATTTAATGAGTTTACAATCTTTGAGACCATGACCCATGACGCTCTTTATACAGTGCTTGCAAATGGCGGGAAGTGGGATGGGGAGGATCCATATAAATAGAAAAAGGGTTCCAGGGGTCGAGTGGTAAAAATAAAACCTTTTTTTTTAATTATTCAAGATAGATTTGATCCGGAATATGTTTAAATTATCATTCCCCGGCTTGACCGGGGAATCCAGTTACTTATGTAATGGAAGAGTTAGTCTCAATTTTAATGATATTTATATTGGATTTACAGCCTTGTAGGGGCAGGCCCGTGTGGCTGCCCGATGATTGCGGTTTGCAATCCAAATGCCGGGGGGACACGCCCCCCCATCGCTAAAGCTATGGTGCGTCACGCAGGGCCACCCCCATATTGTCCAATGAAATACGGAATGAAATCTCATTTCATTGTTTTGATTTTGATTTGAAGTTGAACATTAAACGTTCGATGTTGGAAGTTCCTGTTTTTTCACTAGGAGGTTGTCCGAGAATAGCAAAATTGAGCATTTTTGCACCTGTAAGTATT
>CAZXUA010000153.1:0-11448 GCA_964643755.1 uncultured Desulfatiglans sp. | reverse complement strand
GAGATAATGAGCGGTGACTGGAGTTCAGACGTGTGCTCTTCCGATCTGTTTTGGTGAAATTCAAGACGAAAAATCATTGTTCACGCAAAGCCACAAAGATCACAAAGTTAAGGAACTAAAAATTAGGTTAAAACAATTGATCCCTTTAGTGTTCTTTGCGCCTCTGTGTGAGATATAGTTTGACGGCAATGCGCGAAGGCGGGAGTCCAAAAGGTTTTGCTATAAATGGATCCCCGCCTGTTCGCTGGAATGACAGAAAAACATTTTTTAACTTTTTATTAACCTTGAACCTTGAAATTTCACCTTTGAGCTATGAACCTTCAGCTTTTTCGCTAATCTATTATTAGCGATTATTGTGTCTAGTTGAATAGTGTAGAATACCCATTTTCATTGTGTTTTATCACAATACCTTTAAATACTCAGCGTGGTGAGCGTCCCATTTCTTCAATAGAAGATGATCTTGTGTCAGCCGCCGAGTATATTCACTAATCCCTTTAAACTTCTTCCATGAAATTATATTTTAAACACTGTAACATCATTTGGGTTTTGTTTTGCCTATACGTTTGTAATATTCTTCAGGGATATCTTTGGGATCTTTATACAGGGCAAAATGGCATTCTCCGAATTCCATTGGTTCGGATACTATGTGGGCTGCCCCCATCTTGCCTGTAGCCTCTATTGTAAGCATCTCCATAATCGGGCAGTGACAGCAGTATATGGGAAAATCCTTCATGCCCCATGTGGCAGGGTGACGCTCCTTTATCTTTGCCAACCCAAATTCAGGTTCATAAAGGCCCATCTTGATAAGCCTTTCACCAGACCCGCACGGCTTCATGGTAAAGGTGATCTTTTCATCATCCTCTTTAATAACAACAGGCTGCATGTGGCCTCTTAAGCCGCTTGCCAGTTCTTCAACCCTTGACCTCAGATCAGTTTTACCTGATGGTTTAAAGACTGATCTCCCTTCAATCCCGTGTGCCTCTCTTTCAGCCTCCTCCACTGCATCTACACCATAATTCCTGTAGATATAGGAAAGCAGTCCGCTTACCCAAACCATATAGCCGTCATGAAGATGACCAATCTCGCTTTGCAAACGCTCTGCAAGGGCCTTTGCCTTTTCCTTCTCACCAGCATCTATGGCCTTTTTAATAAGGTCAAGCGTAGGTGTGCCCATCACCTTCAATTCTTCATCTGTAAATATTCTATTATTACTCATGCAGATACCCTCCGTTTCAAAGATAAAAATGGTTGGCAGATGTTATGAAAAATTGCTGAATGTTGTATTCTTATTATACAAAACCAATATTGTCAAAAATGAAAAATAAAAACGCAATTGATCAGACGTACAAAAAATGGTATTTATTAACCATCCAATCAACATCAGATAATGAAAGGGGTGAGATATGGCCATTAATTTCAGGGTATTTCTCCACAGTTATCTTGGTTTTAACAGCAACTCCACATTACTGTATGGTGAAAAAGATGCCATCCTGATTGATGCATCTCAAATCATGAGCGATTCTTACCGCATGGTTTCAGAAATCCTGCCCATGAGAAAAAGGCTGACCCATATCTATGTCTCCCATTTCCACCCTGATCACCATTTTGGGCTCGCAGTATTAAAATTCGCATTCCCAGATGCAAAGATTGTAGCGCTCCCAAGTGTAATAAAGGATATCAAGGCCACCTCCAGTGACAAGGTGGACATGTGGTCTATAGACCGCTTCGGGCCGGGTGAAATACCAAAGGCTACAATAATACCATCGCCCCTTACCGAACCGAGGCTTGAGCTTGAAGAAGAGGAAATCATCTTTTCAGACGGATGGGAAGGTGACAGTATAAATAATTCTGTTGCATGGGTGCCATCAATCGGGGTGCTGTGCGCCACTGATATCGCATTCCATGCCTGCCACCTCTGGCCAATAGAAAGCAATGTGGCACGCAGGGCCATCTGGCGAAAGGATATTGAAAGACTGAAGGGTTTTGACGCAAGGATAATCATACCAGGCCATTGCGATGAGGAGAAGGTCAGGATTATGGAAGCGGTTCAGAAGGATATACACAGTAAATATACAGATTGTGCTGACTGGTCTATAAACTATCTTGATAATTACGAGGAGGTTTACAGCACCGCAAAATCAGCGGAAGAGCTGGTAAAAAGGGTTTATAAAAAATATCCTGATGTGAAGGCCCAGGACTTTTCTATACAGTGGCAGGCAAGGCTGCTGTACCCAAAAAGCAGCCCTGACTGGCTTTTGCCTTTGCCCGGTACACCGGGCAAGATTTTCTTGAATCCGTCAGGGGGCTATGATGGTGACCCCCCGAGGGAATAGAATAAAGCTGAAAGATGAAAGTTGAAAGCTTCATCCGGAAAAGAACTCTTTCCGGATGAATACTAAGCTGAAATCTCCTGCGCCCTTATCAACCTGTTTTGCACATCAACACCATTGGGGTATTGGACCGCACAGGAAGAGCAATCGCTGCAATACAGTCTATACCTCCGGTGCTGTCAGATCAGGTGGGGTAATAGCATTTACATTCATCCGCACCAGGGCATTGGATATCTCTTTTCCAAAACTCCCTGTGATCATATTATGATGAATACCTACAATATTCTGCATAAAACCTTTGACATCCTTTATCTTGATCTCCGCCATATTTGTGCAGAATTTACGCATCTTGCTGTATTCAGGCGGGGCGTTCTTGAATGAAGGTGTTGCCCTGTCATCAACCATATCCTTTGTTCTTCCCGGCCATATAACAAAATCCTTAAGGTCCTTGCTGAATCCGCCAATGGTTACATCAAGACCAACAGGGTATGCTATTTCACAGGTTCCGCCCTTGCCCAGACCATGATAATCTCTCAGCGTATATGGCTGCTGTGGCTTGTCAGAGCCGAATATCTTTGTTGGCGCAACACAGTGGCGAAGAATAGTGGTGGATTTATTAATATCTACCGAGGATACATTGCTCTGGAATGATGGCCTTCTGGTGACCTCCTGCAATAGCATTGATGTAAGCATCATGCATATATCTGCCTCACATGCGGCTGTTATGCCTTCATCCCTGAGCCTGGTGAATGCAAGGCATGGAAGGGGGATGGTTGCATCAGCGCCAAATGAAAAACTCAAACAGTCCACAGAAACACCTGACAGGTTTTCCTTTTCAATGAGGGATTTAAGCAGTATATACATTTTTGAACTTTGAAGGATCATTTCATCTGTGACATCTATTATCTTTACTGCACCCTTCTTCCATATTTCCATCTCTTTTCTAGCGGCAGACGCATCTACCTCTTTCATGAGCGCCTTAAGGTCATCTATTGGCCTGTGCGTTATCCTGACGCCTGTCTGACTATAGATATATTCCTCATTCAGGTTTGGGGCTGGAATGCTTGTTGATCCAAATGGTTTACTGAATACCAGGGCCTTTTTGTCTTCAAGGGGTCTGGGCGCAGCAAGTATCTTAATCAGTTCAATGGCATGATCTTCTGAATTTGCAATAAGGGCATTTGTACCCTTTATGCGGAATGAGGCAACAAGGTCTGTCTCCCACATTATCAGTTCGGGGCTCCCGGCCAGAACAATAACAGGGATATCAAGGCAGCCTATCTGCTCGGCGATATTTCTGGAGGACATACCAATGCCTGGCAGCGTGAAAACGCAGATGTCCGCATCCTTTTCTTTAATGGCCTTCAGGATATCACCGGAGTTTTTAAAGTCGGCCTTCATCTGGCTCAGATTTATATCATATTCACTGATTGATTTAATTGATCCGAGAACATTTTCAAATCTTTCCGGGGCATCACTCACAAAAAGAATATTTCTTTTTCTGCCTGCTGGGCTGGGTTTTACGCCACCTATGCTTATTACCTTTTCACCCGCTAAAATTGATACAGGGAGCGCTGCTGCCACCCCTGCCACTGCTGTTGTCTTGAAAAAACCGCGCCTCGTTACATTTGTCCATTTCTGGCGATCATCCATATTCAGCTCCTCCTTGGTTATGATATCTCGATTTGTAAAATTGATTTTGCATTCTAATCGTATGCAGCCATTGAGTCAAACTATTCCCTCGTAAAAATCAACATTGATACCAAAAAAATTTTCATTACCCCTTGACTACAAAATTTACCATGCTTATATTTTTGGCGTTTAAAAAATGTATCATATTGATAATACACGTTAAAATTGTTTAAGTGTTGCGTTTCCCAAAGGTTTAAGGAAGGCAATATTAAAGCAAAGCTGAGCAGCGTTAAGATTATTATCAAAAAAAAATTTCTGGGAACTTTAAACCGTAAAACAGTGTATTGCCTTCCAACTGTTTTAATCATTATTGAATTATTGTTAATAAGTTCAGTTCAAAAAAAAACGAAAAACAAAAGAGATTAGATTAAATAATGTAATAAAAACGAAAGGAGGATTTAGCCATGTTATTTTTAAGAAGAGAACCAAACTGGAGGACATTAAGCAACTGGAGCCCATTTGATGAGCTTAACAGGTTAAGAAGGGAGATGGATCTTCTGACAGACGGGTTTACAAGGGGTATTGTTCGTGGTGCAGGTGTATTTCCCCTCATTAATCTGACAGAAGACAAAGATTCCTACTATATCCGGGCTGAACTTCCGGGTATGAAGGCTAATGAAATTGAGCTTTCTGTCACAGCAGACAGTGTTACCATCTCAGGTGAAAGAAAGATAGTAAATGAAGATAAAAATGCAAAGTATCACAGACGCGAGAGAGAATCTGGCAAGTTCAACAGGATACTAAATCTGCCAGGGCAGGTTGATGTTGATAAGGCTGAGGCATCAAATGTGAATGGTGTTCTAACAATAAAATTGCCCAAATCAGAGGCAGCAAAGCCGCGGCAGATAACCATAAAGTAATTAAACAGAAAGGAGGAAAAAATCATGACAGAATCAGAAGCAAAGGCATTGCAGGCCAAGGAAAAATCTGAGGTGTCTACCATGACTGAACAGACAAAGCCGGGGCTTGTCTTTACTCCCGATGTGGATATATTTGAGACAGAAAAGGGTTTGACTCTGCTGGCTGATATGCCCGGTGTAAAGGCGGAGGACCTTAATATCGATCTGAAAGAGAATATACTAACTCTGGATGGTGATGTTAAAAAACCTGAAGGAGAGAATGAGGTTGCGCTCTTTACAGAATACAGGACAGGCAAGTATTACAGGCAGTTTAATCTCTCAGAGATAATCGATCAGTCAAAGATTGAGGCTAAGATGGCAGACGGTGTTTTGAAGCTTACCCTGCCAAAGGTTGAGGCTGCAAAACCCCGTAAGATAGCCATAAAGTCAGCATAATGAATTAAATCAGGATGGGGTTATCTGGATGCAACCCCATCCTTTTTTTACTTTATTCAGATTGTAATCATGCTCCTTGTGGCCGGGGCTCTTCATGGATTTTAATGTGGAGGTAACCATGCAGAAGGATTACTACCTTGTTCTTGGGATTAGCAGAGGCGCTGACCTGAATAAAATAAAATAAAAAAGGCATACCGCACAATAGCAAAGAGATACCATCCTGATGTCTTAAATGAAAATGAGGGTGGCCAAAGATTTTTAGAAATCAAAGAGGCATATGATACATTAAGTGATCATGAAAAAAAGCGCAGATATGACACTGACCTTGAAAATGAAGATGCCTCTTACAGATTAACCCGTGTGCCAGGTCAGATGCAGGAGAGGATAAAACGGTTCAGGGATGCAGAATCTCTCTTTTCCACAAAGACTGATGATCTGTTTGGAGGGTTTATACCCGGTCTATATGACCGGGGAAATGAGGGCATATATGAAAAGGAGCTCTATTTTGATGCAGTGCTAACCCCTGAAGAGGCGGCATCAGGAGGGCTTTATCCTATTTCTGTACCGGTTATGGCGCCATGCCCTGTCTGTTCAAGGTCAGGTTTCTGGGAGGGGCTCTATTGCCCTCTTTGTGGCGGTTTCGGGAGAATATCAACTGTAAAAAGATTTGCACTGAGTATGCCTGCCAATGTAAGCGACAGTACGGAAATCAGGCTATCCCTTGATGGCATAGGGATGAAAGAATGTTATTTGCATATCACTGTGCATATTGCCTATTATTAGTTACTATCCATCCAGAAAGAAACAAATTCTGGATGGAGGTTTCAGTCCCTCTTCTAGCTGTCTCACCTAATTCTATGCTTTGAAAGCCTTTCTCTGATATCTGAACACTAATGGCTTACCGCCTGAATCTAAAGGTCGTCAAATATTTCGATCTCAAAAAAATATAAAGAAAAGGTTGCTTATGCGTATCAATTAGGTTAGATGGCTGATTATAATCTGGAGAACCTTTACTTTGGAATTGTATGAATTCAGTTGATACAGAAAGATCCTGTTACCGCTGGTACATCCTTTTTTTGGGGATGATGTCATACCTCTTTATTGCAGGGCTCTCGCGCATGTGCATGCCTGTGCTCTTCAAGGAGATATCTGATGACCTGGGGCTGAGTATGCTTCAAATAGGCGCTGTATGGGGCATGGACCCTCTTGCAGGGGTATTTATTGCCCTGCCTGGCGGCCTAATTGTCGACCGATTTGGTGTAAGGCGCACCATGTTTTTTATAAGCATATTTGCAGGGATATTCGGGGCGCTCAGGGGCTTTTCTGCTGGTTTCATCAGCATGGCTGTAACCATGTACCTGTTCGGGTTGATGGCGGCAACCATGCCATCTATTGTGCCGAAGGTGACAGCCGAATGGTTCAGGGGAAAGGAGCTTGGCCTCACAAATGCTATGCTCAATGTGGTGTGGGCTGTGGGTTCAATGGCTGCAACCATGTTGAGCGCAAATTATTTTTCTCCTGTGCTTGGCGGCTGGAGAAGGGTAATGTTTATTTATGGAATACCATGCATCCTGCTTGGCCTTCTGTGGATATTTTCAGGCAGGGATAAATCTCCTTCAGCCATTGCTGGCAAATCTACTGTATCAAAGCCCCTGCTTGACGCATTAAGGCATGTAATCAGGATAAGGGAGGTATGGATAATAGCCCTTATTACGACCACATACTGGGGTTCAAGCATGGGGCTTACAGGTTATCTGCCGACATATCTTAAGCTCATCGGCTGGACCCCTTTTCTGGCAGACAGCGCAACTACTGTAATGACCGGAATAGCCAGCCTGGGCACCATCCCGGTTGTGCTTATATCTGACAGGCTCGGCGCAAGAAGAGGGGTGCTGGTTGTTTCAACACTAATGATGGCAGTAACAGTCTTTGCCCTGCCTTTCTGTAAGGGCACAATGATATGGGTGTTAATCATTATAACAGGTCTTACGCGTACAGGTGTGGCTGCCCTGTTTAATGTCATGGTTATTGAGTTAAAGGAGGTGGGGAGTGAATACAGCGGTACAGCAATCGGGTTGACAAGCACATTAGGAATGGTCGGCGCCTTTCTTGCACCACCATTGGGTAACAGCCTTGAGCCATTCAATAGTGGCTATCCATTCATATTCTGGGCAATCCTTGCAGCAGCAGGGCTGCCGCTCTTTGCCATGTTGAAGAAGGATTCATAAATAAAAAGGGGCGAAAAATTTATTCAGGGCGAAAGATTTTTCGCCCCTACCTTGCGCCTTGTGCCTTGAGCCCTTCTTTCATTAACCTTAAACCTTGAACCTTAAACCTACTTTTTACCGCACCCCCTTGCTGCCTCATTCATGGCCCTGATATTTTCAAACTTTGCCTCATCAGCGGTTGCGCCGGGGGCCAGTATATAGCCTCCACCCTTTCCGACCTTCTCAATCAGCCTTTTTGAATAGGCCTTAACATCATCTGCCTTTCCGGTAACCATCATTGAGGTTGGTACATTCCCCATTATACAGAATCGGTTGCCCAAGATCTCCTTTGCCCTTATTATATCAGTCTGGTCAAAATACCATACTACCCCCTTATCAGGCAGATCCTGTATCAACTCAAGCCGGGAGTTGTAGCCCCCTTCTGCAAAAAGCAGCGGCACAAGCCCTTCATTGATATAACCTTCAACAACCCTTTTAAGGAAGGGCCAGTAGAATGTCTTGAATTGCGCCTCAGACATAAAACCGTCAGCGCCCCTGTGCAGGGGGATAAATATTACTGGCGTACCAGCTTTAAAGGGCATCATGGCGGCCATCTTTATACTCATATCAGCCATCTTATCCATGTTGGAAAGGAGCCTTTCTGGCCTTTGAAACATGTCCATAATAATACCCTTAGTGCCTCTTAGCCCTGCTCCGAGGGCATCCAGCGGCGCGCCCCCGCCTATGTCAAACCTGAAAAAATTTGGAAAGCCCATCTTGAGCCCGCGGTCAGTAATGGCATTTAATGCCTTGTGCCACTCTTTTTCTATTTCACTGGCATCAGCAAATGCCTTGAAACCTGCCTGTATATCAGGGGCTGCAAAGGCTGCCAGCGCGCTTGCTCCGCCAAAACCGCCCAACATGGACAGGGGAGGGAGTTTCGCAAATGGCTCTGCTGCTTTATGTGTTCTTGGGAGCATGACCCTCAAGTTGAAATCAGAACGGTCATTTTCATAGTGATCCCACTCACTGGCCTTAAGTATCTCTATCTCCACATGCTGGGGCGATACATTATCAGGAAGGCCGCAACCAGCCCACTTGCTTGTCTTTACCCCCACTATCTCCATAGCCCTGCCGCTTCGTATAAGGTGTGCGTCAGGCAGTACATCCAGATCAAAATCATCCATAAATTTGTACCAGGCCTTTAAGAGCTTTTCTGAATCGTACATTACCTCCTTAATGGTGTAACCTGAATAGAATGCCGGCGCATAACCGGGGTGAGAGATAACAGGCACCCTGTCTGGTTCTTCCAGTTTTATTGCGGCAATTATCCTTTTAACCCTTACCCTGTAAGCCTCCTGTGCCTCATGGCTGTTAAAGGCAATATCTTCAGGATAAAGCCAGCTCATGAATCTCTTTTCCCTCTTTTCTTCTGCTGTAAGCCTTGCCCATTCTGTTTCCATCTGTTTGCCCCCCTTCAGGAATAAAACCGGTTTTATAAATTAGGTGGTTCTGTTAAGAAAACAAGCAGATGTGATAATTTATTATTCGCCATAATTTGTCAATCATGAAAAATGAAATCATGCCCCTCTAATCTTTTTGACCAGGTTTTTCAGCTCAGGCAATTTTTGTAACTGATCATTGTTCCAGCATGATAAAAGAGAGTTATTATGAAATATGGGGTCGCTTTTAATGTCATATCTAGCACAGGCTGCTGATGCATCCCACAAAGGGGTTTCAGGGATAGGGGAGTATTCGGCCAGGTAGGGCATTACGCCGGTCCTGTCAGCAAACAGAACTGTCTCTGTGACTGACTCCACAGATTGGCCTGGAAGCCCCATGAGTATGTATGCGCCAATATCCTTTTTGCTGTAACCGGCATGAAGCAGGTTTTTAACTGCAACCTCAAAATCGCCATGGGCGATCTTTTTATCCAGCTCTCTGTGCATATCCATATCTGATGTCTCAAGTCCAAGCCTTATGGTAGTGAATCCGGAGGAGATGAGCAGTCGTGCAATATCAGGGGTAATCTCCTTTACATGCAGGGCATTGGGTGTATGAAACCTGACACAGATGTTATTTTTTTGTAATTTTTCGAGTATAGGAACAATATGCCTCTCTGAATCAACCAGCAGGGCATCATCATAAAAGGCAAAGTCAGCCACATTATATTTTGTATGCCAGTGCCTTATTTCAGAGACAACATCATCAGGGTCTCTTCTTTTAAAAACTGGATAAAGAAACCTGCTTGCACAGTATTTGCATTTGTAGGGGCAGCCTGTTGATGTCTGTATGGTAACGTAATCAAGGTGAGGGTATGTATCAAATGCAGGGTAATATGAATTAATTTGTAGAGACAAGGCATGTTTACCCGCCGGTAATTTGGCGGGCATTGTCTCTGCATTGATACCAAAACGGGCAAGGATATCAGTTAATTCTGGAAGGTTATAAAGATTAATTTCGCTTGCCACATAATCGGCCCCTGAATATTTTCTGGCGTGGTCACTGCACAGCCTTGCATAGATGCCCCCAAGTATAACAGGGACGCCGGGGTGAATCTCTTTGGCAATCCTTATTGCCTCTATTACCCCGGGGTACCAGTAGGTCATGAGCGATGTAACAAGTATTGCAGAAGGTTTCTTAATTGCTTTTAATGATTTTATGTAGATATCAGGGTGAATGCCGTATCTGCTGTATTTACGCGGGACATGTTTTAATGAAGAGGGCTTTTCTATCTCTTCCCTATAATACTTGCCTGTCCCATATTTTTTTACTGCCGGTTTTTTAGCTGAAAAGTGATTAAGCATATCCGGGTTGTTTTTATCCAGGCAGTCGATCATGTGTAGATTCAGCCCCATATCCCTTAAATATCCTGCAATGTAAAGCAGGCCAAGGGGCTTTGACCATAAATCATGCGCCGCAAAGTCATATATCCAGGGGTTGATCAGTATAACTGAATGCACTGTAATAAACCTTATTCCATTATTATTTCCCCCTCCACTTTGTTGGAGGGGAAGTTTGGTTCAATAAAGAAAGCAATTTTATAGCCTATCTTATCCACCCTCACCCGACCTCTCCCATCAAGGGAGAGGAGCTTCAGTTGAATCTTAGTTTAACAACATTGAGTTTTATACCCCAGCTGATCAATCAGTGGTATATGTTTATCAGACCGCTCCATATCTAATAACTTTAATAATAACAATGAAAACAATAAAAAAAACAAAATTATCTCTTCTCTGTAAGTATGAATATGAATTTGTTTCTCTTGAAAATTCTGATTTAACATAATAGGTTTAACCATATTAATCAAGGAGCAGGATATAAATATGCGCGCTGTAGTGCAAAGGGTAAAAGAGGCAAGGGTGGAGATCGAAGGCACAGTTGTCGGCCAGATATCAAAAGGTCTTCTTGTCTTTTTAGGTGTTGGCGAAAAGGACACTGAAAAGGAATGCGAGTATATGGCCAACAAGATAGTTAACTTAAGGATATTCCCTGACGCAGATGACCTGATGAACCTTTCTCTATTGGATATTGAAGGTGATGCCCTGATTGTCTCCCAGTTTACCCTGTGGGGAGATTGCAGGAGGGGGAGAAGGCCATCATTCATTGAGGCGGCAAGACCTGAAAAGGCTATTCCGCTTTATGAAAAATTTATAGGGCTGATAAAAGGGCAGAATATCAAGGTTGCCACAGGCAGGTTTCAGGAGATGATGGATGTACACCTTGTTAATGACGGCCCGGTTACCATCCTGATTGATAGTGAGAAGATATTTTAAAAGTGTTCATTCAAAAAGAGACTATTTCTGAATGAAGCTTTCAGCGCTCAGCTATCAGCCAAGTCACTAACTAGTGTCCATCCAAAAACTGTAGTTTTTGGATTCAAGCGGTCAGCCATCAGCATTCAGCTTTCAGCAAAAGATTTTC
>CAZXUA010000152.1:0-11511 GCA_964643755.1 uncultured Desulfatiglans sp. | reverse complement strand
CTCACCTTCTATCTCATGCCGGTTTTGACCGGCGCTTTCTGGACTCTCTCTGCTCTCTTAAAAAATGAGGTACTAACAAACATGGGGTATTCGGATTTCCAGAAAAGCACTATCTGCTGGAGGTGGATATAGCTAGTGGTTCTTTTAATCGGACTGCTGGGTACTTTAACAGCATGTCTGGCAAACTACGACTGGCATTGGATTAATGAGAGTCTGTTTTTCATGATTTTTTCTGCGGTGCCTTATGCCCTTCTCTAACTGGGTAATCATATAGTTCGCAGAATGGTCAAATCTAGCATTATTCACCCAGTTACTACATTGCTTCCCATTGCAGTTACATCCCTGTCTATGATCGTGTACATCAAAGCTGCCATATATCCAAACCACTCTTCAGGGATGGTATTTCTCATCTTGCCTCTAAGTCTGATGGTGGATATCCCGGTTTCCATATTTAAATGTCGATTTCTTTATGGATTAATGCTAAGGAATATCGCCGTTATCACAATACGTCCACATGGAGGATAAATCATGATCAGGGAGATAAAAGTTCAGAATCTTGATGCAGAAAAATTCATCAATGAAAAGGTTAAAGAGATCAAGGATACAGTAGGAGAGGGCATGGCAATAAACGCCCTCTCGGGCGGGGTTGATTCATCCACAGTGACAATGCTGGGCCATCGGGCACTGGGTGATAAACTTAAGACTGTGTTTATTGAAAACGGCCTCATGCGCAAGGGAGAACCTGAAGAGGTGGTGGCATTTTTCAGGGACCTTGGTGTAAAGGTGGAGGTCATTGATGCAAAAGATCTGTTCTTTGAGGAACTTAAGGGTGTAACTGATCCTGAAGAAAAGAGGGAGGCGATCAGAGATGCCTTCTACAAAAAGGTGTTTGGCAGGATAGTAAAGGAAAGCAATGCAAAATTTCTGCTTCAGGGCACCATACTTACAGACGTTGATGAGACTGTTGCAGGCATTAAACGTCAGCACAATGTATTTGAACAGCTCGGGATTGATCCTGAAAAGAGATTTGGATACCGCATTATAGAGCCTATGATACAGCTCCGTAAAGATGGTGTCAGAATGGTAGGGAAGGCTCTTGGTTTACCCGCGGCCCTTTTCGAACGTATCCCATTTCCGGGGCCAGCGCTGGCCGCACGTGTAATAGGCGAGGCAACCCCTGAAAGGATAGAGATGGCCAGAAAGGCAACAGCTGTAGTGGAAAAATGGCTTAAAAATTCCGGCGCATTTCAGTACATGGGGATACTTCATGAGGACAGGGTTACAGGGATGCGCAATGGCAAGCGTGATTTCGGTCAGCAGATTGAGGTCAGGTGCTGGGACAGCGTGGATGCCCGCACTGCCACACCAACGCGGCTACCATTTGATCTGCTTGAAAAACTTGCCGCTGAAATAATCAGTGAGGTGCCGGGCATTGTGAGCGTTACATATAATATCGCAACCAAACCGCCATCCACAATGGAGGCTGTTTAACAGTGTTTTTATTTATTTATCAAGATGCTTGATTTTATATGAAACATACAGTATTTTCATTTTACTGTTTTAAGGATTTTTGATTAAAAATATTTGGTCAAGTAAACTCTTGACTTAGAATGCCCGATTAATTATCTTTGAGCTTTTCAAAGAGATACCCGTTTAAAGCGGTTAGATTTTTTTCATATAAATTGTAGAAACTGGAGACAGGAGATTTATGAACAAGTCACAACTCATTGAGGCCTTGGCTAAAGAAGAAGACCTCGCCCTGAAAAAGGCTGAGGAGGTCGTCAATACCGTTTTTGGTGATATGGAAAAGGCGCTCGCCAATGGAGAACGGGTTGAAATCAGAGGTTTTGGCAGTTTTAAGATCAAACACTACGAAGGGTATCAGGGAAGAAATCCCAAGACAGGTGAGATCATCAATGTGGCTCCCAAGAAACTCCCGTTCTTTAAAGTAGGTAAAGAGCTCAAGGAAAGGGTTGATATTTCCTAAGCCAAGGAACTTGCAATATCCTCTGGTTAAATGCCTTCGAGGTTACTGATAGTCCGGGACAAAGAAAAATATAAACCCTTGAATATTTGCGAGTCCGGGTGGACCATGCGTGACAGACGCTTATGAACCCCGTCAGGTCCGGAAGGAAGCAGCGGTAAGTAAGGCAGGCTGTGTCGTAATGGTATCTACCCGGACCCTCAAGTATTTATACCTCACCATTATGATTATCCACTTTGACAAAAATAACAGAAAGATTAATGAAGCTTCACAATATGAATGCTTTTATATGTGCTTTCCAGGTTTATCCGCATATAAAGGGTTGATCCACAGGGTGTTCACAAGGAACAACGGGTGCAGCACTCCTCCATACAATAGCCTTAATGTGAGTTATACAGTTGGTGATGACCCGATATCTGTTGACAGAAATATCTTAACGATCAGACAGAATACGGGCGCTGACAGGGTCATATATATGAACCAGCAGCATGGTGATACTGTTATATCACTCAAAGAAGGGATTTTAGATGTGGCAGGACAGGCATTTGAGGCTGACGCCCTTATTACAGATATCCCTGGTATGGCGATCATGGTGAAGCAGGCCGACTGCCAGGGTATTATCCTGTTTGATCCAATAAAAAAGGCGGTTTCGGTTGTCCATTCAGGCTGGAAGGGGAGTGTAAAAAACATAGCAGGCAAGGCAGTTAATAAGATGTGCGCATGTTTTGGCTCAGAACCTGAGAATATCATTGCCGCAATAGGCCCTTCACTTGGGCCATGCTGTGCAGAATTTACCACCTATGAAGAGATATTTCCTGCCAGCTTCAAAGATTTTTTAATGGGCAAGTCCCACTTTGACTTCTGGGCCATAACCGAGAAGCAGCTTATGGATTCGGGCGTTAAAAAGGAGAAGATAGAAAAGGCGGGTATATGCACAAGATGCAATACCCATCTGTTTAATTCATACAGGGGCGAAGGGATAACAGGGAGATTTGCTACTGTTGCAATGATCAGGAAGAAGCTATGACTGCTTTTATCTGGCTGTTTACAGATTTATAGAGGAGAAAAAATGAAGGATTCCATCTGGGCAACACATACCTTTAACGGCAATAAATATTATCTGCTGGATTTTGATCACCCGCAGGTGGAAAAGGATATAATTGGTGAAATGGATTCGGGGGTGGATGTCTATTATGACCGCAGGTGGGGGCTTACCCAGGAGTTCTGCGGGTTTGTCCATGAGATACCTGAGCTATTCAAAGGCAAAGAGATCCTTGTTGCAGGGGCAGGGATCGGCGCTGAGGCGGTGGTTATAGGGAGCCTTGCAAAAAAGCTCTATATAAATGATCTTGCCCCTGTTGCCCTTGATTACTGCGCAAAACAGCTTTTACAGAACAATATCAGTAACTTTGAAAAGATAGAGGGGAGTTATGGAGAGATATCTCTCCCTGGTGCTGATCTCGCAGTCGCCTGTTTTTGCGTTTATAACAGCCCTACCTTGAAGGCAATGAAGAGCCTTATAGAAAAATGCATGTGCCCGGTGCTTATAGTCAATGACCCTCTCCCTGCATTTGTGCGTTTATTAAAGGCGGTTAAGAGGCCTAGAAGACCGCTTGTATCAGAAGAGAGGTTCCCATGTTACCTGTTTGAGTAAGTTTATCCTACCAGTGGGGCTGGTTGCCTATCCTGTATCCCATTACCTCGAGGGTATCGTTAACAACAAGTATAGCGTCAGGGTCAATGTCCCGGACTATTTTTTTGAGCGGTGGCAGTTCATTAAAGGAGATTATTGTATAAAGGACATTCTCCTCTTTATTTGTATAGGCCCCTCTGCCTGAGAGGATCGTGACCCCCCTTTGTATCTGTGCCATGATCACCTTGGATATCTCTTCCCATCTGGAGGATATGATCAGCACTGTCTTTCGTTGGCTCAGGCCTGTAACAACAATGTTTGTAATATTGGAGCTGATAAATATAAAGATCAGTGTATAGAGCGCCCTTTCAATGGGGAAGAGCGCTGCTGCTGCCGAAAGAAGCACAACATTAAATAACAGTATCGTGGTGCCAAGGCGTATTGAGAAGAGCCTCAGGAACATTACAGAGAGTATGTCGAGCCCCCCACCCGAACCCTGCGATCTAAGGGTGATGCCGGTTCCAGCACCCATCATGATACCGCCAAGTATGGCGGCAAGGATTTTATCATTGAGCGGCACCTGGAATTTTACATATACAAGGGCAACAGTAAAGAAGATCATACCGGGGATGCTGTAAAGAAAAAACCTGCGGCTCACAAACATATAACCAAGTATATATACAGGTATGTTAAGGATAAAAAAGATGATTGAAACAGGGGCCCATGGGATAATATAGTGCACAAGAAGCGCTATCCCGGTGAATCCTGCACCGAAAAATTCCATGGGGAGCAGTATGGAGTTGACCGCCCATGCGCCAAGAACGCTTCCTGTGGCAATCAGGAGGAGATTCCATACCACTTGACTTGCAGCCTTAATCTTTTTATTCACTTTTAAATCCAATTTTAACCTTTAAAATTCTGCGGTTAAAGTGAACATTCTATTTCTCAAGTTTCAGGAACATCAGGACGCCTGCCCCTACTAACGCCCCGATGCTTATGAGCATGGTAACTGCTGGCAGGCTTAATCCATGATCAAACATAAACCCGACAATAATTGGCGACAGGTATGCGCCGCCACGCCCAATGCCTAGCACAAATCCGGTGCCTGACGCCCTCACATGGGTAGGAAAGGCTACAGGAAAGAGGGTGTACATACCCACAATCCCTGCATTCCCAAAAAAACCGCAAAATACGGCGAACACCGCAAAATAGTTCAGGTCAGTTGTTGTCCCTAAAATGGTTATGAAAACAGCCGAGAAGATAAGCGTTACCACAGTCAGGATCTTCAAACTTACCCGCAGCGTCAATAACCCCAGTATTATTCCACCTAAAGCCCCGCCAATATTGGCCCACATCATCATCTGTGCCCCGTCCGCGGATGCAAACCCCATCTTTACCACTACCTTGGGCACCCATTTGAGTATGAAATAATAGGTGCTGATCTGCAGCAGATAGGCAACGCTTATTATTGTTGTAATCCGGATCAGGGAGGGGGCAAATAAATCGCTGTAAGATTTCTTGCGCACCTCAGCCGTGACCTCCGGCAGCGATATAACTGCTTCATGTCCCATACGTCTGAGTGTTTTATTGATTTTATTCAGCGCCCCTTCAGGTTGTTTGCGCATAAGCCAGTGTATGGTTTCAGGCACCACAAAATAAAACAGAGGTATAAAAAGGATTGTAACAATGGCGCCAAAATAGAATATCAGGCGCCAGTCACCGTAGGTGTGCAGCAGCCAGCCGGCTATTTTCGATCCGGCGACACCGCCTGCAGGATAGCCGATAGCCATTATTGAAATACAAAGCGCCCTGTTTTTCAGGTTTGAGAACTCTGCTGTTATAGCTGTGATAGAGGCCAGAAGCCCGCCAATGCCCAGACCCGTTATTATCCTGTAGATCGATAACTCTATTACATTTGCAGATTGAGTTACCATGAACATGCCTAAAGCCATCATCAGCAGACAAACCAGCATTGTTTTTCTGCGTCCTGTGGCATCGGCCACCCAGCCTAATGCTATAGAGCCTATCCCCATTCCGATAAGTTCCATGGAGAGGATAAACCCGACTATTGTATCAGTAAGATTCCATTCCCTGGCAATATCAGGGGCAGCCAGGCTTATTGACAGTACATCAATGCCATCCATTGCATTTAACCCGACGGTTATGGCAATGATAAAGATCTGCAAAAGGCTCATGGAAGATTTATCTATGGTTTCGCGCGGGTCAGGGTTTGAATTCATTGTATCATTTACAGGCATTATTCCCCCCTTTATTAATCAGGTCAATGTTATTGCTGAATGATTAGCGGTCAGGCAGTCATTCATGATTTATCATGGAATATTGTTACATAGGCCTAATTTTTTTCTATTGGGTATCCTGCCTCTATCCATCCCTGTATTGCAGGATGTTTGAGCACCTTTACATCGTTGTATCCCATTTTCATGAGCTGTTTTGCAAAATCATTGCTGTCAGCCTCACCGGGGCCGCAGGCGCAGTATGTAACAATAGGTATCCCGCTCGGTATCACCCAGACATCTTCTAATGCAAGCTGTGATTTCCATGGGATGGAGATAGCGCCCTTAATATGGCCTTTTTCATAAATATTAAGCGGCTGTGCATCAATGATGGTCACCTCAACCTTGTTATCAATCATCTTTTTCAGCTCTTCAATAGATATTCTCGGTATTTCATCGCCCTCTGCATTGCAGATTGCAGGAAATGATGTCAGAAGCATTACCAGACAAATAATCAGGGCTGCCTCAGCTATTTTGGAGGTGTTTTTTGTTTTCATGATTTCTCCTTTCAACCCAAGAAAAGTTATATTGATAATAAATTGATTAACTCCATCAGCTTTTCATAACTATAAGGGAGCATCCAATTTCTATTTCAACCCATTCATGCTTCTTTATGAAAAAATTCAGCTAACCTGTATGCATATTAATGATATATATAATACATGCTTATAGTAAAGTGGTCAGCCGGGTCAAGTAAAAATTAGGAGTCATCAGTTATTGTGAGAAAGGGTAAAGGGATTTATCATGCAGAGTGTAAAAGAGATTAGACCCCTCTGGGCTAAGAAGTCTTACCAAAAAGAATGCGCTATGGTCCAGGCGTATATAAAATAGTAAAAGGCCAGGATGAAATGGCAGGGATTTTTACTCGACATATATATTATGCAGGAACCTTTTCCAAACCCGTTCATGCAAAATATTTAATAGTTATTTCCAATTTTTGATCCTCATCAGCCAGCTATTATGGTTGCAGCTTAAAATGACATAGAGTTGGAAACAGATCTTTCCTGCTTATTAAGAGGTGCGCCCTTACCGCTTTTCAGGTTTAATACGGTAACCTTTTCCATATAATTTTCTACCGCGGCTGTTGAATATTCTTTAAGTCTTTTCTGATCTTGTTTTAGGACCATTATGGTTTTAATATCGCCTTTAATGGCATTTACATAACCGTTAATAAAGGCAATTTTGATTATCTCAAATTGTGAAGGTGATATTTCTGCGGATAGCGGTGTCGGGAAAATCAGCATATAGGCCATAATTAATAATGCTATTGATTTAAGTATCTTCATATCTTACCTCCTTTAAAGAGATATCCTGTTGCAAAATATCCCTTTTCTCCCCCCTCATCGGTAAAAGCAAAGAAAAAGTTTAAAGGAAAACGGGCAGTTGAAATTTATCTTAAAATTTTTTAAAAGTCATATTTACATCTGCAAAATTTGCTGCTAAAAATTCTCCCATCATTTTTAGCATGGGTTTGGTTTAATGGCTGAAATAGAAAAGGAAATAATTGGTGACAGATCTGTCACTGTTTTTAAGGTCAAAGGGAAAATGCTCTTTGATCAGATAATTGATGAGATAACACAATTCTATAATAATGGCTTAACACAAAATACTATATGGGATTTTACCGGCGCTGAAGGGGGCCATATAACATCTGAAGAGATAAAAAATATTGCCTTCCATGCAAAGGATTTTGGCCACCTGCGTGAAAATGGTAAAACCGCTTTTATAATCTCTTCTTCACTTGCCTATGGACTTGGCCGCATGTATGACTCACTTGCTCAGGTATTTAATCACCCTGTAAAGCATGGCGTATTCAGAAGTTTTGGTGATGCGATTTCATGGCTTCAGGGCCCGGAGACGAATTAGCAAGGCTTGATTGTATCTTTATGGAAATATCCTAAAAATATATTGCATGGATACAAATATTTTTATTGACCTCCATAAATGATTTTGCTAGAAAAAACTCCTTAAAACATTTTTAGTAAATGTTCCCCGATAGCTCAGTCGGTAGAGCAGGTGGCTGTTAACCACCCTGTCGATGGTTCGAGTCCGTCTCGGGGAGCCAAAAAAATCAATGGCTTAGAGAAATTAACCTCTAAGCCATTTTTTATACCCAACACTATACCCAACATAGAAGAAAGATTTTGTTTTTTTGTTGATAGACCGGAAGGATCATCTACAGTCCTTTTATGGTCCGCCTGAGTTATCCTTCCAATTCCACCCTATGATTGATAGATGCTGAACGATGAGTAATATATCCAGGTGTAAACATTGTAAAAATCCCACAAGCTCATAATAGGGAATCCGTTGTCATTGCATCCCGAAGCTTCTTGAATAATTCCGGGTAGAACTGAGAGGTTACCCTCCCGGAACCCCCACAGATCCGTACGATTACGACTAGCGCATACGGTTACTCGGGCTATGGTTTCGCTACACAAATGAATATGCTATCCTTGGTATTGGTACTGGATAGTGCTTCAGCTCTCGCTGTCTACGCTTCCAGATTCGGCTTTCCCTACACTGGCAAGACTCGCTTCCAGTTCGGTGAGCAGCCCTTACCGTGCGGGATTCGAACCCGCTGGACTCCTACTGCGAATTTCAAATATAGACTCTTTCCATATTATTCCAACGCTCCAGACTTGGCCTGGCGCGACCGATTTGACTCTTCTATCGCCTGAAAGTACGGTTAAGCTGAGTTCTTTAACAAGGCAGGATTTAGTGAAGGATGCTATACATTGAGGACAAATATCAGGGATTGGTCACCGGAAGACCTGTGTAAGGTATACATACAATTAACCGGGGCAGAAGAAGTGTTTCGAATTAATCTACACGGTTTAAGAATAAGACCCATATAGCATCAAAAGGAAGAAATAGTAATAGCCTTTATTTTTACAATCTTCAATATATGATTTTAATGTCATTCAAACATACTCTTTTAATTTTTTGGATTTTTAAAATCAGCAGAATAGACGGTATGATGGGACAGCCCATATATCAAAATCATCAACCTTTTTTATCTCATCACCACGATAAATTATGATGCCGCCAAGCCATTGTTTACCTATTTTCTCGGCTAGCTTTCGAAGGTTGTGTGTATCCCTGGGATCGAACATCTTCCTTGATTTTATCTCCATGCCTAATATTCCGCGGGACGTTTCAATCAGAAGATCAACCTCAAATCCGGACCTTGTACGATAAAAATATATTTTCACATCTTTTCTTAAGGTCTTTATCAATTTAATCAATTCCGCCACAATCATGGTCTCATATATCTCACCAGTAACCGTGTTTCGAATACCGCTCAGCCTTCTGAGGATGCCCACATCAAGCCAGTACATTTTCGGGGTTTTTACCAATGAGCTTGTCAGGTTACGATAATATGGTTGAAGCAAAATTACCTGATAGGAAATATGCAGATATTCGAGATACCGCCTGGCTGTATCCACACTTACAGCAGCATCACGAGCAATCTCGGAATAGTTCAGAAGCTGACCGGATCTTAATGCTGATAATTGCTGAAATATCCTGAAAGGTTCAAGATCAACCAGATTCGCAAGGTCAGCAACATCCCTTTCAAGATAGGTATATCCATAATCTTTCAACCATTGCCAGCGCTCATCATCTGACAAATGAAGTAATGCAGGCATTCCTCCCCATTGAAGAATATATTCCTCTGCCTCAACCATTTTTATACGTTCGGCATCAAGCAGAACACCAGGAATCTGTTGAAGGACTTCTGAAACGGGCCCTTTGTCCAATAGCAGGTCAATTAGCGGAGCAGTAATATCTTCCTTTTCATCATTATATATTTCACAGATCATTAAAGGCCATTGTTCATAAATGGATATCCTGCCGGATAAAGACTCTCTTACTTTTTCAAGCAGCAATATCTGGCTTGATCCAGTGAGAACACAAAAGGATATTTTACCTTCATCCCATGCATATTTGGTTTTTTCAAAAACAGAAGGCTCTTTCTGCGCTTCATCAATAACAACGTCTCCGATATCTCTATGCCAGGCAGGAGTCGGGATTTTTTTAATTAATTCTCTGTTTTCAGGTGCATCAAGATTAATATAACGAAGGCTTGGATAAAGTTTTTTAACCAGGGTTGTTTTACCGGTTTGTCTGGCGCCTGTTAAAAGAATAAGTTTTTTCCCGGATAAGGCAGAGAGCACTTTGTGTAAAACACGATATTTCTGTATAATTTCGCTCATGATCGCTAAATTTACAGTAATATTTACGATATGTCAAATATTAATACCAATAACCCCTATAATAAAATAAAAAGCTTTTCTCCGTGAACTCTGCCTGTCACGCTATCATGTCTCGGTGTAGCCAATAGCGAAGTCGCAAGATTCAGCGGAGGCGGATATTCCGTGGTGAGAAAATGCCGTTGTATTCCTAATATGACCAGGTTCAGTGCTTTGTAATAGGGAACGTTGGTACAGAAAGTGCTTTACTAATTAAACAGTATCTTCCGCTATCTTCCAGTATGAGAAAATTACTTACCGGCTATGTTGTTAATTTTAACAGACGACATAAACGCTATGGTCATCTATTCCAAAACCGGTATAAATCTATTGTCTGTCAGGAATATGCCTATTTAATGGAACTTGTTCGATATATTCATCTCAATTTGTTAAGGGGCGGAGTAGTAAAGGATATGAACGGGTTGAATGATAGTCCCTGGTCCGGGCACTCAGCATTATTGGGGAGGTTTGAAAGGAAATGGCAGGATACAGAGTATGTTTTATCATATTTTGGAAGAGGTAGAGACCTCAGGAAGAAGTATTATAAATATATTATAGAAGGGATTGATCTTGGAGAATTATGTAACAGAGTTTGTAAAAAGAGGAATGTATCATTATCGGAACTGCTTTCAGGGAGTCGCAGGCGTGAACTGGTCAATGAAAGGAGGATAATTTCATGGCTTGCAGTCCACGAACTGGGGTATTCAGGGGCGGAGGTTGCCAGGCATATGGGTGTTACAACTTCCTGTATAACCCGATTTCTTGCAACAGAGGAGAAGCCTGATATTTAGGGTATATTAAGGGTATAATGTAGTAGTTATGCACGTTCTGCACCAACGCCCCCTTTTACGTCCCCCTCGCGATCTCGATGATCTTGTGACAAAAGATATTCTGGAGCGTATAGGCTTAAAGCAGGGGGCGCATTATGTATTGGCGAAAAAGAAATGAGCCATGTATGGGACATATGAGCCGTCAGGAAAAAGCGGGCTGTTTTCAGAACAATATGAGACTTTTATGGGACATTTGGGACATAACCGTGGAAGCTACGTAGAAATCACGGAGAGCGCAAAGGGATTTTGGCACAATATGGGAATGAACAAATGAATAATATCTGGGATAAAACGGATGTCTGACGACCGCAGACTCATAGAGGATTACCTGCCGATCCGGGCCGTCAATGCCGAGGCGTCGCGGGAGAAATCCGTCTGCAAGAGCCACATCTCGACCCTTCACCTCTTGTGGGCGCGGCGGCACTTGGTGGCGTGTCGCGCCGCGGTGTACGGCGCGCTGGTGACGGCTCGCATGTCCAATCCCGAGCCAACCCCCGACCGGCTCCCGAAGAAGGGCACA
>CAZXUA010000151.1:0-11809 GCA_964643755.1 uncultured Desulfatiglans sp. | reverse complement strand
TCTCCACTTTCTTTCTATATATTAATTCATGCAATTATCTAACCGGACATTGCTGGGATTTTATTCAGCAGACACCTTTTTTCATGCGCTTTTTCAGGATGCACAAATGTTAGAATGGCCAAAGTTGATCAGGGGAACTCTTCTAAAAAGATACAAACGGTTTCTTGCGGATGTTATACTCGATAATGGGCATGTTGTGACAGCCCTGTGCCAGAATACAGGCACCATGGAAAGCTGTTCTGAACTGGGTAGAAATGTATATCTTTCAGAGCATAACAGACCGGACAGGCGTCTTAATTATACATGGGAGATGATCGTAATTCCATCATCTCTTGTGGGGGTTAACACCTCAATACCTAATAAGCTGGTAAAAAAGACCATCCTGGATAAGAGGATCAAAGGATTTTCAAAATACGATAAAAATTCCAGTCAAACTATAGATTATTGTCCTTTTTAAAAAAATGGCGCCACTTTTCAGTGGCGCCAATAAAACAAATTCAGGGTCAGTATATCAATTGATCATCTTTTAATATATCATTCAATACGCCTGCTGATACTGCCAATTGATAGATAACACTTGTTGTGTCCTTAAAGTACTTAAGCCAACTGAATTGCATAACCTTTTTCGGCACAATTATAGTATCCCCAGGTTTCATTTTAATGCTTTTAAAGGAGCCAAATCCCCACCTGTGTGATGAACCGTCCCAGTTAAAAAGTCCGAATTTCTCCTGTTTTTTGCTTATTACAGTACCATCTGCCCGTACGATATAAAGCTGTTTTTTATCTGCATTTCCTGTAACCCCGCCGACAAGGTTCAGGTAATCACCCACATCACTGCCTGGCCTGTGGATAATTGCATTCGGATTATATACCTCACCTATTATAAAGACAGAATCAGGCCTTTTCCGAACAACAAGCCTGTCGTTAGGCCTTAGCTCAAGATCATTATCACCAGATGGTATAAGCACTGCTTCAGAGATATTGATAATCATGCGACCGGTCGGCTCAGCCTGTTTTAGTTTTTCGAGCATCTCTTTTTTGGCATTAAGCGTCTGAAGCGCAACACTTGCCTGTGAGGCATCAAGCGATGTATCAGCAGAATAGGCGCTTATGGTAAAGATATCCTGCTCAAGCCTTTCTATATATTCTCTTTTCCTCTCTGATTGTATTTCTTTTACTGATTCACGGGTAAAAACAGCGCCATAAGGATAAGCCTCTTCTGTCAGGCCGCCTGCCCTTTCTATTACAGATGATATGGTTTCACCCTCCTTAAAGCTGTATTCACCGGGAAACCTGAATTCACCTTCGAGATATACCTTTTTTTCTAATGATGTTTTATATCTGGGGATCTCCCTTATAAAAACCTTATCATCTTCCTTAAGGGTTATGTTATCTTCAATAGTGCCATCCATCGCCCGTTTAGGCGAAAAATCTATCTTGACGATATCTGCCCCTGAATCACCTGAAAGCACACGAGTAAGTTCACCTTTTTCCAGATAGGCATCTTTGGTTGTATTGCCTGCAGCGAATATCAGATCTTTTACCGTCATATCTTTATAGAGCCGAAATATTCCGGGATTTCTCACTGCGCCACTTATAGACACCTCAGGAATGTTCTGTTTTTCCCATGCGTTGTAGATAATGATCCTGTCTCTATCTTGAAGAACCAGATTCTGACTCTCATCCCCATCAAGCATCTTTCCCAGATCAAATGGCCTTATTTCCGGATCAAGGTTTGGAGGGGCAAGCCTTAAAATTTCGGCCTGAGGAAGATATGACTCCGGCAACAGGTAATCGTATGAAGGTATTATATCCTTTAATTTCATCCCATCCTTTAATTCATATTCATTGGGGTATTTTACATTTCCTTCAAGATATACAACCTTTTCTATGTTTTTATGGACAGGATATATCTTAACAAGGTCACCATCTTTCAGAACTGTTTTCAGGTTTTGAGCGGTCTTATCATTGGATGGATCAATATCAAAGCTAACCACCACCCTCCCCTTTTGCCCCACAATTCTCTCAACAATTATATTCTGAAGATGGCTTGTGGGAAGCAGTCCCCCTGCATATTCTATTATCTGATCCAGTGTCTGTCCCTCTTTTATCTCATAAATGGCAGGTCTCTTGACATGGCCTGCGACAGCTACTGTCGGACCAATAACAGGGACAAATACCGTGTACCCCTGTTTAAGGGTAATATCATCACCTTTTGCTCCACGGATGAAAAAATCATACAGATCGATTTTCTTTATAAGCTCACCATTATTCATAATGCTAATATTTCTCAGTGTGCCGTTCTTATTGGGGCCGCCTGATGCATAAAGGGCTGATACAACAGTAGAAAGAGAGCTCAGGCTGTAAGTGCCAGGATTATTCAACTCTCCAACCATGAATATATCAATGGATTTGAGGGCATCCATTGCAATGTTCATTTTAAAATCCGGATAATATTCCTTAAAACGGTTGTTCAGAAAATCCTTCAGTTCAGAAAATGTCAAACCGCTGACAGAAAGGGTCCCAAGCCTGGGAAGGGTAATAGTGCCTTCTCTTGATACTGTTGCATAATGTAACTCCTCAACATTACCCCAGAGATTTATTGTAAAAGAATCCCCCGGCCCGATATAATAATCACTGCCTACAGGTACATTTTTTTCAGAAGAAAAGGGTGATTTCTGTATAAAAAAATCATAGCCGAACTGTCGGATATCCTTATTGATAGAGGAAGGGAATTGTCCTGAAAAGATCTCTTCAAGCCTTGAAATCTTTTTTTCTTCATCTTTCTTTAAAGCCTCTTCCTGTATAAACTTATCCTCTTTTATTTCAATCAAAGAGGCTAATTCAGGATATTTATCAAGCCATATCTTTTTTTCAGAAACAGAAAGGCTGTTGATAAGCCCGGACTTTTCCATGTATCCAAGGTTGCTCAGGATAATCATCCTCTCCTTATCATCAATCATAGTAAAAAGATCTATTTTATCTTTATCATTAAGGGTCTGGAATATCTTTTGTTTTTCTTTATCGGTAAGGGTAATGAAAAGTCCCCTTTTCTGTGCCGGAGAAAGATGACTAAACAGATCCTGCCGGTCTGTATCATCAAGCTTTTCAAATAACATGCGAAGCTCTTCTAAGCTGAGACCACTGATTATCTCATTCTTCATCGATTCGCCCAATGACCTTTTATATCCAAAATCCTTAATACCTGTACCAAGTGTACTTATTGAGGTAACCCCAGTTTTTTCCCTTATTTTTTGCTCTATTGGAGACCCTGAAGTCTGGGCAAAAGACTGTTTTGAGAAAAATATAAAAGATAACAAAATTAAATATGTAAACAGATTAAAGCCATTTCGGCATGAAAAAGAGATCATCATTAAGACACCTTTCATCCATTTTTTGCAGTATTACCTTATTGAAAAAAGCGGCCAGATGTAATTTGCCAAACAACATTGGATATATATATTACAACTATTTTTTTATCAAGAATTAAAGATAAAGGAATTAATAAATTTTACAAATGGGGAGAAATAAAGGATTCAAAAACTGGATGTATGGCTATAAGCCAAGCCTGTTTTTTTCAGAAAAAAACAAAAGAGATTAAGGGGGTCTGTGTGGCAGCCCCCTTAAAAAACATTTGTTGTAAATAATTAGTGGTGGTGAGCCGCGGCGTTGTCATCATCATCTATAGCTGCTGCTACTGCAACACCAACTGCAACAACTGCTGCTGAGATGCCAACAATAGCGGCAGTGCTGAGTCCGGCTGCCCCGCCAGCGCCTGCTGCGCCTGCTGATGCAGCACCCGATTCAGCCTGGGCAAAGGAAACAGATGAAGTTACAGGTACCAGAATCAACGCCAATGACAAAATACTAACAACAATCTTCCATGAAAAACTTCTTTTCATCTTAAACCCTCCTAAGGTTAATGTTTAGCCCCTCCCATTCATGAAGACAGAATTAAATAACAATAATAAAGAAGAGTCAAGCTTTTTTTTAAAAACTGTCTTTTTTCCCTATTTGTTGTAAATTAAATCACTAATAAGAAGATATTTGTATCTATAATGCAGAATGGAGACAAAATCAACAAAAAAAGTTAGATCAAATAGCCAGATATTTAGCTTGATATTTTTATAATATTAATATTACCTTTACAGTAACTTAATAAGATAATTTATCTATAGATGAGGATAAAAATGAAATTTTTGACATGTATTTATCTCACTTTTGTTATTTTTATGTTCACATTTTGTAGTTGCGCATCAGGTGAAAAAAACAGCAACGGTAAACTTGTCTCAGGTGCTGCTGCCAGTGATATTGTAAACTATGTAAATCAGGGGCTGATCGCCATTGCTGAGCTTGAACAAAAAGCCCTTGAAACCTATGCATCGGTTACAGGTGAAAATGCAACTACAGATCAGAAACTCCTTGACACCCTGAGAGATTTCATTGTTCCCACATATAAGAGATTCTTGACCGGCCTCAGGGATATAAGACCTGAGACCCAGGAGGTAAGAAAGGTTCACACCACCTACCTGAAGGCCGCCGAATCTACCATTGAAGGTTTTCAAATGCTGATAATCGGGCTTGAAAACAAGGATCAGAGAATAATAGCGCAGGGAAATAAAAAGCTTGAAGAGGGGCGGATCGGTATAGAAAAATGGCGGACAGAATTGGTAGAGCTCTCAAAAAGCCAGGGGGCGGAAATAAGGTTTAAATAGCTGATCAATTCAGGCATTATCATGGCAAAAAATCCTAAAATTATATATACATGCCAGAACTGTGGGTATCAGACACCAAAATGGCTTGGAAAATGCCCTGACTGCAACCAGTGGGATAGCATAATTGAGGAGCTCTTTCATGATCCCGGTAAAGCGGGTCTGTCACAACTCACCATGAGTGCGCCTCAGGGGATAAGCAGTATTGAGTTTAACCCTGACAGCAAGATCAAAACCGGTCTGGATGAATTTGACAGGGCAATAGGCGGGGGAATTGTGCCTGGCTCCCTTTTGCTTTTAGGGGGAGAACCGGGCATAGGAAAATCAACCATGATCCTGCAGGTGGCTGGAAAACTCTCCCTTCAAAACCTTAATACCATATATTTATCAGGGGAGGAATCGGCACAGCAGATTAAACTCAGGGCACAGAGGCTTTCCATAGATTCAGAAAATATTTTTATTGTTACAGGGACACGAATAGAGGAGCTGTTTGACAGGATCAGGGATATAAAAACAGACCTGCTTGTTATTGACTCCATTCAGACAACATACACAGACACACTGCCTTCTGCACCGGGGAGTGTAGGGCAGATCCGCGAAGTATCGGGTAAGATCCTCAGGTGGGCAAAGGAAAAGGGCATACCTACGATACTGATCGGGCATATTACAAAGGAAGGCTCAATTGCAGGCCCGAAAATCTTAGAACATCTTGTAGATACAGTGCTCTATTTTGAGGGGGACGCAAGCCATACATTCAGGATAATAAGGGCGATAAAAAACCGTTATGGCTCTACCAATGAAATAGGTGTATTTGAGATGAAGGAGACAGGCCTTGCCCAGGTTGGAAACCCCTCAAGGATATTTCTTGAAGAGCGGCCCGAAAACGCCTCAGGATCAATTGTAATCCCATGTCTTGAAGGCACCCGGCCCCTGCTTCTTGAGATACAGGCGCTGGTTTGCCCCAGCCCTTTCGGGATGCCGAGAAGAACAGCAATCGGCGTTGATCACAACCGTATCTCGCTCCTGGTCGCTGTCATTGCAAAAAGAATGGGTATTGAAATGGGGGATCAGGATATATTTGTAAATGTGGCTGGCGGCCTGAAGGTAGATGAGCCGGCAGCTGACCTGGGTATTGTAGCTGCCATGATCAGTAGTTTCCTGAACAGACCCGTTGATCCGGAGATGTTTGTATTCGGCGAAGTGGGTCTTGCCGGTGAGGTAAGAGGGGTTATACAGCCAGAGACTAGGATAAAAGAGGCTGAAAAAATGGGTTTCAAAAAATGTGTCCTGTCGAAGAGTAATTTCGAGGGTTGCAGGGCACCTCATAATATTAAAATGCACAGCATAAATTCCGTACTGGATTTAATGGATATCCTGTTTTAGCAAGAGGCATTTCAGGTAAAAGATTGGAGATTATTTTTAATAAAAAAGATCAGGCAGTGTTGTGGGAAGATTTACTTGCAGGAAGCATCAAAAGTTCTGACGAATTGCCAAATATGGAAGGGTATAACCGCCCTGATATTGATCAGGTAACAAAAACATACCCGATGCTTATTAACCCTTACTATTTTAACCTGATAAGATCAGACAACTATTTAATGAAACAGGCCATCCCGGATATAAGAGAGATCGAATCTCAGAAAGGTTATACAGACCCCCTTGATGAGGAAAATCTCTCTCCTGTGCCGGGTCTTACACATAAATATCCTGACAGGGTGCTTTTTCTGATATCCGGGAGATGTGCGATGTATTGCAGGTTCTGCAACAGGAAAAGAAAGGTCGGCCATCCCTCTATGGTTACAGAAGAATCAATAAAAGAGGGATTAAGATATATTGAAAAGACAAAAAAAATAAGGGATGTGCTTTTATCAGGTGGTGACCCTCTGCTGCTTTCAGATGAGAAACTTGACAGTATACTGTCAAAGATAAAGGCCATTGACCATGTTGAGATCATCCGGATCGGTTCAAGGGTGCCATGTACCCTTCCGCAGAGGATAACACCGGAACTGTTAAATATTTTAAAAAAATACCACCCCCTTTATATTAATACCCATTTCAACCATCCCGGGGAGATTACACCTGAATCATCCATATCCTGCAAGATGATTGCCGATGCAGGGATACCACTGGGTTGTCAGACCGTCCTTCTTAAAGGGGTAAATGATAATATTGAAATTATTTCAGAGCTGATGAGAAGACTTCTTGCAATTCGTGTAAAGCCGTATTATCTGTTTCAGGCGGATCTGGTTAAGGGCACATCCCATTTCTGGACGCCTCTTATTAAAGGGATAGAGATAATGGCCGGGCTTCAGGGAAATATTTCCGGTATAGGAGTTCCGAGGTTTGTGATTGATCTTCCCCATGGCGGAGGGAAAATACCCGTATTACCTGATTATATAAAGGCAATAAAGGGCGATCAGTTAATTATGAGGAATTACAAGGGCATTGAATTCAGCTACCCGGTAATATTGTAACCCGGGTTTAAAATTAAGCTCAGTATTGATTAAAATCAGATTAACACAGTAAAGAAAGGAAAGAAGAATGATCAGGATTTCTTGTATGGGCGGTGCTGGAGGTGTAACCGGTTCCTGTTTTCTGGTGGAAAGCTCAGATGGTAAAAAGATACTTGTAGACTGTGGTCTATTTCAGGGCAATAAACAGATGGAGCTCCGTAACTGGGCTGACTGGGGTTTTAACCCGAAAGATATCAGCACCCTCTTTCTAACCCATGCTCATATAGATCACAGCGGCAGGATACCCAAACTTGTAAGAGATGGTTTTTCAGGCAGGATAATCACATCCCCGCCCACAGCAGAATTATGTGAAATAATGTTGCTGGATGCCGCACACATCCAGGAAATGGATGCAGAGTGGCAAACCAAAAAGAATAAAAGACAATCAAGGTCAGGGATCGAGCCCCTGTATACCACCAAAGACGCGGAAGAGGCTATTCGTCTCTTTTCGCCAGTTGAAAAAGACAGCCTGATTCAGATAGGAGACGGGATCAAGGCCAGATTGAGAAATGCCGGGCATATACTGGGCTCTTCCATACTTGAACTCTGGCTGGAAACAAATGGCAATGAGATCAAGATTGTCTTCTCCGGGGATATTGGTAAACAAAACCAGTTGATAGTAAAAGACCCCTTTGAAATATTTGCTGCCGATTATCTTTTTATAGAATCTACCTATGGAAACAGGCTGCACCGATCTTTTGAAGAGAGTAAGGCTGAACTTATGGTTGCTATCAAACATGCGGTTTCCAATAAAGAAAAGGTAATAATACCCGCCTTTGCGGTAGAAAGGACACAGGAACTTATCTACATACTTGGCGAGTTCCAGCGGAATGGCGAACTGCCCGATATCCCTATATACATTGACAGCCCTCTGGCAATAAAGGCAACCCAGGTTTTCCGAAAGAACAGGAAATATTATGATGATGAGGCAATGGCTATAGTCAAGGATGGGTTTGATCCATTTGACATGCAGAATCTGCGTTTTACCCCGGCAACAAAAGAATCAATGGCCATTAATGATTCTCATGGCTCAGCAATTGTGATTGCCGGAAACGGGATGTGTACAGCAGGAAGGATCAGACACCACCTCAAACATAATCTATGGAGGAAGGGTGCAAGCATAGTCATAGTAGGGTACCAGGCTGACGGAACAACCGGAAGAAAAATTGTCGACGGTGCCAGATCAGTAAAGATATTCGGAGAAAGCGTCGATGTTAATGCAAAGGTATTTACCATAGGCGGGTTTTCAGCCCATGCGGATCAGAATGATCTCCTTTCCTGGGCAAGTAATTTCAGGGAATCAAAACCCAGGGTTTTTGTTATACACGGGGAACAGAGTTCAAGTGAGATATTTGCAGATAAGATGAGAAGCAGCTTTGGTTTTGAGGTCCATATACCATCTTACAGGGAGAGACTGATCCTGAAGCCGAGGGAAATGATAAGCGAGAAGATCACTGTTCCTGAGGCGCACAAGGATTATTATCATCCGGCATATAACAATATTATTGATATTGAAAATGAATTGAACAAACTTAAAAAATACCTCAAGAAAAATGAAGATGACCTGAGTGAAGAGACCCTTGATCGTCTGGCCTATCTTCTTGAGGATATAAAAGAATTGCAGAAATAGCCTCACATGGCACAGATGATAGGCGACTTCTGCTTACAGGGCAACCGCCATATAACAGGTATAGAAAGAGATGGATCAGGTTAGAAAAATAAAAACAAACATTGATTATCTGAAAAAACTTTTCATCATGCCAGAGTCCGCTGATAAGTTCGTTGAATTCGGCCATGAACTGCTCGAACTCATACATGATTTTTTCCAGGAAAAGGGGGGCATACACAGCAGCGCAACGCTACCTGATCTCAGCAATATTTTTAATGAAATCTCTATACCTGACAGCCCCCTGCTGATAAAGGATGTCCTCTCCGAAATAAAATTAAAGGTGATAGACCACTCTGTAAAGGTGGGAAACCCTTATTATATCGGGCATATGACAAGCGCCGTTCCATATTTTATGATCCTGCTTGAGATGATCATTGCAGCCCTGAACCAGAATCAGGTGAAGATTGAAACGGCAAGGGCATCAAGCTTTGTGGAAAGAGAGCTTGTGGCGTGGGTGCATAATCTGATCTATAATAAAAAGCCAGGCTTTTATGAAAAAAACATACACAACCCCAAGGTTTCCCTTGGAAATGTAACATCGGATGGCACCCTTTCAAATGTAACCGCCCTTATGGTTGCAAGGGAAAAGGCATTTCCTCCAGATGGTGATTTCCCCGGTTTCAGAGTGGCGGGAGCAGTGAGTGCGCTCAGGCATTACGGTTATTCAAGGGGTGTAATTCTCATATCCACAAGGGGTCATTATTCTATAACAAAGGCGGCAAATATACTAGGAATAGGCGAATCAAATGTAATAAACATACCTGTTGATATGAATAACCGTATAGACATTAAAAAGCTGCTGCTGAGGGTGAAAAAAATCAATAAAAGCAAGGGTAAAGACCGTACAAAGATCATATCTATAATAGGTATTGCAGGCACAACTGAGACCGGCAATGTTGATGATCTGGAAGCCCTGGCTGATATCTCACAGGAATCGTCAACCCATTTTCATGTGGATGCAAGCTGGGGTGGGCCTGCTCTGCTGGCAGATGAATACAAGGCCCTTTTTAAAGGCATAGAAAAGGCAGACTCTGTGGCCTTTGACTCACACAAGCTTCTCTATTGTCCTGCAAGTATGGGCCTTGCCCTTTTTAAAAGCGAAAAGGATCTGGGGTATATCAAGCATTCCTCAAGATATATAATAAGAAAAAACTCTGTTGATACAGGCAGGTTTACACTTGAAGGATCAAGGCCTTTTGCATGCCTCAAACCCTGGGCCTCGCTAAAAATTATAGGGAGCAAGGGATACGGTCTGCTTTTCAGGCATGCGAGGAATTCTACAGATTATTTTAAAGAGATACTTGACTCGTGCGGTAATTTTGAAACCCTGAACAACCCCGAACTTTTTATCCTGAATTATCGTTTTATACCCGAGCAGGTACAAAACCAGATAGTAATCTGGAAAAAAGGCAGGACGCAGAGCGGGAAAAAAGAAAAAAAGACAGAAACCAGAATACAAAAAACCAACCGCCTGATCAACAGCCTGAATATTAAGCTTCACAGGGCATTAAGAAAGGATGATACTACATTTGTTTCAAGGACAACCCTTGAATCGACAATCTATCGTCCCCAGAATATAGTGGTCCTGCGTGCTGTACTTATCAATCCACTTACTGAAAAGGAAACGCTTGATGAGATTAAAGATACCCAGAACAGGATCGGTCTTGAAATATGGAAGGAATTTAAACCTGCCTTTGAACGGATAAGGATGATTAATAACTAGGGTTACCTGCATATCAACATTTGACTTGCCTGTTTATTTTGGTTAATCTTCATCTGTTTAACAGGATTTATCCTTTACCCAGCCGGTAAAAAGATTAATGTATTCTAACAATTTCGGGTTTCACACATGGGAATTATTTTTGATATCCAACTTGCAAATGTCTATGAAGAATGGTGCAGCTCATCTAAAGGTCTTCACATGGAATTTTTTCTTGAGCATATGATCTCTGAAACACTGAGACCCTTCAAGCATGAAAGGGTTATTGATATTGGTTGTGGAGCAGGGAATCATCTTCTTGTTGCAGGCAGACACGGTATGAACCTTACAGGTATAGATGCATCGCCATACATGCTTACTATTGCAAAAAACCGGCTTGGCGACAGGTGTGAGCTGAAAAAGGGCTATGCAGAGGATCTGCCATATGAAGATAATGAATTTGATCTTGCCTTTCTTATAAACACCCTTGAATTTCTGGATGATCCGCTTCCGGCCCTGGAGGAGGCGGGAAGGGTTGCTAAAAGGGGAATATTTATTGTCTTTTTCAACAGCATCTCCTGCTACATCCGCTGGCAAAAGATAAAAGGTATCTTCAGAAAAGGGCTGTTTTCAGGAATGAAGACATACAATATATGGGAGATAAAAAGGGCTCTGAACAGGGCTTATGGCCCGGTTCAGGTAGAGTGGAAAAGCCTGCCTCTGTTTACAGGTTCTTTCAGAAAGACTGCTAAACCCAAGATACCCGGTATCAGTTATCTGCCTTTTGGTTATCTGATCGGTATCTACGTTACACTAAACTATCGATATAAAACCGATAACCTTTCTCTGAAGGAAGAGATCAAAGGGGCAAAAAGGCCTGCAATAGAAGGGGTTCATATCAGTCACAGCAAATAAAAGATGGAGGCACAAAAAATGAAAGAGGCCATGCTTTATGAAAAACTTACAGATAAAAAGGTCATATGTAATTTATGCAATCACAATTGCCATATACCGGAAAATTCGAGAGGCATATGCGGGGTCAGGGAAAATAGGGGAGGGGTTCTCTATACGCTGGTTTATGACAGGGTTATTGCACGGCATCTTGATCCTGTTGAAAAAAAGCCGTTATTCCATTTTCTCCCCGCGATTGGTTATTACTACAAAGCAACACCGGGATTCAATCTGAGATGAAGTTTATGCCATAACATCACATAGG
>CAZXUA010000150.1:0-11910 GCA_964643755.1 uncultured Desulfatiglans sp. | reverse complement strand
AAGATGGCAATAAAATAATCCTGATCGTTACTGTTATATTTTTCTGTCTTTTTTTAACCATTCGAGTGCGGGTGAATTATGATAAATTATTAATGGGCTTTACTGGAAAAGGCCTGCCACTGGAAGAATCGGTGCCATAACAAGTGAAACAACTGACATGAATTTTATAAGTATATTAATGGCCGGGGCAGAGGTATCCCTGAATATACTGCCAACAGTAAACCCGACTATTGCGGCTTTATGGTTATCTGTCCCTTTTCCTCCTACCTTGCCTGTTTCTATATATCTTTTTGCATTTTCCAATACCCCTCCGGTATTTGACATGAAAATGGAAAGTAATGTCCCCATAACTATTGAACCGATAAGGGTGCCTCCAAGGGCCAAAGGACCCAGTAAAAATCCTATGGCTGCAGGTGTTATTATGGCAGTTAAACAGGGCATTAGCATCTCTTTCAGGGCTGAGGATGCTGTCAGGGAAACACATATTTGAGCTTCTCCCTTTA
This sequence comes from uncultured Desulfatiglans sp., assembly GCA_964643755.1. Classification (GTDB taxonomy): domain Bacteria; phylum Desulfobacterota; class DSM-4660; order Desulfatiglandales; family HGW-15; genus JAAZBV01. The sequence goes on along the minus strand of CAZXUA010000150.1, from coordinate 11,407 downwards.
CCCCTATCCTGCCTTCAAGAAGCCCGGGGATTTCAATGAACTGGCGTCTGATCTCTTTATCTACAGATAAGGCGACCCTCTCAGTAGATCTTATTATAAGAGATGCCCATATGATCGGCGCCAGGGCACCTATAAATATACCTGCAATAACAGGGGGAGTTTTAATGTCAAATACAAGTTCAGCCATTGTTGGGTGCGCCGCCTGTATAGACTGGATAAAGGCAGCAAAAAGGGCAAGTGATGTTAATGCTGCTGAGCATGTGGTAAAAACCATCCCTTCAGATGTTGTTCTTTTTCCTGGGGTCTCAAGATATCCAGTAATACCTCTAACTTCAGGATCAAACCCTGCCATTTCAGCCAGGCCATGAGCATTGTCTGCCATGGGGCTAAAGTTGTAGAGCGTCATAGTGATGCCCGTTATAGAGACCATACCAACAGAAGAGATGGCCATGCCGTATGCACCTGAGGCCATGTATCCAAAAAATGTGGCTGCGCAGATACAGAGGAACGGGATATATGACCATGACATGCCTGTCGCCATACCGGCTATTATTACAGATGCTGAACCTCTCTTGCTTTGCCCTGCAATATAGCTTGCCCGATCTCCTGAGGTGTAATATCCGGCTGAGAGACCTGTTATTATCCCGCATGCCAATCCGGAAAAGAGTGCCAAAAAGACACCAAAAGGCATCCTGAAAACTGCTGTTATGACAGATGTAATAATAAGAAAGATCCCTGCTGCAAAAAATATCATATACCGTCGTGATAATGCCTTATCTGAATTTCTAAAGATTTTTATGGAAAACAGACCAGCTATTGAACTCAGTAGCCCTGCTATAACTATAAGTACTGGCATTGCCATATATTTGAGTCTGACAGCCATTATCGCCTCTTCTTTAACCAAAGATTCGATATGAGGGAGCCGGGCGATTAGATCATGAGTAACTGCAAGGGTGGCGCCAATAATAATGGCTGCAATTATTGAAGATGTAAATGATTCAAATATGTCAGCCCCCATTCCGGCGATATTGCCAGCACTCTTTCCGACAAAACCTGCAATAACCCCTGGGTTTCTCGGGTTATTACAGGGGATACCTGCCTCAACCCTGCATGCGATATCAGTGCCAGAGGTAGTGGCCCTTGAAAATATACCCGCGCTTACACGGGCAAAGATGGCTGCTGAACTAGCTCCCAAAGCAAATCCGGTGATGCAGCCTATTTGTTTTGGGTCATTGCCATATATGAAAAACCATATGCCTGTACCCAGAAGTCCAAGGCCAACGATAGAAAGTGCCATTACTGCCCCTGTAAAATATGCAGTATTTAGAGCCTTTAAATGTCCTGATCTGTTTGCGGCCTCGGCTACTCTTGAGTTTCCTCTTATAGAGGCTGTCATACCTGAATAAAAGGCAGTTATTGAGCATAGTGCCCCTGATACAAAGGCAACAGAGGTCTGCCAGCCCGGCAGGATAAGCCAGAGGATTACAAATAAGACAGCAATTAAAACAACCAGAATGGAGTATTCCTTTATCAGAAATGCCATAACCCCTTCATGGATCATTTCTTCCAGTTCCTGTATCCTGTTATTCCCTTTTGGCTGTTTTTTGACATAGGCATATGTGAACCATGCTATTATCAGGCTTATTATACCAAAGAATGGGGCCAAACTGGTTAAACCCGGCATTCGTTGATATCCTCCATCATATCATTGCCTTTTTTTGAATTGATAACGTTCATGGCCTTTATTATTCCATCAGCAAGAAAAAGGTCACAGGCCTTGTACGATAAATCGATTACCTTTTTTACCAATTCGTTCTGGTGGGCGTAAAAGGGGGTAAGCACGAATTCTTCAACTGGTTCGCCCTGTTCAGGTCTTCCTATACCTATCTTTATCCTTGGAAAAGCGGTTTCTGAAAGATTTTCAATTATGGATTTTATGCCTCTATGCCCGCCTGCGCTGCCATGGCTTACGACCTTGATGCGCCCTAATGGCAGGTCAAGGTCGTCATGTATTACCAGTATGTGATCACTCTCTATATGATAATAATCAGCGCAGTCCTTTACGGATATTCCGCTCAGATTCATGTATGTGGCAGGTTTCAGGATTATCACTTCCCTCCCATATTTTTCCACAACAGCATTTTTTGAATGGAATCTGCGGCTCTTAAGCTTTACCCCCATATTCCGGCACATGTAATCTATTACCATAAAACCTATATTATGCCTGGTATGGGAGTATTTTCTGCCGGGATTTCCTAGGCCAACGATCAAGTCCACTTAAAAGTCACTTATTTTTTTTCAGCCTCTTTTGCCTTTGCCTCTTCACCCTCTTCACCCTCTTCACCAGGTGCGACCTTCTCTGCTGCTGCCGGGGCATTTACGACTGCCACGGTCAGATGACCTTCCTGGGCAGAGGTAATGCCTTCAGGGAAAACAACATCCCTGATATGCAATGAGTCACCTATACCAAGGCCTGATACGTCAATCTCTATCTTTTCTACAACCTTGTCAGGCAGACATTTAATTGTGAGTTCGCGACGTACGGCCTGGAGTACCCCGCCAAGAGCGGCACCGGCAGGTGTATTGACCAGCACAACAGGAACATTGAGCGTAAGTTCCTTATTCATTGAAATCTCGCAAAAATCTGCATGCACATATGATCCCTTCAGCGGGTCTGATTGCAGCTCTTTTAGAATAACCAGTTTGGAGTCAGTGCCTTTACCGCTCTCTATCTGTAGCTTCATGATAATATTTTTACTGGCGGCATTTTTTAGTATCCTGCGAAGATCTCCGTCTTTAAAACTGACCATAACAGGCTCGGAGTTTGCCCCGTAAAAAATGCCCGGTATATTCATCTCTTTTCTCATCTTTTTAGCTGCCTCTTTACCCCTGGTATCCCTTACCTTTACAGCTAACTGGTATTGTTCCATTTTATCCTCCTTGGCAGGGCCAATATGCCCTTAATATTTACTTCCCGGTTAAATAGGGTTTATTAACTTTATAACAAAAACACAATAATAGAAGCGCACCTGTTGGAACGTTTCTCTAATATTATACAAACAAAGTACTTACTGAGTGTGAATAGTATATCCTTCTTATCGCCTCTCCGATTAACTCAGCTACTGATAGCGCCATGATCTTTGAACACTTTTTAGATGCCTCGCTCAGAGGGATAGTGTTTGTAACCACAAGCTGATTTATCTCTGAATTTCCAAGCCTTTCAATTGCCGGGCCTGATAGAACAGGGTGCGTACAGCATGCAAAGATCTCTTTTGTCCCCCTTTTTTTAAGTGCGGCAGCTCCCTGCACCAGCGTGCCTGCTGTGTCAACCATGTCGTCAAGGATAATGGCCGTTTTACCATCAACCTCGCCTATTATATTCATGGCTTCTGAAACATTCGGGGCATCTCTTCTTTTATCTATGATGGCAAGCGAAGCTGAGAGCCTTTTTGCAAATGCCCTGGCCCTTTCCACACCGCCAGCATCAGGTGAAACGATAACAAGATTATCGCTAAAATGACTTTTCATATATTTTAACAGCAGCGGTGCTGCAAAGAGGTTGTCCACTGGTATGTTAAAGTAGCCCTGTATCTGCCCTGCATGAAGATCAAGGGAGATAACACGGTCTGCACCGGCGGTGGTAATAAGGTCAGCTACAAGTTTTGCGGATATGGGCACCCTTGGCTTTACCTTGCGATCCTGACGTCCATAACCGTAATAGGGGATTACCGCTGTTATACGTTTTGCAGAGGCCCTTTTAAGGGCATCCATGATTATAAGAAGTTGCATCAGGTTATCATTTACCGGTGTGCAGGTTGACTGAATTACAAATACATCCCTGTTTCTGATATTTTCATGGATCTCTATCTGTGTTTCACCATCACTGAATGTCTTTGCTGTAATTTTCCCTGGTTCTATGCCCAGGTAATTACATACCTCCTGGGTCAATACCGGGTTTGATGTTCCACCGAATACCTTCATGATAATCTGCAATACTCCCTTTAAATAAGATAAATTACCGCTATTAATGGCTGGGGTGGGAGGATTCGAACCTCCGAATGCGGACTCCAAAGGCCCGTGTCTTACCGCTTGACGACACCCCAATACAATAATCAGACAGCTTTTTTTATAAATCCTCTTGCTACACTAATATGCCTCAGATCATCCGATGCAAATTGTTCCATGGCAATAACCGCTTTTTCACGGGATTTATATACACCAAAAACAGAGGGCCCGCTGCCCGACATCATGGCCCCTTCAGCACCTGTATCCATTATTCTTCTTTTTAGCGTAGAAATAAGAGGAAAGCTTGTACAGGTAACCTTTTCGAGGTCGTTTTTTAAAATATCACTGATGATAATATCACCATTTTTCAAACTTTTTCTTATATAGTCATATTGATTTGATGTCAACTCCATTTTATAGTTCTGATAGACCCATGCAGTTGATACCTCAATCGGAGGGGTGATTATCAGGTACCAGTATAGGGGCCAGTTATCAATGGGTTCAATTATCTCGCCAACGCCTGTCGCAATGGAAGGTGCAGCCCTGATAAAGAAGGGCACATCCGCACCTAATGATAATGCAAGCTGAAGCAGCTCATTTTCAATGATTGGAAATGAATAAAGCTCATTAAGCGCAAGAAGGGTGGATGCCGCATCGCTGCTGCCCCCGCCAAGACCTGCAGCCACCGGTATCTTTTTACTTAAAATTATTTCGACCCCGGTTTTTTCAATTTTTGCCCTTTTTAAAAAAAGTTTTGCTGCCCTGTAAACAAGGTTTGAAGGGTCTTCAGGGACTAAAAATCCTGAACTTTTAAGTGCTATTTGCCCAGAGTCATTGATCCTTATATCGATATGATCAAACAGCTCTACAGGCACCATTATTGAAAAAAGGTCATGATACCCGTCAGCCCTTTTACCTGTTATTTCAAGGCGTGCATTGATCTTTGCAGGGGCATTTATGCTGATCGATCTCTCCCTCAATTATTCCTACTCCTTCGGGTTGCTTCAATAAAACAGGGCAGAGGGTGGATTATCTCCTCTGCCCTGTCCGGTTTTTTAGATATCTCCCCCTTTTTTATGGGTGTCTGGAGATAAGCCTGGTAAAAAACAGGTAATATATCAACCTATTTTTTGCTGTTTACAGCCTTTACATACCTGAGCCTCAGGTCAGTAAGCATACCATCGATAAATTTCTGCTCCTCACTGTCAAGGTTTCCTTTACTCTTATCCTTGAGCATGGAGATAATATCAATTGAATGCTTTGCCATTGGGAGATCTTCCCTCTTTTCCCCTGTCTGGGGGTCAGCAATCTCTCCCAGCGCCAAAAGGGCTGATGAACTCAGGCTGAAAATCAAAGAGTTGAAATTGACCTCCGGCAGGGGAGGCGCCTTGGGTTCAGCCTTCGGCCTTTTCTCCTCTTTTGTTTCAGAAGCCTCCTTTTCCGCCTGTTTTGTCTCCTTCAAATCACCCTCTTCCCCAAAGGATCTCCTGTCTTTTACTGTAAATCCCTTGCCCTCTGTTTCCATTTTCATGCTCCTTTTATAATTCTATTCGTTTTACTGAAAATACATTTTCCAGATTTCCAAGCTTTTTCAAGATACTGTCATTGATCGGTGCATCCGTGGCAAGCAGAATTACATTTCTTTTATTGGTTTTATCCTGCGCCACAGCCATTCTTTCTATATTAATCCCGTTATCACCCATTGTGGTGGTGATCCTGCCTATTATACCAGGCACATCAAGATTATGGAGAAGAAGGTTATGCCCCTCAGGTATTGCCTCAAGATAGAAATCATTGATTCGAAGTATCCTTGGCATTGTGTTGCCGAAGATTGTCCCTGAAATAACGTTTTCACCATCACGATATTTAACCCTGATAAAGATCAGGCTTGCAAAATCCTCTGAGGTATTTGATTTGGATTCTATAACCTTTATACCCCTGTTTTTGGCGATAAATGATGCATTTATAAAATTAACATCATCCTTGAGTATCGGGGTAAGGAGCCCCTTTAAGGCCGCAGAGGTAAGGGGTTTTACATCATATTCAGCCACCTTGCCAGAATAGTTGATATGCACCTCATCTATGCTGCTGTCTGCAAGCTGTGTATGGAATATCCCCATCTTTTCCACGAGTGTTGCATATGGCTTAAGGATAGACATAAGCTCTGAACTTACAGAAGGCACATTAACAGCATTTTTTACTGTACCGTTCAGGAGGAAGTCCACAATCTGCTCAGCGACATCCTTTGCCACATTTTCTTGTGCCTCAAATGTAGATGCGCCAAGGTGAGGGGTGCATATGAAATTGGAGAGCTCCATAAGTGGTATCATTCCCGGGGGCTCTTTTTCAAAGACATCCACTGCCGCACCACCAAGGTAACCTGACTTGAGCGCATCATAGAGGTCTTTTTCATTAATGATACCGCCTCTTGCGCAGTTGATGACCATGGCCCCCTTTTTCATCTTTGCGATTGTATCTTTGTTTATAAGGTTTGTTGTCTCCTCGGTTTTGGGTGTATGAATGGTGATAAAATCAGACCGTTTAAGGAGTTCGTCAAATGATACAGGTTCTATTGAGAGTTTTTCCGCTATCTCGGGTTTAAGATAAGGGTCATAAACGATTACCTTCATCTTCATGCCCTGTGCCCTGTCTGCAACTATCTGACCTATATGACCTGCCCCCACTAATCCCAGGGTTTTATTGAATAGCTCCCTTCCTTCAAGTTTATTCTTTTCCCACTTCCCTGCCTTGAGTGATGCAGTCGCCTGGGGTATGTTCCTAGCAAGGGACATAATCATGGATATGGTATGTTCAGCGGTTGTGATGGTGTTGCCGTCAGGGGTATTCATAACTACTATGCCCTTGCGGCTTGCAGCCGGGATATCCACATTGTCAAGGCCGATGCCGGCCCTGCCTATTACCTTGAGGTTTGTAGCCTCATTAATAATATCAGCAGTTACATTTGTTGCGCTTCTTATGGCAAGCCCGTCATACTGCCCGATGATCTTTTTTAGTTCTTCCGGGGGAAGACCTGTCTTGTAATCAAGCTCAATGTCTTTCGCTTCCCTGAAAATCTTTAATCCCACCTCTGAAAGGGTATCGCTTACTAAAACCTTCATTTTTTATCTCTCCTTATTCCAGATTATGCATGAGATCAGGACTATGCTGATCTGTAATCTTAAAAATCTGATTCTTAACCCTGTGCAGGGAGTTCAACTATCTCCGTATAAAGGTTAAGTCAGATAATAAGTAGGCGGTTAAGCTAACATAAGCGATTGAATTGTCAATATTAAATTTTGATTTATGTATGCTTGTTTTCATTCTCTTTATCTGATACCCTTCAGCCATTACAGAAAAAAGGAATCAGATATGGGTATTATTGAAGTAGATATGTTTTCTAAGGATGTAAATGACCCCCAGCACCCGGTTGCAGAGAGCTTTCGTGAATTGCTTAACGAGGTGGCTGAACAGTATTGCTGCAATCTGGAGTCCTTTGAGGTGAAAAGGGGTGTTGTATCCTTTTCATTTGACAGTGATGAACTGATGGCAGATATCATCCGGATTCTGCATATAGGTGACTGATCATATCTATTCTTAACTCTCCAGCACCTCTTTTACCTTGGTTGCAAAGGCCTCAAGCGAAAAGGGTTTGCCTATGTAGTTAATGCCCTCATCAAGCACCCCTCTATGAATAATAACATTTGCCGTATAACCTGACATGAAAAGCACCTTGAGATCCTTATCCCGTTTACACAGTTCATTTGCAAGTTCACGTCCGTTCATCTCCGGCAGCACTGTATCTGTAATGAGCAGATCAATCTTCCCTTTGTACCCTTCTGCAAGGATTACAGCCTTTTTAGGGGTTGAGGCTGACAAAACATTATATTCAAGTCTTTCAAGTATCATCTCAATAAGTTCCAGGATGGCATTATCATCCTCAACAACCATTATTGTCTGACCATGGCCAGAAGAGGGAGTTGTTACCTTTTTTTCAACAGTTTTAACGGGCTGGGCGTTTTCTTCTCTGGGGAGATATATCCTGAAGGTGGAGCCTTTACCCGGTTCACTGTAGACATTAATAAAGCCATTGTTCTGTTTTACAATCCCGTATATGGTTGAAAGGCCGAGCCCGGTTCCCTTTCCGACATCCTTTGTTGTGAAAAAGGGTTCAAATATCTTTTCCTGCTGTTCGACCGTCATCCCGATACCATCATCACTTACAGCAAACATTGCATATTCCCCGCTCTTAAATCCCAGATGGTTAGAGCAGTAATCTTCATCAAATACTATATTCGCTGTTTCGATAGTGACTTTGCCGACATTTTCTATTGCACCCCGCGCATTAACACACAGGTTTACCAGTATCTGATCAAGCTGCGCAGGGTCAATTTTAACGGGCCAGGTCTCTTTTGCCGGCATCCAGGCCAGATCAATATCTTCGCCTATCAGACGTTTGATCATGGAAAGCATGCCCTCTATGGTTTTATTAAGGTCAAGCACCTTTGGCGCAATGGGCTGTTTACGCGCAAAGGCAAGCAGCTGTTTTGTGATGTCAGCCGCCCGCTTTGAGGCATCCAGTATGTGGCTTATATAACCGTGAAGAGGGTCGTCCGGTTTAACTGCTGTTAAGGCCAGTTCAGCATAACCCATTATTACGCTTGAAATATTGTTATAGTCATGTGCAACGCCGCCAGCCAGGTTGCCGATTGCCTCCATCTTCTGCGCCTGCTGAAGCTGTTTCTGGAGCTTCTCCTTTTCCTGCTCCGCATTTTTCCTGTCACTGATATCAATCCATGTGCCGAGTGAATAAACCAGTTCACCTTCTCTATAAATGGGGGTAACATCTATCTCTGCCCAGGCGTGTTCGCCATTTTTTTTCCTGTATTCGCGTTCACCCCTTTTTACCCCCTCCTTCTGTCTTTTCTCTATTGAGCCATATTTTTTATCATCAACCGACCACGGATAGGGGTGTTTTAACCCAAGGACATCCATGGATGAAAAACCTGTTAGTTTTTCAAAAAAGGGGTTTACATACCTTATAGAGGTATCAGGGTTGTAGACCACTATTGCAGTTGGAGAAAATTCAAGCAGGCTTGAGCTGAATGCATCACTTTCCTGTAATGCCTTTTCTATGCGTTTACGCGCTGTGATATTACGGGTGATCTCAGTAAAACCTGTTACCTTTTCACCTTCCTTAATGGGAGAGAACAGGGTCTCAAAATAGATATCCCTCTCTTCATCACTGTATTCCGCAATAAATTGCTCCCCCTTTAACGCCCTTTCCTGTAAAGAATCCCAGTATTTTATTGCCTCAGCGTTACCCGAAAGTCTATGGGTTTGCATCCCGGGCTTTATTTCAATATTTAAAAGCTCTTCTCCCCTTTGTTTATATTTTGCATTAAATGCCTGAGACACACCATTACTGTCACATATCAGAATATAGTCTTCAGTGTTCTGCATCAGGGTATTATAATATGTCCTGATCCGCCTTAACTCTTCAAGCTCTTCAAGCAGCCGGATATTATCTTCTTTTTCATTTTGAAGAAGGGTTTCAAGCTCTTTGATTCTCTTTTCCAATTCTTTTTCGGTGTGTAGCATATTCATCCTGAAACCTGCGTATCATCTCCTGATACGGAATATTTACTGCTGTTTGATACCCAAGCAAATAAAACGAAGAGGAAGACATATTATTCTTAATCAGTGTCCTACATCAAAAAACATACCCGATAGTTATCAATAGATCGACAAAACCAGAAAAATTAGCTCTATATTAATTTTTACCCAGGCTGTTTTCAAGTATAAATACCTTTTTTTTGCATAATCCTTAAATAGGCATCTCCTATTCAAATGAAAAATATTGACTAATTCGGAGTCTATTCCGAAAAAGTTATTACTAATCCAGAATGGATGCCAGTTTGGTCAGCAATTAAACGATCCTTTACCGAGTATATCAAAGAAGACTTGGATAGAAAATTATCCCCTATCAGGCCTGAATGAGACATTGAAATACTTTGATTTTTTTTATCGGTTTTTAGTAAGTTTAAATAAAAATTATAACACAAGGCAAATACAGGCAATACATGATCAATTTCTAATGGGATATTGATAAAGCAAAAAAGAATCTCAAAAAGCATCATGTTTCTTTCAGTGAAGCTGTAACAATTTTCAATAGCGAATTACATATAACTATATATGATCCGGACCATTCCGAATAGGAGGACAGATATAACTATCGAAATATCTTCATCAGGTCGATTTTAAATATTTGCGAATATGGATAGAGGCAAAAATGCCCGCATCATAAGCGCACGGGAACTTAACCGAAAGGAGCGCAAAGAATATGAAAAGAAATCCAAAGAAGAAACCATTGATGACCTTCGCACTGAATATGATCTTGCAACACTTTTAAAGGAGGGCATAAAAGGCAATAACATTTTGAGTTAACTTCCAAAAATAATTTATTTACCTTTTCACCTCCGTCCCATAGTTTCCCCATATTATGAAATTAACAAACCAAAATTACATGCCTTCAGCTTGCATTTTGATGAAAATTGCATTAAAATCCGAATTAATATAAAAAGTGAGGTGAAATATGACATCTTTACAAGTTAGAGAATTGCCTGAACAAATATATCTTAAACTGCAGGAAGAGGCAAAAAAGGAAAATAGGAGTCTTGCTCAGCAGGCGGTCGCCACCCTGGCAAAAGGCCTGAATATAGAGACAAATCCTAAAAAAAGAAGAGAATTCCTGCTGAAAAAATTAAAAGAAACCCCAATAATAAGTAATGAATCAACCCTTCTTGATCCTGTAAAACTTATCAGGGAGGATAGAAACCGTTGATAATAGTACTTGATGCGAGTGCTGCAATAGAAATTGTCCTTCAGAGAAGTTCCTGCAAGCCCTTTGAAAATTATCTGACAGAATCTGACTGGATAATGGCACCTGGACTTTTTATAGCAGAAGTCAGCAATGTATTTTGGAAGTATTATAAATTTAGCAACCTTCCTTTGGAGCAGTGTGAGAAGGCAATAGAATATGCTGTAGACCTGCCTGATGAATATTGTGATGACCGGACATTATACAAAGAGGCATTTTTGTTAGGATGCAAGGTCGGCAAACCAGTATATGATATGTTCTATCTTGTTCTTGCCAGGCGAAACAGCGGTTATTTGTTAACCCTTGATAAAACACTCGCGAACGAAGCAAAGAACCAATCAGTAAGAGTTCTTTCCTGATCTCTAAAGGGAAAAGCCAGGGTCATGTTTTGGCATTGGACATAATTGGTTGAGTCTGACCAATGTCAAGGGCAGACCATCTATTTTCATAAATAAAAACCCCATACTGTTTTTAGCCCGACTTTCGCTATTGGGCATGTTTAAAAAATTAAGTGCGTGATAATAT
>CAZXUA010000149.1:0-11946 GCA_964643755.1 uncultured Desulfatiglans sp. | reverse complement strand
CTCTGCCCTGAAAACCGGACATATTATGATGCAGCGGCGTAAGAGGCTATATTGACATTGGCCCAGGCCTCTTTAACAAACCTGTTCATATCTGCCCAGGCCCCTGAGTCAATAATATCAGCTATTATCTCCGCAGTATAAGGGTAATTAATTGGAGAGGCCTGGGGCAGGTTTAAAAAGGTTTCTACTTCGCGGCTGTCCAGACTTTTCATTGCCTGCCCAAGAGAAAGCATTGTAATAGCCTTCGCATTTGAGAGTTGTTCCATCTGGCCTGCAAGGGGTTTTAGCAGTATCTTTTTACCTGTTGCAAGGGCTTCGCTTACTAGCTCAAAGCCTGCATTGGTAATCACTCCGCTACATTCAATAAGGTCATTCAGAAAACCATTTCTGGAGAATGGACATAGATGTATATTTTTATTAATCGAAGGGGTTTCAAATTTATGGTAAACAAAAAAATCATAATTTTTGAAAGGTGTAATCAGGGTCAGGATATCCTCCTGTTCTTCAAAGGGCAAATAGACAAGGATTTTGTTTTCTATCGATGATACATTTTCATTTAATCTTGGAACAACAGGTGGAAGTATGGGTTGACCAAAGTGATGCCAGTGAAGGCCAACCGGATAGTCCAAAGGTGCAAAATTCCTGATTATATAGTTGGAGACAGGGGTTTTCCCTGCTGTCGGGATATCATAGTAAAAGGCATACTGATGGCCAATACCTATTGATGGGATATGATGTCTTTTTGCTATCCTGGATGAAACCGGTTCAAAATCGGTGATTACGATATCGAATCCTGAAACATCAAAGGAGTTAACATCTGAAAAAAATCCTTTGAGATCCAAATTTTTTAGAGTATCAAGGTATCTGATTTTGCCTCTGTAAGTCGAAAAGGTGAGACCTTTAAATGTGGTATAAGGCATAAACTCATCCATATCCCATAATAAGGCGGGATCACGGCCGCTTAGAATCACAGAGACAGTATGTCTTTTTTCTTTAAGGCAGCGTATGATCTCTCTGGAGCGACTAATATGACCATTCCCTGTTGCCTGGACACCGAACAGGATATTCATTTAAAAAATCTGCCCCTTTATTAATATGGAAGATACAGCGCTTAATGTCCCAAGGATAATCCCGGCAAAAATATCTGTAGGATAGTGGACCCCTAGATATACCCTGGAAACTCCCACCAGTGTCGCCCATATAAACGCAGGTATAATAAGGATCGGATAATGCAGGGTAACAAGTATGGCAATGACCCAGGCAGCAGCTGTATGGCCGGATGGGAGGCTGAACCTGTCACTCGGCATGATTCTGTTCTTGATGTTTTTATTTACTTCATAAGGACGGAACCTTTTTACGCATCTTTTTATGATCTTGTAGGATGGAAGCTCAATAGCAAATGCTAACAGTGCTGAAACAAGAAATGAAAGAGCATTAACAGGGTCAACAAAAAGAATAATTAAAGGGATCAGCGGATAATAATATCCATTGGCGCTGTGTGATACCCAGGGGAGAAGAGAAGAGCACATCCTTTTCTCATCCAGATTAAAGATAATATCAAGATATACCCTGTCTATATAATTGTCATTCTGTAGTAAACCCATAATTAAAACCCCCTTATTTGTTCGTAATTATTATCGTAACAAAATATTAGGGGGTTGTTAGGGTTTTGTACTTCTTATGTTAGGATTTTTATAAGGCAGACTCCTTGATCTTCTGGCTTAAAAAGTCTACCTGGTTTTTTACCTTTTTATCTATCTTTATCTTCTTTTCTATTACCTCGGAGGAATATATTACTGTTGAGTGGTTCCTGTTTATAGATTTACCTATCTCTTCCAGTGTTGCATCCGAATAGTTGCGTGAGAGATATACATACATATTTCTGGGATAGGCATGCATCTTTTTTCTGGACTTTGAAGGAAGCACTGTATTTTCTATCTGATAATATTTACATACGAGCTTCTTTATGCCTTCAAGTGAAACAGCTCCCTGTTCTGTAATATGATATTTAAGCACCTCTTTTGCCAGGTCTATATCCGCCTTGACCTTCATAAAGTCGGCCTTTGCCTTGAAACACCTTAAGGCGCTTTCTATCTGCCTGATATCCTTGGTAAGCTTTTCTGCAAAAAGATGAACGATCTCTTCTGAGAGCAGAAGATTATTCTCAGAGGCTTTTTTTTCTATGATTTTTACACGTGTATTGTAGTCAGGTTTATCAAGGGTGGTGATAAGCCCTGATGTAAGCCTTGATGAAAGCTCTTTAGACATGTTAGGTATGTCTTTAGGGAGCATGGAGCTTGTAAAAATCAGTTTTTTTCTGTCATTTGCCAGGGCATCAAGTGTGTATCCAAGCTCAGCCTGTATCTTTTCTTTTCCGCTTAAGAAATGCACCTCTTCAAGCATAAGGACGTCACAGGAGCGGCGGTATTTATTTTTAAACTCGTCGATCCTGTTATTTTTCAGTGCGAAGATCATTTCATTAACAAAGTCTTCTGCTGTAATGTAGTAGGCGCGCACATCAGGGTTGTTATCAAGCAGCATATGACCTATGGACTGTGAAAGATGGCTCTTTCCAAGCCCGGTATTTGCCATCATAAAAAGGGTATCATAAGAGCATGAACCGCCTGATGCCATTGCCTTTGAGACAGAATAGGCAAATTCATTACAGGAGCCCACAACAAACCTGTCAAAGGTAAACTCCCTGTTAAACCGGAACCTGCCCTTATCCCTCCTGAGGGCAATGTTCGGGATATCCATCTGCGGAGAAGGCTGAAACATGTCCGCCTCCCTCTTTTTTCTTGCAGTGGCAGCAACCTTGAATGAAATGTTGCAGCTTTTTCCCAGATGCTTGAGCCCCCCCTCTAAAAGAGCACCATAGTGTTCCATGATCCAGTTCATGGAAAACTTGTTGGGACAGCCAAGAACAAGAGCATCATCATTTTCATCGATCAGGGATAGAGGATTAATCCACATCGAATAACTCTTTTCAGAAATGTGTCCTTTTACATGGTTTTTTAATTCGTCCAACAATGTGCTCATGTTCTACTCCAAAACATATAGAATTTAATTTTATATAAAAGACATGGCGATAAAGACGCGGGCATTTATCTTATAAACATTAATATCTGTCAAAACGAATGGGGTAGGAGAATGACTTATGTTTTCATTATGTTCTGACAGGCTATAACCGATTGATTAAAAAGAAAATAATATGTTGAGACCTAAAAGTGTTCACAGGCAGGGGTTTTTTAAAAGAGTGGAAATTTTTATTGAATTCAACCCCTTCGGCTATTTATAAATATTGTTAAGATAAAATTAAACAAAAACGATTCTTTGATTATCTTTAAAATGCTTTGAAATACAACTGAAAGCAATAATATTTCGATAAAAAAACATAAAAAATCTCTTAAATATACACAACCATATTATATTGAAAAATGGGTATATGAAATATTCCTCTTCATTTTAAGAGGTTACCCGGCCAAATAACATCTTATGGAATTTTAATGTTTGATTAAAAAATAATTAGAAAAATATTTAATTTAAAAAATAATTTTATTTAGGATGGGGATCAGGGTGAAGGTTCTTTTTTTTCTGCAGGTTTAAATAACATCGTAGAAATTATTTAAAACATAATAAAAACAATATGATATGGACATATATAGAATATTGCGCAATCATGATTTTAAAGAGTGCGCAGGTTTTCATTTGCTTTTGATGAATTTTAATGCAAGAAAAGGGTGATATAGATGCCTGTTATATCTTTTTAATGGGTTTATGTTGAAGAGCAGTAATTATGAAAGATTCTTTTCGGGGTTATTTTATTTTTGATAACACAATATATTGCGTACCTTTTAAGGGTAGCATACAATTCTAAATGAAAAGAGGCTAAAAACCGCTAAATTCCCTTATTATTCCCTGTATTTGGGACTTTTTCCCAAGGTAAATTTACTTAAGGTTGGAAAAAATTACCTGTTAAAGGTATAGGGTTTTCAAAAATGTTCCACGTGGAACATTATAATCTTCCCCTTCAGGGTGTTTCACGTGGAACATTTTTTTGCGATCAATTGCTCATAAGTAGGTGGGTCTACGGGTTATGACCTGGCGTGGGGCTGAAATTTCTATACAAAACTTTTACAGTGTGTTATCAGCTTACCTTTCATTGAGACTATTTGGTAATCCATCAGGCCAGGGTCCTGTATATAAAGACTTGGGTAAATATTGGCTAATGTGCCTTTGGGCAGAGGAGGTTTTTCCCCTGGTATTGACAAGACTGGTGATGTTCAGTGTTTGATAGATATAATAGCAAAACAGGGAGAGTTATAATTCATGGGTTGTGTTATTACCATTTCAAATCAAAAGGGTGGGGTTGGAAAGACAACAACTGCTGTTAATCTGTCCGCTTCAATCGCAAAGATAGGGAAGAGGGTGCTTATTATCGACTCTGATCCCCAGGGAAACGCTACCACAGGGTTGGGATTCAGCAAGTCATCTCTGAAGGCCGGGCTTTATGACTTTATGCTTGGCTCTGTCGGCGTTGATATGTCTGCTGTAAAGACGGAGATGCCCGGTATGCGCCTTATGGGGGCGACAAAAGAGCTTATTGGTGCAGAGGTGGAGATGTATCTTGAGGATGATCGGGAGTATCTGTTAAAAAAGAGGCTTGATGCTGTTAAGGATCAGTATGATTTCATAATAATAGACTGCCCGCCGTCACTTGGCTTTCTAACGGTAAATGCAATAACTGCCTCTGATTTTGTTCTTGTCCCTCTTCAATGCGAATATTATGCCCTTGAAGGGCTTAGTCAACTGCTGGATACCCTTAAGGCAGTAAAAAAGAGCCTGAATCCGGATCTTAAGATAATCGGCATACTTCTCACCATGTATGATGCAAGAAATAATCTTTCTGCGCAGGTTCAGGAGGAGGTGAGGGGGCATTTCAAGGGTACAGTCTTTGATACGGTGATTCCAAGGAATGTGCGCCTCAGTGAGGCGCCCAGCTATGGGAAACCAATCATTATTTATGATGCACAGTCAAGGGGGGCAAGGAGCTACCTGGATCTGGCAAATGAGGTAATAAAAAGGGGAGAAAAAAATGATTAAGAGAAAGGCATTAGGAAGAGGTCTATCTGCATTGATACCGGATGCAGAGGATACGGAAAAGGAGGTGGTTAAATCCGGGGAGTATTTTCAGTGTCCTGTTGATGCTATTGAGCCTAACCCGATGCAGCCAAGACAGAACTTTGATGATGCGGCTATTGAGGAGCTGGCAGGATCCATCAGGGAAAAGGGTATTATCACCCCTATACTTGTAAGTAAAAACGGTAATGGGTACCAGCTTATCGCCGGAGAAAGGCGCTGGAGAGCTGCCCAGAGGGCGGGCCTTGAAACGGTTCCTGTTGTTGTGAAGGAGACAACCCCCATAGAGTCACTTGAGCTTGCCCTTATAGAAAATATCCACAGAAGGGATCTCAACCCTATAGAAGAGGCGCAGGCATATCAAAGATGGCTTGAGAATTCAAATACCACCCAGGAGACGCTTGCCCAGAGGGTGGGTAAAGACAGGTCAACCATCGCGAATCTGTTAAGGCTGCTCTCTCTGCCCCTGGATGTGCAGAAGGATGTGATAGATGGAAACCTTACAATGGGTCATGCACGTGTACTTGCCGGGTTAAAGACACCAGGTGAACAGAAGAGTTACAGGGATATCATAATAAAGGGGGAGCTTTCAGTAAGGCAGACAGAGAACCTTATAAAGAAGGCTGCCACAAAAAAGCCGGTGAAAAAGGAGAAGAGCGAGGATGAATACTATATAGATACACTGGCTGATGGTTTAAAAAGGGCGCTGGGCACAAAGGTAGAGATCAAGAGGCAGGGCAAAAAGGGGCAGATAAACATATTTTTTTATTCGGACGAGGAGCTTGAAAGGCTGCTGGAGCATCTTTCATAATCAGTTTCGCCATCTCCTTTCAGCCCCTGTGATTATCCTGATAATATTTTCACTGTGGGCCACAAGTATCAATAATGCTGTAAGCAGGGCGATAACAATGAAATGGGCAGGCCTATCCATCAGGGCCAATATAACAGGCATAAAGCATGCCCCGGCTATTGATCCAAGGGATATGTAATTAAATAGGTAAACAGTTATTAGAAAGATACAGAAGGAGATTACTGCGGGTACCGGTGAAAGGGCCAGAAATATGCCAAACCCTGTGGAAACACCTTTGCCGCCCTTAAACCTTAAAAAGGGGGAATAGATATGCCCCAAAATGAGAGCAAGGGAGAGAAGGGTCAGAAAGATATTGTGGTATTGCACGGGGATCTTCATGCAGATCATTAGGGGTATAAAACCCTTTAATATATCAAGTATGAGGGTAATGACCCCCCATCTTATCCCGATTTCCCTGGCGACATTTGCAGCACCGATATTGCCGCTTCCCCTTCGGGATATGTCTACCCCTGCTGCCAAACGGCTGATAATATGCCCAAAGGGGATGGCCCCGATAAAAAAGGAGAATATTATTATAATAGCAAATAGGATAGACATATTATTCCCTGGCATTGTATAGTATATCTCATGGAGATATCTTATCCAGTTTAGCCGTTATATGCAATGTATTTATAAATTGTATTAACAATGGTATTTAATTATTATCAATGTTAATTAATGAAGAGGTGATAAAATGAACAAAAAATGCATTAAAGATGTGGATATTAAGAATAAAAGGGTTTTGATAAGGGTAGATTTTAATGTTCCCCTTGATGATGGTCTGAATATTACGGATGATAACCGGATAAGGGAGTCCCTTGCCACTATTGAATATGCCATAAGAGAGGGTGCAAAGGTAATACTGATGAGCCATCTCGGGAGGCCAAAGGGCGAGGTCAATGAAAAGATGCGACTTATCCCTGTTGCACGCAGACTTGGTGAGCTTTTAAAAAGACCGGTTAAAAAACCGGATAACTGTATTGGCCCTGAAGTCAATGATATTGTGAATAAAATGCAATCAGGGGATGTTGTTCTGCTTGAAAATTTAAGGTTTCATAAGGAAGAGGAAAAAAATGATCCAGGGTTTGCAAAGGAGCTTGCAGGCCTTGGTGACATATTTGTAAATGATGCATTTGGCACCTGTCACAGGGCGCATGCCTCTACAGAGGGCATTACCCATTATCTTGAATCAGTATCAGGGTTTCTGGTTAAAAAGGAGATAGAGTATTTTGAAAAGGTGACAAGCGCCCCTGAAAGGCCTTTTGTTCTTATCCTGGGGGGCGCCAAGGTATCAGATAAGGTACCCCTGATAGAGAATATGCTCAAAAAGGTGGATGTAATACTAATCGGTGGAGCAATGGCCTATACATTCTTATATGCAAAGGGAATTAAAATAGGTTCATCAAGATATGAACCGGAGGTGCTTGATCTGGCGAGAACCATCCTTGATAAGGCGGGTAAAGTGGAGCTTTTGCTGCCCAAGGATCACATTGCATGTGACAGTTTTGATAACCCGAAAAGTGTTATTACAACCTCAGATGAGAATATTAAGGATGGATATTTAGGTATTGATATCGGCCCAAAAACCATAGAATTATTCCTCTCCAAAATAAAGAAGGCAGGTACGATCCTGTGGAACGGGCCAATGGGCATGTTTGAGCGGGATGAATTCGCTGAGGGTACTAAAAGGATAGCATTAGGCATAGCCGACTCCTCTGCTGTCTCAGTGGTGGGTGGAGGAGACAGCGCTGCTGCTGCAAAAAAATTTGGCGTTGAAGAGAGGCTCTCCCATGTATCAACAGGGGGTGGCGCATCACTTGAATACCTTGAAGGTAAAATCCTGCCCGGCATAGCCGCATTATCTGACAAGTAAAACACAAAGATATCCATAACACCCTGTAAATAAATGTTTACAGGGTGTTTTTATTGGTTCAGATGTATATATATCTAAATAAGCATAATAAAAATGAAAAATATTGTTTCAGATTTAACTATGTGTTATGTCTAACCTGAAATAATCCAATGTCTGGTTTATAACAGATGTAATGTCCTGTTTGAACAGATAATCAATTGAGGTGGTAACATATTGTTTTTTAAGGTAATTACAACAGAAGATGCCCTTGAAATAGTAAGGGGTTTTGGTCCGGTTGAGGAGGTGACAGTTCCTGTTTCCGATGCGACGGGCCTCTACTTGAGCAGAGATATCATATCAACTGAAGATCTGCCCGGGTTTTACCGGACATCAGTGGATGGGTATGCTGTTAAGGCGCAGGACACATTTGGAGCAACAGAGAGTATGCCAGCGTTCCTTAAAATAGAGGGAGAGGTTTTAATGGGCGATGTCCCCCGTATCAAGCTTTCCCGCGGAAAGGCAGTAAGGATCTCCACAGGCGGTATGATGCCTGAAGGGGCTGACGGGGTGGTAATGCTGGAATATTGCAATATTCTTGATAAAAACACCATAGAGGTCTCCCGCGCCATATCCCCGCTTGAAAATGTGATATCCCCGGGGGATGATATTAAAAGAGGCGCAACAGCATTTCATGCCAGAAGAAAAATGAGACCACAGGATATAGGGTTGCTTGCTGGTCTGGGCATAAGGGAGATCACCGTATTCAGGAGGCCCAGGGTTGCCATTATCTCTACAGGGGATGAAATTGTCCCCACTGAAACGGTTCCGGGGCCTGGAAAGGTAAGGGATATAAACAGGTATACGCTTGGCGCCTTCTGCCTGGAGCAGGGGGCAGAGCCTGTTATACTGGATTTATGCAGGGACGATTTTCAGGAGCTCAAAATGCGTGTGGAAAAAGGGCTTGCCTGTGCAGACTCAGTCTGGATATCAGGAGGAAGCTCTGTAGGCACACGGGATATGACACTCAAGGTACTGGAGTCTTTTGATCATATGGAGCTCCTTGCCCATGGTGTATCCATAAGCCCTGGCAAGCCAACAATAATAGCAAAGGTTGGGGGCCGTGCGGTGTTTGGCCTTCCAGGGCATGCAGCCTCTGCAATGGTGATAGCAGAGGTTTTTTTAAAGGAGTTAATACAAAGGCTTCTTGGCAGAGACACGGATAAACTGGAATTTAACAGAAGCATTAAGGCTTTTATCAGCAGGAACATAGAATCAAAAAGTGGACGGGATGACTTTATAAGGGTCAGGTTAGAAAAAGATGATAACGGAAAGCTTATGGCCACACCGGTTTTTGGCAAGTCAGGTCTGATCTCCACGCTGGTTGATGCACATGGTCTGGTCAGGATAGAGAGAAACTCTGAAGGGGTTTATCAGGGTCAGGTTGTTGATGTTATGCTCTTCAACAACTGACCGGATGGCTTTCATGGTTAGATAATTAAATCTGTTTTTAGTTGTTTAAGGATTCTCCGGAGTATTTCATGAAGAGGAATGTATACCTTGATCTGAAGACGTTAGAGGATGCAAGGTCGATATTTTTTAAAAGATGGGCGGGCAGAAAGAGCCCGCCTGAAATCATTGATGTTGATCATAGCCTGGGCCGTGTGACCGCAGAGCCTGTATTTGCAAGGCTTTCAGCCCCATCATACCATGCTGCGGCAATGGACGGCATTGCGGTCAGGGCAGAGGATACATATGTCGCCACAGAAAAAAATCCCATGACACTTAAAGCAGGCAGTGATGCCGTCTGGATCAACACAGGTCATGCGATGCCAGCAGGATACAATGCAGTAATAATGGTGGAAAAGCTCCATCAGTTAGATGATGAGACCCTTGAGATAAACTCCCCTGCATACCCCTGGCAGAATGTACGCAAGGTGGGTGAGGATATAGTTGCTACCCAGCTACTTTTACCACAGAACCACATGATAAGACCCTATGACATGGGAGCCCTTATTTCCGCTGGTATCATTCGCATACCTGTTAGAAGAAGGCCTGTTGTGACTATCATCCCCACAGGGACAGAGCTTTTAAACCACAGGGCACTTTCTGATATAGATATCATAAGAGAGGGGCAGATAATAGAGTCAAATTCCATCACCCTTTCAGGCCTAGTAATGGAAAGCCATGGAATGCCCATTGTCCATGATATCATCCCAGACAATGTGGATTCAATCCGTAATGAACTTTTAAAGGCCGCAGAGTCAGATGCTGATGTGATAATCATAAATGCCGGTTCATCAGCCGGCAGCAAGGATTACACAGCCGGTATCATAGCAGAGCTTGGCAGGGTGCATGTGCATGGTGTTGCCATGATGCCCGGAAAACCCACGATCCTGGGTGAAATCAATGACAAGCCTGTTATAGGGAACCCCGGTTATACAGTATCGGCGGTACTCTCCTTTGAGCAGTTTGTAAAACCCCTTTTACACAGCATGCAGGAGATAAGGCTAAAGAAGAGAAAGACCATAACCGTTCAACCGTCGCGTAATATTCCCTCTAAACTGGGCACAGAGGAGTTTTTAAGGGTCAACATAGGCAGTCTTGGCGGCAAGATGATTGCAACACCCCTTCCAAGGGCAGCAGGGTCAGTAACTACTCTAACAAGGGCAGAGGGTATCATTAGGATCCCGGCCCTGTCAGAAGGGATCACCCAGGAAGAGGTGGTAGAGGCAGAGCTCCTGGTTGATGATGAGGAGCTTAAAAATACCATTGTGATTATAGGTAGCCATGACATAACCCTTGACATACTCTCCGATGAAATAAGGAAGGGGGGAAAGGATATAAGGGTCTCATCCGGCAATGTGGGGAGCCTTGGCGGACTCATGGCAATAAAAAAGGGGGTCTCTCACCTTGGAGGCGCCCATCTTCTAGATGAGGAGACAGGTGAATACAACCTTTCATATATAAGGAAATATCTTAATGGCATCAAGGTAAGTGTTTTTCATCTTGTAATGAGGGATCAGGGGCTGATAGTTAAAAAGGGTAACCCGAAGGGCATAAAGGGCATAGAAGACCTTTTAAGGGGTGATGTCTCCTTTGTGAACAGACAGGCAGGTTCAGGCACCCGTATACTTCTTGACTATAAACTTAAACAATCAGGGCATAAAACTTCCGATATAAGGGGATATGACCACGAGGAGTATACCCATATGGCTGTTGCAGTAGATGTCTTAAGCGGGGCGGCTGACTGTGGTATGGGCATATACGCAGCGGCAAAGGCCCTTGACCTTGAGTTTATACCGATTGTGCGGGAACAGTATGACCTGATAATACCCACAGAGCATATCATTGATCCAAATATTGCGGAGCTTATCAAGACAATAGGGTCTGAGAGTTTTAAAAAAAGGGTAACATCGCTTGGAGGATATGACCCCTCTAAAAGCGGAGAGCTCTGGGTTGAGCTTGAATAATTGTTATTTGAGTTTTATTTGTACATATAATAGAGGGTTTCCAGAGAAAAGGAGAGGCCATGGGAGAACTTAAACTGCTTTCAAAGCAATGGGTTGTTGACGAAAACAATAACATCATTATTGGTGAAGGAAGAAAGAAGATCCTTGAGACAATCGAAAAGACAGGGTCTCTTAACCAGACCGCAAAGGTGATGAAGATGTCCTACAAGGGGGTCTGGAGCAAGATTAAGACTACAGAGGGGTATCTTAATGCGCGCATTGTGGATACAGACAGAAAGATGGGCTCAAAGCTTACTGAAGAGGGTAAAGAGCTCTTAAAAAAATATAACCAGCTTAAAAAGGAGTGCCTTGAGGCGGATGATCGTATCTTCAGTGAGATATTTGAAAAGAAAGAGTGAGGAGCTAATAACACATACTTCGCTTATAAGAAATTTACCGGAGCTAATATGAAAAAATCCCTTATATTTATGATCCTCTTCTCACTATTTTTCTGCTGCAATACCTATGCGGATGATTTTTCAATTGATGGCGACATATCTGAGGTATTCCCTGAGCCACCGGGATTATTAGAAACAGTAAGATTTGAACCAGACCCTGAGGATTGGGATAATGATGGTCTTAAAAATGAAGAAGAA
>CAZXUA010000148.1:0-11954 GCA_964643755.1 uncultured Desulfatiglans sp. | reverse complement strand
AGATGGAATCTCGTGACTGGAGTTCAGACGTGTGCTCTTCCGATCTAGGCTCTTCTATGATCTCAAACTCATCTACATCTGCATCAGCACCCTCTTCAGAGACCTCCTCTGCATCCACCTCTTCAACCTCTTCGTCCTCTATCTCATCAACAGCCTCATCCTCTATCTCGTCATTGAATATTTCCCCAAGCTCCTCTTCAGGCGCATCTTCAAACTCATCAACCTCGTCAAGAGGCTCTTCTATTATATCCACCTCATCTTCATCTAGCTCTTCCAGCTCTTCATCCGGCAGATCTGTCAACTCGATCTCCTCAAATGGCTCATCCTCCTCTACAGGGCCATCTTCAATCTCATATTCAGGCGCCTCATCTACCTTATCTCTGCCTGTTATCTCCTCTTCCTGTATAATCACCGGTCTCTGGGGTTGCACTGAATAGAGCGCTTCACCCGCGCCTTCCCCTTTAACCGGCTCGCCCCCTGCTACTACCCCGCCCTTACTCACAATTGATATCCCAACTTTACCAGAGATATCCCTGATAAGATCCTTGAGCTGTTCAAATTTTGCATTCTCTTCAATGCCTGACTCTCTGTTTGAGATAAAGTCATTTATAACACTCAACACATCTGTAATCTTATCCAGGGGAATCTGGCTGTTTCCTTTACCGCTATATGTGAATGATTCAAGTATCTCGCTTTTTGCCTCCTCAGACATGTCAAAGATATTTTTCTGGTTGATAATGATGCCTTCCTTATTCAAACCATCGCTGTAGAGTTTTCTAAGATCAGAGTTTACCGTAGATTTAATACTATTGAAATTTTTTCTTCTGCTCCTGATAAGCTCACGGTCATCACCTGATTCCCAGAGGGTTTTTACCAGGAAATCTGTATCTATCTCTTTTACAGAGTCAACACTGCCCCCGGATGAGCAATACTGATCTCTTATCGTATTGATAAGTTTTGCCTTTAAAGTATTCCTGTTAGTATAACGCAGGTTCTTTATTGCCTCATCAATGCCTTCATATGTTACAATTGGCCTCAAAAATAGCTCCTTTTATAAATACCTATAAAAAACTCATTACCCTGGTAATAATCAGTGTCCATCCAGAAACAGGCGAATTCCGGATGGGGCTTTCAGCAGTCAGCGATCTGCGTTCAGCAAAGTCTTTGTAATAATACACTAAGCCTTTTAAGCAGGAATCGTGCCTGTTATAAAAATGTTGAATATTCTGCCCGCTTTTATTTTTTTAAAGAGCTGTCAGACAAATAACCGCTTTAATAACCTCTTTGGACGATGACTATGATCAAAAATGGGTCTGCAAATCAGCAGGTGATGTCAGCATTTTGACGTTCCCACCCCTGATTTCTGCTTTTTGATGATGATATTGCTAAACAAGGCATGAATAAAGGTGGCATAATATTTGCAAAAATTCAGTTAAAACAGGTATCCATTAATAAGCAGGAGATGATGGCCGGGGCGCATCACTTTTATGGGAAAGATCATATGTATTTCAAGCCAGAAGGGAGGGGTCGGAAAGACAGTAACAGCGGTTAATCTTTCAACCGCCCTTGCCCTTGCAGAAAAAAGAACCCTGTTTGTTGATATGGATTTTCAGGGACATGCAACAGGCGCTATATCTGCAAAAGGTAAAGATTCGGAAAAAGGCATTTATGATGCCCTTACCCGGACAATACCGGTTGCAGATACAATAAAGGGGTCAGAAATAGAGTATTTAAAACTGATCCCGGCAGATATAAGGCTTTTAGGTGTTGAACGTGATCTCAGGTCACATAATGACCGTGAGCATACACTTGATGGACTGCTCAATGGGATAAAAAATGAATTTGATTTTATCGTTATAGACAGCCCGCCTTCATTCAGTTTTCTCAGTATAAACGGGATAATTGCGGCTGACTCTTTAATAATACCTTTGCAGTGCGAGTTTTTTGCCCTTAAATCACTTGGTCAGTTTTTTACCATTTTTCATGGGCTGAAAAAAAGATTCAGGGCCAAAACAAAAATAGGGGGCATACTACTTAACATGTTCGACCCGCATGAGCCCCTGTCTGTAAGGATAGCAGGGGAGGTAAGGAAAGGTTTTAATGGCATGGTATACAGGAGTGTAATCCCAAGGTGCCGAAGCATTAAGGAATCTGCCTGTCATGGAAAATCAACAATCCTTACGGATATATCATCTTATGGGTCAAAAGGTTTTATCTCCCTTGCAAGGGAGATAATAGGTTCCATGTGTTGCAATCAGGAGTAGGATATGAAAATCACAAATTCTGAGATAATCAAAAATGGCGAGCAGGAGTTAATGGATGCAATAACCGCTGACCTTGACTGGGGTGCAATCGAGAAGATTATCATGAAGGAGCATAACCTCCGCATTGAGGAGGATATAGAATACAAGAGCGGTGATATCGTTGCTGTAAATAATCAGATTGCATATAAGCTTTCATTTGAAGTTAAGGTAAACCTTTCCGTGCTGCTTGACAGAAACGGCGATTATCTTTCAGTAAATATCGATAACAGAAAAGAGATCACAGATGAAGAGCAGGCCGCTGCTACTATGAAAGGGCCTGAAACCCCTGATGATCCAGCGCCTGATGCAGCGGATGACATGGGCAAAAAGGTAGATGATATACTGGACAATATAAAAAGTGCTGTATGAGTTTCATCTGAAATGGATAAAGGATAAACAGGAATAAAAATGGAAAATGATACTTTGCAGAAAAGCGCTGTAAATAATCAGCCTGAACCGAATCAGGAACAACCTGGCAGAGAGGCTGATTCCGGCAATATGCCTCTGATAAAGGAATTCAATAATATACTGGGCATTCATATTGAACAACTGCTCGGCACAAGGTATGGCATAGATGAACTGGAGCTTAATTTATTCTCTGTCTCATGCGTTGTGCTGCTTGCCACACGGGAGACAGAAATAGAGACCTTCCCTGCCCTGCCCCCGCAGCGTTATACAGTTTCAGCTCTTATTGAAGAGCTGGCTGAGATGAGTATTGAGCCTGAAAGTGAAATTAATAATGTCATAGATGAGATGATAAAAAAGAATTACCTGAAGATCACTGATGAGCGCATCTTCTGCAATAAACCCATGATCAGCATGGCGCAGCTTTTTGATCGCATCTTTCCCAATATGCCGGGCCTTAATCTGGTTGCATATCTTGGTCAGATGATAGACGAGGTGACAGCAGGCAGAAAGTCACAGGAGGATGCATCAAAACAGTTTCATCAGATGCTTGATATCCAGGGTGTATCAGTCAATGAAGCGGCAGCCAAATCCGCATCAGTGAAAAAGAGGTTCTCACATCTGAGGCTTGGGGATGAAACCTCTGCCCCCAGAAAGGAAAAGAGGCCGGTTGTTATCCCTGTAAAACCGGTAAATATTTTCAGCCAGCTGAAGAGAGACAAGGTAATAAAGCCCTCTTCCATGATCAAGGGTATTCAACAGCAGCCAATGGCTGTTAGCCCGTTTGAAACTCAGGATATCTCTGCCCCAGTGTCTTTAAAAATGGATCAGGGGGCAGTGACAGATGGTTTAGCAGTAACTGGCAGTGATACAAAAGATATCAATCCTTCGCAGGATATATCTCAAGAGCCCCATGAGGATGGAAGAGAAATCCAGGGGGCCATATCTGAAAATTTTGAACCACCTGATGACAGGGAAATAGAGGACAGGATACTTGAATTTGAGGCACAGCTGGGGCTAAAATGCCCGCTGTGCGGGACAGGCAGCATCAAAACAAGTGAGACGGCAAAGGGAAAGACCTATTATCACTGCTCAAGCAGCGGCTGCAATTTTATAAGCTGGGGAAAGCCCTATTATATTGACTGTCCGAAATGCGCAAGCAACTTCCTGATTGAGGTTACAGACAGCAGCGGAAAAAGCTTTTTAAAATGCCCCAAGGCGACATGTTCACACTGGCAGAAATTCCCCTGGGAGATGTCAGAGCCTGATGCAGATGATACAGTTACTGATCCTGTTACAGGAGATGTTGTCGCGCCGAAAAGGCTGGTTCGCAGGAAAAGAAGGGTTGTCAGGCGAAAGAGATAACCCTCACCATGCAACATCAGACAACAGGTTTATGCGGTTCAGCCCTGTCGGCCAATAGGCCTTACAGACATTACTGAACACCCTGCCTTGCGTATGACCCTTTCTGTGGTTGCACCCACGAACAATGATTCCACAAGGCTATGCCCCCTTACGCCCATTATCACGAGGTCAATATCCTGCACATCCGCAAATTTAACAAGCTCTTCATGAGCAATGCCGGAAAGCAGACGTGTCTTGGGTTTGCACCAGTTATATGCCTCCTCTGGCACAAGGGCTTCGAGCTTATCTTTAAGCTGCTTGTGAAGGCTCTTTCTGATCTCCTCGCGCGCCCCCTGAACAGATTTAGGGATATCCTTATACCGGGGTGTTTCAAGCACATGTACAATATAGAGGTCTGATTGATATTCCTGTGCCAGGGCAAGACCATATTCTAGTGCTAGGTTAGAATCTGCTGAAAAATCAGAACCGACAAGTATACGGTTAAACTTGATTTCCTTATCTTTGGTAAGGGCCGGGTCATTTTCCGGGTCGTGAACAGTTAGAAGCGGGCATGGAAGGCTGTGCATCAAATGTTCTGTAACAGAGCCTAATACCAGCCTTTTAAGTCCTGCCCTGCCCCTTGTTGCTGTAATGGTCAGATCAACCTGGTTTTCCTGGGCAAGGCGGGTGATTTCATCTGCGGCATTACCAATAGTAACAAGAGGTTCCCAGTTAGTGCTGTATTTTTCCATGATACGTTTCAGGCGTTTATGGGCATAATCCTCCATGTGGGTAAGCTGCGATTCAAAGGCGTATGTGGCCTCGCCGTACATGGTGGCGGAAGAGAGATCAATCACGTGGCACAAATATAATTTTGCATTATACTCCCTGGCAAGTGAAGCCCCGTAAAAGACCGCATGATTGGATAGCTCCGAAAAATCTGTAGCGCACATGATATTATCTATCTTAACCCGCATTTTTCTGACCCTCCATGTTTGTGTTTGTATAATAATTACCAAAGGTAACCGATTTAAGCAATAGTGAATTGGAAAATGGGGAATAGATATGAAGTTATATTTTACAAAATCAGATAAATTCAGTATAAATCAATAGTAAATATCAAAAATGAGTAAATGAATTGGCAGATAATCGTGAACAAAATATTAAAACAGTATTAAAAGAATGTTTCTGGGGTGAATATGCTATTACGGTAGAGGATACTATTAGCCGGCTTGATAAAAAGGACACTGATTTTATAAAATTTCTATTTTCAAAAATAATCGAAAACAGCAGATATCCTTCACATCATATTAGGAATCTTTTTTCGCCAGCCATTTATAATTCTCTTCTTAAAGAATATCAAAAAAAAGCAGGGGATAAAAAACGATTCAGACTTATCTACGCCAATCTTACCGGAAACTACGATATTATCCCGGAGTATCTATGGGAGCGTTAGAATATAGTAAAATATATATATTACAGGACAAGGCGCTGGGGGCGATCTTCTCCAGAGAAACCACCTTGTATCTCACCGGCGGGACATGCCTGAACCGATTCTATCATAAACGCAGATATTCAGATGATCTTGATCTGTTTACCAATGAAAACGCCCTGTTCCGTGATGATATCCGGATTGCATTGGAAAGCCTAAAAAATTCTTCATTGCCTTTTGAGGTAAAGGTCGATACCCGTGACTTTCTCAGATTGTATGTCAATGAAATTCTGCAGATCGATTTTGTGAATGACCGTGTCTATCGTCATGGCAAAAGCATCATTACTCCTGAAGGTTATACCATAGACAATATATTGAATATTTGTGCAAACAAGCTGTGCGCAATAATAGGGCGCGACGACCCCAAGGATATGTTTGATCTCTACACCATCTATATAAAAGAGAATATCGATTGGAAAACAGCTATTGAAGCAGCATCAAAAAAATGCGTAATAGACCCTGAAACGGTTGAATATCGCCTTTCTACCTTTCCCCTGGAATTACTTAACCTGCTGAAGGTTGTAGACCCTGAATTAATAAACGATATGAAAAACAATTACGCTGGCATGGTAAAGCATATCACAGGATTATTAGGATAGCGTCGTCCATCCAGAAAGAGACAAATTCTGGATGAGGCTTTCAGCAGTCAGCTATCCGCTGGCAGCTAACTCTTTGGTTTGTAAGTCTTTCGCTGATCCGCCGTCGCACAAGGCTATGGCGGGACAGGAAGCTGGACGCTAATGGCTGACCGCTTGGATCCAAAAACGACAGTTTTTGGATGGACACTCCTTGCGCCCTGAGCCTTGCGCCCTTTTTTTCATTGACATTAACATTTTAACATCCTATCATGAGCAGAATTTCTACTCATAATAGGAGTGATCTTGAATGACCTTTTTTCAGGATTAATAGCATCAAAGACAAGGATAAAACTCCTTGTTAGGCTATTTTTTAACCCTGATGCCAGATCATATCTGAGAGAACTGGCAAATGAATTCAATGTTTCAACCAACGCGGTCCGCGAAGAGCTGAACCAGCTCACAGACACAAAATTTCTGGAATCCGAAAAGGATGGAAGGCAGGTCTATTACAAAGCCAATAAAAAACATCCCCTGTTCCCAGAACTCAAATCAATGGTTAACAAGGTAATGGGTCTTGACCAGGTAATAGACAGCATTGTGACAAGGTTAGGCGACCTTGAACTTGCATTTCTGCTGGACGATTATGCAGAAGGAAAGGATACCGGGATCATGGATCTGCTTCTGGTGGGGAATATTGATGAATATCACCTTAATGATTTGAGTAGAAAAACCGAAAGATATATTAAAAGAAAGATACGCTCTCTTGTATTGACCAGAGAAGAGTATGAGAGCCTGAAGCCAAAGCTTGAAGCCAGGCCAAAGCTGCTCATCTGGGAAGCCCCTGGAAAATAGAAATATTTATATTCTATTGGCTATCGGTATATATTTTGCAAAATGTCTTGGGCGATGTAACCCAAAGGGCGGAGCTGTAAGTTCCTAAAGCAAAGAAAATCGTAAAGAGCATATAAATGTCTTGATTATAGCCATGCAGATAGCTATAATATAAAAAATGATTTATGAGGTTTATTATGCAGGATCAGATTTCTATTGCTGAGGCAAAAAATAAATTACCGATGATAATACACTATGTGGAGAAAGGCCCAAATATTCAGCTAACAAGGCGCGGAAAACCGGTAGCTGTACTTTTGTCTATCAGAGAATATGAACGGCTAAGTCAAAAATCCACTGATTTCAGGGAAGCCCTGTTGAGATTCAGAGAGGGCATGAATATGGATGACACAGACATTACTGATGCCGACTTTGAAAATTTAAGAGATACAGATTCAGGCCGAAAGGTTGAGTTTTAAAAATGAAGTATCTCCTTGATACGAATATTATTTCAGAGGCGGTAAAAACACACCCTGATAAATCAGTTATGGATATGCTGCAAAAAAATGCCAGTGAGATTGCTACAGCATCACTGGTGTGGCATGAACTTCAATATGGTTACAGGCGTCTCCCTGAATCCAGAAAAAGAGATATTATTGCAGCCTTTTTAAATGATGTTGTTTTACCTGCAATCCCAATTTTACCCTATGATAAAAAAGCGGCTGAGTTACATGCCGAAGAGCGTGCAAGACTGTCATCAAGTGGAGTTAATCTTCCCTTTGTTGATGGCCAAATCGCATCAATAGCTGTAATAAATAATTTAACGCTTGTTACAAGAAACATCTCTGATTTTAAAGAATTTAAAGATATAAAACTCGAAAACTGGCATAATCTATAAATGCAGAAATAAGCAAATCTTGATGGTTTCGTAAAAAAGCTAAATTTCACACAAAGGCACAAAGTCGCAAAGGTAACTACTTAAAATAAAACTGTTTTTCTTGGTGGTCTTAGAGGCTTTGCGTGATAACTTAAAATTATCTCAACAAATTATATGAAAAATAAAATGAACATACTGGTCGTGGGTGGTGCAGGCTATATTGGCTCCCATATGTGCAAATACCTTTTTCAAAAAGGGTATACCCCTGTTGTGCTGGATAATCTTGTTTATGGGCACCGTGAGGCGGTAAAGTGGGGGCCTTTTATTGAAGGCAATATGGAAGATCCATCGCTCCTAAGCCGGATATTCAAAAACTACAGGATAGAGGCTGTAATGCATTTTGCAGCCTGGGCTGGAAACCCCAATATGGAGATATTAAAAGCATAATAGAGACTGCATGGAGATGGCATGAGAAACAATCGACTGGATATAAATAACAGGGTATAGCCTTTAAGCAATCTATATTTTCACAGGAACAATCTACCCATAACAGGCTTAATTTTTTCTTCGTAATCCGGAAGAAAGATGGTACACTTAATACCAAATTGAGATTAATATTTTAATGGGGTTTTAATAAAATCAGGCATTACGCCATTACTTCAAAATGGGGGTGTTCATGGCAACCTACAATACAGTAGAAGCAATTGTAAAAGGAGGAGTAATCTATCCGGCTAACCCCGAGAAAATACCAAAAGATGGCAAACTTCTCTTGATTGTACTTGATGAAAAGAAAAAAATACCTGATGTTGATAAAATTAATAGTCTCCTTGGGTGGCTTAAAACAGACAGGGATTCGGTTAAATGGCAACGGCAAATCAGATCTGAGTGGGAAAACCGGTTATGAGACATCTATTAGATACTAATGTATGGATAGATGCGATATCAGGTAAAATTACATCTGTCTCTTTTTTTAAGTTGACTATTCAGGCAGATTGGGCCGGGTATTCCGCGATTACAAGGCTTGAGCTTTTCGGTTATCCTGATATTAAGAATGAAGAAAAAGTAAAAATCGTTGAACTCCTAAGAGATTTCATAGAAATCCCAGTTGATTCCAATATTATTGACAGAGCAATTATCATCAGAAAAAATTCACGGATCAAAGTGCCGGATGCAATAATAGCCGCATCCGCTATTGAGCATGGATGTTTGCTGGTAACACATAACATCGAGGATTTTAAAAACATTACTGATCTAAATGTTATTGATCCGTATTCCATTTGAACGCCGCAAAAATGTCAAAACAATGATAATTTTTGCATTATATTTGTTTAAATATTATCACCCTTGATGAATTTCTTTAATGCCCAATCATAATGATTCACAATATAGCGGTTCAATAACCATCTATGCGCACTAATCTTCATCACAAAGTTCTGTCAACCCATCACAAAAATGATTTCTCTACTAAAAGACATTATCAGAAGAAAAGACCTTCTTAAATATCTGGTCATAACACAGTTAAAGCTGTCGTATGCAAACAAGGTGTTGGGATATTTCTGGAGTCTGCTTGACCCATTGATGATGATGGTAGTTTATATTATTCTCATCACTTTTATATTTAAAAGAAAAGACCCGCAATTCCCGGTTCTGATCTTCTCTTCTCTGTTAGCCTGGCAGTGGTTTACCTTTTCGCTAACCGGGGCAGTGAATTCAATATCCGGGAAATCCAGAATTATACTATCCATCCGGTTTCCATTGGCAATTCTACCGATATCAGTGGTCTTTAGTCACTTATTACGTTATTTTTTTGGCATCCTGGCGCTCATTCCAATGCTCTTTATTTTTAATGCCACCCCAACAGCAACAATTCTCTGGTTCCCTCTACTTGTGATTGTTCAGTGCATGCTTACACTCGGGCTATGCTTAATTGCATCTATCCTCGGTGTCTATTTTAAAGACATGAATAATATTATTCAATTTGTAATCAGGATATGGTTTTACGGCTCACCGATTCTATACAGCGCCAAAGAGGTGTTATCCATAAAAAGCCAGACTATTCTTTACATGCTTAACCCTTTTGCTGCTATTTTTACATCCTACAAAGCAATCTTTGTATGGGGCGAGTCTCCTTCAGGTTATATATGGTGGGTCTTCGTCATTTCAGCGCTAGTATTGTTTATTGGACTAGCAATTTTCTCTAAATATAATAACCGGATGGCAAAGGACCTGTAGTAAATGCCCATGATCCAGGTTAATAATGCAAGTGTAGTATTTCAAAGAATGATAAAAGGCCGGGTTTCCCTTAAGGCATCCCTTTTATCCAAAATTGGTCAAAGGCTGTCAAAAAAAAACAGTAAAACAGAACCATTTTATGCTCTTAAGGATATTTCATTTGAGGTTGAAAAAGGAGAGGTTCTGGGGATAATAGGTAACAATGGCGCCGGGAAATCAACCCTGTTAAGGCTTGTTGCCGGGATCTATCAACCGGATTCAGGATCAGTAAAGGTGAATGGAACCATTTCTGCGCTTTTATCCCTGGGAGCAGGTTTTGAGAATGAATTGAGCGGCATTGATAATATCTATTTGAACAGTCTTTACATGGGTATAGAGGAAAAGAAAGTAGATGAGTTAATTGACGATATAGTAGACTTTTCAGGATTATCTGATTTTATTTACCAACCTGTAAAGACCTATTCATCAGGTATGCGCGCACGGTTAGGTTTCTCAATTTCCTATTTTGTTCGTTGTGAAATTATGTTGATTGATGAAGTGTTGGGGGTAGGAGACAAAGAATTTAAAGCAAAATCAAATCAAGCTATTCTGGATTTAATCAAAAGTGATGTGACTGTGTTATTGGTCAGTCATAACATTAATACAATTCAAGAGCTATGTAAAAGAACAATATGGTTGAGTAAAGGTCATCCTCGTATGTATGAAGTAACTGATAAAGTGATAAACAATTATAAGGTATCTTAATGTATGTTCACAATGACACAAAATTGGTATTTTAAAAATGAATGCAAAAATTGAATTAAGCATTATTGTCCCAGTTTTTAACGTAGAATATTTTTTAGATAAAGCACTAACAAGTCTAATAGAGCAAACCCTCAAAGGCATAGAAATTATCCTTGTCAACGACTGTTCAACGGATCATAGTCACGATATTTGCATGGAATTCCAAAAAAAGGATAGCAGGATTTCATACCTAGCTTTACCTGAAAATAAAGGGTATGGATACGCTTGCAATACAGGTCTTAAAAAAGCAACAGGGGAATATGTCACAATATTTGAACCTGATGATTTTATAGCAAAAAGGGCATATTCTACCGTTGTTAAAAAAGCAAAAAAGCACAATTTAGATTTAATTCGATTTGGATTCTACCTTTACGAAAACGGCAAAAAAGGTTACTCCAATTATCTTAAAAAAATAAAAAATCTAAAAATACCTACCAATAAAGTAATCAGTGTGCTGGATTATCCAGATTACATATCTTATCAGCCTACCGTATGGGGGTTTATCTATAAAAAATCATTTATAGTTAATAACTCTGTCTATTTTTTAGAAACTCCAGGGGCATCATATCAGGATAATTCTTTTTATTTTAAAGCATTGTGTCTTTCAAAGAAGATGATGATATTAAAAAATCAATATTATTATTATCGCCAACACCCACAACAATCAATTAAAGATAAAAGCAAAATAGAGGCGCCTATTATTGAGTTAAAGGAAATAAGAAATTTCTGTGAAACAACAATTAAAGAAGGCAAAAACAGTGTTGACTACAATAAAATCTATTTCCAGCTAATTAATAGGTCTATTGACTATTTTTTTATTCAAATCAATAGGCTCGAATTAGATCTGAAATATATTTTTTATACAAAATTCAAGGAGTATCTAATTGATGTCGTTGCAGGACATAAGCAGTTTCAATATTATTTTTCAAAATTAGATCAAAAACGAAAAGATTGTTTGGTGAATTTATTAAACAGCAAATCACTTGACGACTATTTAATACGAGTAAATTCTTATATAAAAGAGAGTGGGATAAAACAACTCAATGGAAAGCCAATAATTGGGCAGTTGGTTGACGTAGAGCGCTTAACTCCTCCTTTCGAGAATATGTTTT
>CAZXUA010000147.1:0-12113 GCA_964643755.1 uncultured Desulfatiglans sp. | reverse complement strand
CATAAAGCCTTCAAATATCATCCTTGACAAACAGGGCATTCCGAAGATTACCGATCTGGGGCTTTCACTTATGGTAGATGGCACCCAGCCTATGGGGTTCTGGGGCACACCGAGCTATATGTCTCCTGAGCAGCTTAAAGGCTTTGCTGCCACCAAGGCAAGCGATATCTTTTCACTGGGGTGCGTTCTTTATGAACTTATTGAAGGCCGGAAGGCCTTTGAAGGGGAAAACCCTTATACTACCCTGTATAAGGTTATTAATGAAAAACCTGCCCCTTTATCAACGCAGTCACCGCCAGTCCAGGCGATTTTTGAGCCTATCATCAAAAAGGCAACTGCCAAAAATGTTGAAGAGCGGTATGAGTCATGCAGGGAGCTGGCATATGATCTGAGCAAGGCGCTGCCCCATTTGAGCAAGTGTGAGAAGGCCTATAAGAAGACCTTCCTTGGAACAATTAAGGATTGCATAAGAGAAGGTTTAAATATCTAGTGGTTCCTCTGATCTTCTGTTTATTTTAAAATGTTTTTTTTTGACAATAACATATTGTTTTGATACATCTTTTAAGTAATTGAAAATTATTAAGGCTAACTCAAGAATAATAACCTTTATTTGAATCTGATATGGTAATTAATAAAACAAAGCCGGACTATTTAACAGGCCTATTTATCCTTCTGCTTTTTATTATCCTGACCTTTTTTAACTGGCCGCTTATTGATCATGCGGACAGTTTTTTATACAGGGCCGGTTCTGGGTTAATAAGGGGTAACGGCTCTTTTAAAAATGAAGATCTGGTTATTGTCCGTATTGATACAAAAGATTTTTACAAACAGGGCAGCAAAGGAGATTCCTTAAACCAGGCCTGCCTCAGATTGATAGATTCCCTTTCAAAAGGCGGGGCAAGGGTTATTGCCTTTACATCTCTAACGAAAACAAACGAACAGACTCAAACCATAGATACTGTGAGGGCTTTTGCCGATGAGGTAAAAGGATATCCTTATGAAAAAAAGCCCGCAGAGTTCAGGGGTTTTATATTTCAATCACTTAACAGGCTTGAGGGAGCGCTTTTAAAAGAGGGTCAGTCACCCGGTTTATCTGACCTCCAGGGCCCTGTTATCATGCCTTTTTCAGATATGCCGGCAACCACCCCAACTAAAAATCCTGATTTTCTTGATGCATCAGAAATGGATGACGCCTTTCTTTTGTCCATCACTGTTGACAGTCTTGAATCTTTTAGCCGCATGCAAATGGCTGGCAGGGCAGGGGCGGCATATTCTGACATATACGGGAAGGCGGCTTATAATGATATCTCACTTCCTGTTTACACATGGTTTAAAGGGTCGCTTGTGCCGGGTATTGCACTGAGGATGGCAATATTATATCACGGCCTCAAACCTGCTCAGGTAAAGGCGGATAAATCAGGGATAATGATAAAGGATCTTTTCATTCCCCTTATAAACGGCAGGATGTATGCCCCTTACAGGGATGAGCCGGCCAGTTACAATGTTGTTGGGTATGAAAAATTTACCGAAAACATGGGGAAGGCCTTTGATGCAAAGGATAAGGTGTTTATAGTTGAGGTGATTGGCCCTGGCATTCAGGCCCCTGTCATATCTTTAAATGAGACAGCCCTCATATCAGACCAGTTCATTGATATGGCAAATGGCCGTGCGGCGGCAAGACCTTCATACCTTGTTTATCTTGAGATAATATTCTTTGCACTGTTCACATTCCTCTATATTCGCCTCGCCTCATCAAAGGGGCCTCTGACAAGGTTTATCTCATGCATTGCAATTATAATTGTAATGATGCTTGCTGTCTTTGTATTCTTTTTATTTGCAGGAGTATGGGTAAAGACCGGTAACATGATTTTGGGAACATTGATACTCTCTTTATTCCTTGCAGTAAAATATGACCCATCCAAATCAATAAAGGTGAGATCCTATGAGACAAGCAGGATTCTGGGGCTTAATCTCCAGAGCCAGGGTGAACTTGATGAGGCGTATGAGGAATTCAGGTCGCTTCCCCTTGATAAGGAGACAAAGGATCTTATCTACAATCTCGGACTTGAATACGAAAAGAAGAATATGCCTGTAAAGGCAATAGAGCTTTATTCCTACATCAATAAGGGCGGGGGTTTCAGGGACCTTGATGACAGGATTCCCATGCTCAAGGCATCCGATTATGCCTCAACAATGGGGAGTTACAGGGGGACAAAGGAACCGGCAAGCGTGCTCAGCGATTCAAGCGTAAATGCCCGAACCATGGTTGGCAGGTACAAGATTATCGGCCAGATAGGAAAAGGGTCAATGGGCCTTGTATACAAGGCGCAGGACCCGAAAATAAACCGCCTTGTGGCAATAAAAACCATACGCTTCTCTGATGAATTTGAGGAGGATGTAATCAAGGAGATAAAGGAAAGGTTTTTTATGGAGGCGGAGATAGCGGGTAAATTGTCCCACCCGGCCATTGTTACGATTCATGATGTCGGGGATGACGGAGACCTTACCTACATGGCAATGGAATATCTTGAAGGAGAAGATCTGGATAAATACATTAAAAGGGATAATCTGCTCCCCATACGAACAGCCGTCAATGTTGTGGCCCAGATCGCAGAGGCCCTTGATTTTGCCCACAATGAAGGTGTTATACACAGGGATATCAAACCGGCAAATGTCATGCTTCTAAAGAACGGGCAGGTCAAGGTTACTGACTTTGGAATTGCAAAAGCTATATCGTCATCAAAAACAAAGACAGGGGTAATACTCGGTACGCCCAATTATATGTCCCCTGAACAGATTATGGGGCAGAAAATCGACTCGAAATCTGACATTTTCTCTCTGGGTGTCCTATTTTATCAGCTGATCACAGGCGAGTTGCCTTTTCATGGTGATAATCTGAGCGGCCTCCTTTATCAGATAACCCAGGTTCAGCATACGTCACCAAGGGAATATAATCAGAAGATACCCAGGGCCTGTGAGCAGATACTGGACAGGGCACTGGCTAAAAATCCCGCAAAAAGGTTCAGAACAGCAGGTGAAATTGCGCGTGTTCTTCGATTACTCGGCGAAAAGATGGATCAGTTGAAGGTGAAAAAGGAGGGGCAGGAAAATGAAGATGAAAAACAGGTATAAAAATGGCTGTCCGTTTATGCTGGAATTGGGAGCCCTTCCCCTGTTTTATTGCATGAATAACAGAATTCAGGGCCTGAAAAGATATATAACTGATTTCGGGGTTTATCAAATTTGCTGATAAAGTCATCAGGCATAACCGATGTAGGCCTCAAGAGAGAGGGTAATGAGGATTCCTTTTCTGTTGATGACTCTCTTGGCCTTTACATTGTTGCGGACGGGATGGGAGGGCACCTTGCAGGAGAGATCGCCAGCCATATTTCTGTCGATATAATAAACAGGAGTTTCAGAAGATGGCTGGAGGAGGAGGCAGGCCCAGATGAAATTTACGGCGGGGCTGATGATTCGCTTTCAAGAGAAGGCAATTATGTCCTTGGGGGAATACGTCTCGCAAACAGGGTTGTATATGAGCTGGCATATGAGAAAAAACAATATCAGGGCATGGGAACAACGGTTGTCACTCTTCTTGTCACTCCATCCATAATTATAGCGGCTAATGTGGGTGACAGTCGCATATATATGTTAAGGGACGGTGAACTTGAAATGCTTTCAACGGATCACACCATTGTTGCTGAGCAGGTTGCCCTTGGGATGATGACAGAAGAAGAGGCCGCTAACTCTTCCATGAAACATATCCTGACCAGAAACTTGGGGTCATCTGAAAATGTTGAGCCGGAGATTTATGAGATAGCCCCTTCAGGTAATGACCGTTTTATTATCTGTTCTGACGGATTAACAGACCTGGTAAATGATGAAGAGATCAGAAATATGATGGAAGAGGCAAATGACCCTGAAGAGTTGTGCAGGGATTTTATCCGGACGGTACTTGATAGAGGCGCACATGACAATACGACTATTGTATCGATTTTTATCTCCGATCTTATAAAATCCAGGGTCACTCTTTCGGGCAGAATTTCAGGTGTTCTTTCGGATATTGCTGTCGGGGTGCATAAGGTGGGTAAAAAATTGATTCCATTTAAATAATAACTATTGCTATTTATATTAAAATAAGAATAATATATAACAATTCATATTGAGGGAGATAATCATGGCCAGACTTATCTTGATGTTTAATAATCAGGCAGTTAAAGAATATCCATTAATGAAGGAGAGCATCACAATAGGTCGTAATGAAGGCAATGTAATTACAGTGGATAATCTAGCTGTTTCAGGGTATCATGCCAGAATAGATGTTGTTGGCAAAGAGTATATCCTTACTGACCTTCAGAGTACAAATGGTACCTTTGTAAATGACAAAAAGGTGGTATCCCATAAACTTGTTCATGGTGATAATATCATTATTGGCAAGCACCGCATCTTGTTTGTAGGCGAGGGAAAGTCGGTTAAAGTAGCCGCACCTGAAGCCAAGATAGACATGGATAAGACAATGATGCTTGATACCGCTAAGCAGAAGGAACTTCTTGCCAAACAGCCTGGTGTTCAGGTTGCCCCATCTGCAACCCAGAAAACAGGCATGATCAGTTTTATTGGCGATGCTGATATGGGCGAAATCGAATTGAGTAAAAAACTCACGAAGATAGGAAAGGCAGAGACATCTGAAATAAAGCTTTCAGGCTTTTTCATGCCGGCCACTGCTGCAACCATAAGCAAAAGGCCATCAGGGTATGTAATTACAGCAATGGAAGGAAAGCTCAAGGTGAACGGAAAGATTATTAAAGAGAGCCTTCAACTGAATGAGTTCGACAATATAGAGATAGGTAAATACAAATTTCAATTCTATTACAAGGGCGCTGAGAAATAACCGGCTTTGTATCCGTTAAGATATTTTATTGATGGCGGGGTTCATTAGAAAGAACCCCGTTTTTTTACTATTCCAGACCTGTATTTTTATGCCTTGCCTTTATCGCTTCCAGCACTTCATCAATCTCATCAATGCTGTATGTCTTTTTACAGTTGTTACACTGGTAGACCTCATCGACCAGACGGTCATATACCAGGGAATCTGAAAAGTTGACACTGTGAAAACGAAGTGAGAAGTGATATATCCTGAGGAAATCCCTGCCGCCACACTCTTTGCATTCAAAAAATTCATTGATTACATCCATTCTTTTGCCCCTTGTTCATCCTGTGTAGAAAAATAAAGACGGATAGTCTTTTACCTGCACAAACTTTTTTTTTCAATCATTTTTTCGTCAATCTCTGTTTTATCCTTCGTTTAATAAAATATCAGTCTTTAAAACAGGGGAAAACTGTAATAGCCTTGCTTAAACCCTTTTAATAACTGAAATAATTAGACATATTATCTCTATTTTGGTAAGCTTCACTCCCTGTTTTGAAAAAGATATATAAAGGGAGACAAAATGAAGATACTTGTTACTGGCGCTGCGGGTTTTATTGGTTCTAATGTTGCCACAAGGCTGCTTTCAAGAGGGGATGAGGTGACAGGTCTGGACAGTATAAATGACTATTATGATGTTAATGTGAAATATGGCAGACTTGAGCGGGCAGGCATCACAAGAAACAGCATTGAACCTGGCAAAAAGGCTCAAAGCAGTAGATATCCGGGTTACAGCTTTATAAAGATGAACCTTGAGGATAGAAAAGGGGTTGAAGGCATCTTTAAGACAGAAAAATTTGATATGGTATGCCACCTTGCCGCGCAGGCAGGGGTCAGGTATTCTCTAACAAACCCTTACGCCTATATAGATTCAAATATTACCGGGTTTATGAATATCCTTGAGTGCTGCCGGCATAACAGTGTTAGGCACCTTGCCTATGCATCATCAAGCTCTGTATATGGCCTGAATGAAAACTACCCCTTTTCCACACATGATAATGTCGATCATCCTATCTCACTCTATGCGGCAACCAAAAAGGCAAATGAGTTGATGGCCCACACATACAGCCATTTATACGGCATACCCACTACAGGCTTAAGGTTTTTTACGGTATATGGCCCCTGGGGAAGGCCTGACATGGCCCTTTTCCTTTTCACCAAGGCGATCATTGAGGGAAGGCCCATAGATGTATTTAATAATGGCAACATGAAAAGGGATTTTACATATATAGATGATATTGTTACCGGTGTAGTAAAGGTACTGGATCATCCGCCAAAGGGTAATCCGGACTGGAGCGGGAAAGCGCCTGACCCCTCATCTTCTCCTGCGCCATACAAGATTTATAATATCGGTAACAATTCACCCGTTGACCTCATGGATTTTATAAAGGCCATTGAAAAGGCTTTGGGAAAAGAGGCAAAGAAGAACTATATGCCCATGCAGGCAGGGGATGTGCCTGCAACTTGGGCGGATGTGGATGACCTTGTAAAAGACCTTGGGTATGCGCCCAGTGTAAATGTGGCGGATGGTGTTGAGAGATTTGTAAAGTGGTATATTGAATTTTTTAAAGTAAAACAATAAAGCATTACAGCCAATCGCATAAAGGAGAGAATATGAATTTCAAAAAGAAGATACTCTGCATCGGCGCAGGATATGTGGGCGGACCTACAATGGCTATGATTGCGCTCAAGTGCCCTGAGTACAGGGTAACTGTTGTTGATATCAATGAGCAGCGCATCAGGGAGTGGCAGTCGGATAATCTCCCCATATATGAACCGGGCCTTCTTCCTGTTGTGAAGGAGGCACTGAACAGGAACCTCTTCTTTTCCACAGAGATAGACCGGAACATCAAAGAGGCGGATATTATCTTTGTCTCTGTAAATACCCCTACCAAGAGCTTTGGGCAGGGGGCAGGCATGGCTGCTGACCTCCAGTACTGGGAAAAGACCGCAAGGCAGATACTTGCCAACTCTGACAGTGACAAGATAGTAGTTGAAAAATCCACCCTGCCCATAAGAACCGCCAGGGCAATGGAGAGGATACTGAACAGTAATGGTAAGGGTATAAGCTTTGAGGTGCTCTCAAACCCGGAGTTTTTGGCAGAAGGCACAGCAATAAGGGATCTTGAATCACCTGACAGGGTGCTGATAGGCTCAAGGGAGACAGAGACGGGCATAAGGGCAAGAAAAGAGCTTGTGGATATCTACGCCAACTGGGTGCCGCATGAAAGGATCATAGAATCAAACGTCTGGAGCGCGGAGCTGTCAAAACTCACGGCAAATGCCTTTCTGGCTCAGCGCGTTTCATCCATAAACTCCCTTTCTGCGCTGTGTGAAAAGACAGAGGCCGATATAAATGAGGTGGCCTACGCAATAGGCACTGATTCCCGCATCGGCAGCAAATTCTTAAAGCCCAGTGTAGGCTTTGGCGGTTCCTGCTTTAAAAAGGATATACTGAACCTTGTCTATATATGTCGCAGTTACGGCCTTATCGAGGTGGCT
Source organism: uncultured Desulfatiglans sp. (assembly GCA_964643755.1). Lineage (GTDB taxonomy): Bacteria > Desulfobacterota > DSM-4660 > Desulfatiglandales > HGW-15 > JAAZBV01. The sequence continues at coordinate 4,684 of CAZXUA010000147.1, read as the reverse complement.
GATTACTGGGAATCTGTGGTAAAGATTAATGAATGGCAGGAAAAGAGGTTTGTGCAGAATATCCTTGTTAACATGTTTAATACCATAGCAGGTAAAAGGATAGCCCTTCTGGGCTTTGCCTTTAAGGCGGATACAGGCGATACAAGGGAGTCCCCTGCAATATATGTTGCAAGGGGGCTTGTTGAGGAGCGGGCAAATGTGGTTATATCAGACCCCAAGGCCATTGATAATGCCAAAAGGGATCTCTCTGACATTAAGGAGCATGTAACCTTTGAGGAAGATCCATACAGGGCAGCTTATGGCAGCCATGCAATAGCCATCCTTACTGAATGGGCGCTATATAAAACACTTGATTATAGGCGCATTTATGATTCCATGGAAAAACCCGCATTCCTTTTTGACGGGAGGAATCTCCTGGATCATAAAAAACTGTATGAGATAGGCTTTAATGTTTTTTCCATAGGGAAAGGGCCATTGAAACATATCTAACAGCTTAAGGCTGAAAGTTGAAAGCTGAAAGCATTATCTGTAGCAATTAAGGAGAATATAATTTGAGTATCGCAACAATAAAAGGTTTCAAGGATATCCTGCCTGATGAGACACCCCTCTGGCAATGGATAGAAAAGAATGCAAGAGAAATCTTTCGGGTGTTTGGTTTTAAGGAGATAAGGACACCACTATTAGAGTGGACAGAGCTTTTTACAAGGGGCATAGGTCAGGAGACAGATATAGTTTCAAAGGAGATGTACACCATTACAGACAGCAAGGGGAGAAACCAGACCTTAAGGCCTGAAGCCACAGCATCGGTTGTAAGGGCATATATAGAGCATCAGCTTTACCAGTTAAACCCTGTGCAGAAGCTCTTTTCTATTGGCCCCATGTTCAGGCATGAGAGGCCGCAAAAGGGGAGATTCAGGCAGTTTCACCAGATAAATGCGGAAATGTTCAATGACCCTGGTCCAAGATCAGATGCAGAGCTGATCACAATGGCAATCCGTATCTTTGAGGAGGTAGGGTTAACCGATGTGACACTTTACATAAATTCCCTTGGGTGTACATCATGCAGGGGTGAGTTTAAAAACAGGCTTAAGGGTTTTCTCTCTGACAGGAGAGATGTGCTGTGCGGCGAGTGTCAGAGGAGGTCAGAACTTAACCCTTTAAGGGTCTTTGACTGCAAGATCGATTCATGTAAATCAGCGATAGCAGGTGCACCTGTTATACTGGATCATATATGTGATGACTGCAAAAACCATTTTGATTCGGTAAAGGGATACCTTGATGACCTTGGTATTAAATATGTGGTGAATCAGCTTCTTGTGAGAGGGCTTGATTATTATTCAAGGACGACATTTGAGATACAGACCGATAGGCTTGGCGCACAGAGCGCTGTTGCGGGTGGAGGGAGATATGATGGACTTATAAGCGAGCTTGATGGCCCGCCCCATTCAGGGATGGGGTTTGCTATCGGTTTTGAACGTCTTGTTGCCCTGCTTGAAGATGAGAAAAGGCCATTAACCGATAACCCTGAACTTTTTATCATTACCCTTGGAGATGAGGCCTTCAGAAAGGGTTTTATATGGGCGGACACACTTCGCAAAGAGGGTATTTCCATTGAAATGGAATATGAAGCAAAGGGTCTCAAGGCACAGATGAAGAGGGCTGATAAGCTCAATGCAAAGAGGGTGCTGATTGCAGGTGATGATGAGCTCTCAAAGGGCAAAGTGGTATTAAGGGACATGGTTACAAAGGCACAGGAGGAGATCCCTATAGCTGATCTCATCCAGAACCTGGTAAAAATTATAAAATAGAAACAGGAAGACTATATGAACATAGATACACTTAATGACTGGAAAAGAAGCCACGACTGCGGTAGCTTAAGGTTAGAGGATGAGGGAAAAGAGGCCATTTTAATGGGGTGGGTAAATGTGAGACGTGACCTGGGTAACCTCATTTTTATTGATCTTAGAGACAGGGACGGAATTACCCAGATAGTATTTGACCCTCAGAAAGAAAGCAAGTGCCATGAAAAGGCGCATGTCTTAAGAAACGAATGGGTCATAGCGGTAAAGGGAAAGGTTGTAAAGAGACTTAAAGGCCAGGAAAACAAAAATATGGCCACAGGGGATATTGAGCTTGCTGCAACGGAATTAAAGATCCTCAACAAAACCGAGGTGCCCCCTTTCCAGATAGATGGGGCTGTCGATGCATCAGAGACCCTCAGGCTCAAGTACCGGTATCTTGAACTCAGGAGGCCAAAGATATTCCAGAACTTCAAACGTCGCCACCTCATGGCCGTATGCATAAGGGATTATCTCAATGAAAGGGGTTTTTTAGAGGTTGAAACCCCCATCCTTACAAAGAGCACACCTGAAGGCGCCCGTGACTACCTTGTGCCCAGCAGGGTAAACAAGGGCACCTTTTTTGCGCTTCCACAGTCACCCCAGCTCTTTAAGCAGCTCCTTATGGTGGCCGGTTTTGAAAAATATTACCAGATCGTTCGCTGTTTCAGGGATGAAGACCTTAGGGCAGACAGGCAGCCCGAATTTACCCAGGTGGATCTTGAGATGTCATTTGTGAATGAAGATGATGTTATGGATATCTTTGAGGGTATGGTCCGGAGGCTTTTCAGGGAGATACTTGATATAGATATTGTTAATCCGATTCCCCGCATGGAATATGCTGAGGCAATGGATAGATACGGATCTGACAGGCCTGACACAAGGTTTGGTCTGGAGCTTAAAAATGTCTCTGACATTGTAAAGGATTGTGAATTCAAGGTCTTTAAAGAGGCAGTGGAAAATGGGGGTGTGGTAAGGGGTATCAATGTAAAGGGGGCGGCCAGCGATTTTTCCAGGAAGATCATAGATGAACTTGCCGCATATGCATCTGAGTTCGGGGCAAAGGGGCTTGCATGGATAAAGATAACAGACGGCCCGTGGCAGTCGCCCATTGCAAAATTTTTAAAGGAGCATGAACAAAAGGCTGTTGAAACCTTATTTGACGCAGCGCCTGGCGACCTTATTCTGCTTGTGGCAGATAAAAAGGGTATTGTGAATCAGGCATTAAGCGCCCTGAGGCTAAATGTAGCCGCAAGGTTAAATCTTATAGAGAAGGATAAATTCAGCTTCCTGTGGGTAACAAAATTCCCTCTCATTGAATATAATGAAGATGAAAAACGCTATCAGGCAATGCACCATCCATTCACATCGCCATTAAATGAAGACCTTGACATGCTTGATTCTGATCCCTTAAAGGTAAGGGCAAGGGCCTATGACCTTGTATTGAACGGTGTTGAGATAGGAGGCGGAAGCATTCGTATCCATGATACCATGATGCAGGAGAGGATTTTTAATCTCCTTGGTATTTCAAAGGAGGAGGCTGATATTAAGTTCGGCTTTCTGCTTGAGGCGCTTAAGTACGGGGCGCCTCCACACGGGGGCATGGCCATAGGGTTTGACAGGCTTGCAGCAATCATGTCCGGAGCAGATTCCATAAGGGAGGTTATTGCCTTTCCGAAGACCTCAAGCGCATCATGTCTTATGACCAATGCGCCGTCAGGTGTGGATGAGGCACAGCTAAAGGAACTGGGCCTTTCATTAAGATAATTCATAATCCTATAAAAAACCCTTTACCATTTTACAGGCAAAGGGTTTTTTGTATATTCTATCAGGCTATGGTTTATCTTTCCATATCCTGATGGTTGTCCAGATAGCGGATTTGCCGCGTTTCACAAGAAGCAGCACCTTGTCACCAGGTTTGTATGACTTTAGTTTATCCTCAAAATCTTTCTCGGTTTTCATCTTTATACGATCAACCTCAAGTATGATGTCTCCCTGCCTTAATCCTGCCTCTGCAGCAGGTGAATTATACTCTATATCAAGTATAAGCAGACCTTCGGTATCCTGTATGCCGTATCTGTTTGCCTTATCAGGTGTCAGCGCCTCCACTGTCATGCCCAGATTCAGGCTCCTGGACTGCTCCTGAGCTTCTGTTCCATCAGATGACGGCCTTTCACCAAGCTTTACACGGAATGTCTTTCTCTCGCCCTTTCTAATAACAACAACCTCTGCTTCTGTTCCAACCGGGGTTGCTGAGACAAGATAGGGGAGCCTTTTTGAGTCCTTGATCTCCTTGCCCTGGAATGAGACAATAACATCACCACTCTTTAGCCCTGCCTTTTCAGAAGGGCCGTCCGGGTATACCTGTGAGATAAGCGCCCCGTTCTCATTTTCAAGTTTGAATTGTTCCTTCAGATCAGGGGTTATCTCCTGCACATTTACACCAAGGTAGCCTCTTACGATCTTGCCGGTCTTAAGCATTGGAAGCAGGTCCTTTGCCATATTGATTGGAACAGCAAAACCAATGCCCACGCTTCCTCCTGTCTGTGAATAGATAGCCGAATTTATGCCTATTACCTCACCATCTATATTCATCAGAGGCCCGCCGCTGTTACCGGGGTTTATTGATGCATCTGTCTGTATAAAATTTTCAAATGTGCCTATGCCCACATTGTCCCTGTATTTTGCGCTTACTATGCCGGCAGTTACCGTGGTTTCAAGTCCGTATGGGTTTCCTATTGCCACTACCCAGTCCCCGACCTCAGCAAGATCAGAGTCGCCAAGCTTCAGGGCCTTGAGGTTTTTGGCATCCTCTATCTTGATCAGGGCAATGTCAGTCTCGGGAT
>CAZXUA010000146.1:0-12121 GCA_964643755.1 uncultured Desulfatiglans sp. | reverse complement strand
TGGGTTTTCAAATTACCTTAGAGCCCATTGACCAACTTCAAGTTTCTTAGGAGGTCTCCTGTATGCGGGTTTACAGAAAGTAAGAGATGCTAACATAACAATTAAACATTTACAAACATCATTTTTTTGACTGATAGGGCAGATATACTGGCAGAAGTCTCTAAAATCAAGGTAACGCCTGTTATAAAAAATTCGCTATCCATTTTTTAATCATTATGGCACTTGAAACAACCCTTGAACCCCGGGTGCGATGTTGCTGTGCCCTGGGTTTTTTTGTCAGGGTGATGACATGCAAGACACTCGATATCCTGTGTAACGTTTTCATGGATATCAGGAAATGCCTTTATTGATGGACCGTGCAGACCCATGTAATGTTTGTAGGCGCAGCCACTTGCTAAAAGTATGAAAATTAAAAGAATAAGTTGCAGATATTTTTTCATTCATTCCTCCTCTATAATTTTACCATCTCTCATCCTCACCTTTAAATCCGCAATGTTCATGATCTCTTTATCATGGGTTGCTATTACCATGATTAAGCCCTCCTCCTTTCCAATGTTAAACATGAGTTTTACAAGGTTCATCCCTGTCTCAGAATCCAGGCTTGCTGTGGGTTCATCGGCAATTATCAATTTTGGCGAATAGGCAATCGCCCTTGCAAACGCAACCCTCTGGGCTTCGCCTCCTGACAGTTCATTAGGCATGGCTTTTTCTAAACCGCTTAGGCCTGTTAAATCAAGGAGCTCATTAACGCGGATCTTTATCTGCTTTTTATCAACCCTGTTTAATTCCAGCGGAAATGCGATATTCTGGAACACAGAAAGATAATTTAAAAGATTACTGTGCTGAAAGATAAAACCAAGATGGCTGCGCTGGAACAGGCTGAGTGCATACTCTGAAAGGCTATGGATATCAATGCCAGCGATATTAACCCTGCCAGTCTCAGGTTTATCAAGGCCGCTGATGCAGTTTAAAAGGGTGGTTTTACCTGAACCGGACTTTCCTGATATGACAGCTGTTGTGCCATCTTCTATGTTAAAGGATATGTTATCAAGTGCCCTGACCAGCCCCCTACCTGACTTGAATCTTTTAGATATGTTTTCTATCTGTATCACGCTTTAATTACTCCTTTAGTATCTGCACTGCCTTTTTACGTGCGACAATCATGGCCGGCCATATCCCTGCCAGAAGACTGAATACAAGGGCAAGCAGGGGAGGGAGCGCCAGAGAATAGAAGGTAAGCCTCGGGTAGATTACCCCTGAAACGGCAAAATATTTGTTATGGGATGTAAATGAGGTAAGGTCGATCCCTGAAACACCTGCAACATATGCGGCAGTTAGTCCGATGATAACACCTGCCACAGATGCGGCGATATTAATAAGGAAAATCTCGATCATGATCAGGTAGCCTGTCTCAGCAGGGGTAACGCCCATGGATTTCATTATGCCGTATTCTCGTATGTTTTTTAATATGAATATGGCAAATGCGCAGGCAATGCCAATGGATACAACCCCGAATACAAGAAACATGACTATGTTCATTGAAACATAATTAAGGTCGATAAGCTGGAGTAGATCAGGCATCATCTCCTTCCAGGTCATGAATTTCATAGAGGGATATTTATTATGGTACGCATTCACGACTTCCTCTGGGACCACACCTTCGTCAAGAAAGATACCTGCAGACCATGTCTTAACCATGGACGCAGGCAGGATATCCAGAGGTAAAAATGCGGTTTTGCTGTCAAGCTCTTCAATGCCTGTGCTGTAAATACCTTTGACTTTAAGTGTCAGGGTTTCATTTCCATAACCGGCCCTGAATATTACCTCATCAGCGAGAATTGCATTCAGTCTTTCGCTCATGAACCGGCTCAGGTAAATACCTGGTTCACTTGACTGTATAAATTCTCCATTGATCATTTTTTTTGAAAGGGCGGTAAAGCGCTCCTCTTTATCAGGGTCAATGCCAGCCAGATTAATGGCCTCAGTATTCGCTCCCCTTGAAATGGCGCCAGGTACGTAAACCCTTTTAAGGACCTCTTTTACACCTTCTACCTTAAGTAAATCGGGGGTTACTGATTCAGGGATAAAAATACCGTTGATATGGCCTGAAAACATACCGACAGAGTTTCTTATCATGGCGTCATTCACACCCACATCAAGGGAGGAGAGAAAGATCAGGGATGCTACTGCTGCCACTGCCATAAGGCAGAGCATGATGGCTGACCTGCCTGACCTTAATAGGAACATGGTCCCTGTTCGTGTCCAGAAGGGGATATTAAGTATCCTCACACTGCCTCCCTAAAATACCTTTCCACGCCTATCCTCACAGACAAAAATTTAATTGCCGGTTCAACAAGAAATTGGTGATTTTCCTGAAAAAGTCCGTTTAACCCGGAAACAAGATATCTCCTTGCCTTATCAACTGCCCTTTCCTTTACCTCTGTATAACGCATCAGGATATCATTTGATTCGTCAGCCTTTTCATTGCTTAATATCGTTGATTTTATTTTATCCCAGATGTCCCTGCCCGATTCATGATATATAATTGAGGATACATAATTATGCCGCCTGTTTTTTATATCCCTTTCAAGATCGGCCATGTCATCCATAACCTGGCACCCCATACCTGTATTATAGAGTGCCTCATTAAGGCCCCTCTTTTTTTCTTCTTCTATTGTTTCTATTACGGATGGTATTGCCCAGGGGCAGGTAAAAAGTATACCTGTCTTATAATGGTGGATGGTTTTCAGTATGGTGTCAGGCGGCAGTATCACATCTATGCCACCCTCCTCTGTTGCCTCCTGGTATCCGCTTTCAATGAGCGCCCTTAAAGAGAGGATGCTCGCTAGAAGGATCTTCTCCTGTTCCCTGAATGTTTCAAGCGATAATTCAAACATCACGCGGTCAGAGACCATTATGTCCAGCACAGACCTGAATCTTGTGCCGTTCTTTGGAAGGCTTGTTTCAAGTGTGAGCTTGTATTCATCATCCAGGATATTATCACACCCTGTAACCATGCCCCTCAAGCACTGATTCATCGCGGAATAGAGTATCCTGCGTTCAGGAACGATACCCGCACGGTAATAGGAGTAAAGAAACAGGGCAGAAAAGAAATTATTTTTTGCGTCATAGTAACCATTCGGGGGGTCAAGGAGCCTTACACTGCCGCCATCAAGTATTTTACCGGCCTTTTCCCAGAATATGTGAAGTGACCTTTTAAGTTCGTCTTCGAGAACCATAAAAATATCCATGCATTCAGATTTTTCTGTTTGTGTTCTCAGATCGGTTATGGGATCAAAGAGATTCATTGGTTACCATTCTTAAGGTTTACGGCATGAAAAGAGGCTTATATACCCGAAATAGGTGCATACAATTTCAGGCGCTGTGAAGCCTGCCTCGTGGATAACATCTGGCATGACCCCTCTTATGTTTTCACCTATCTGAGGCTGCATAAAAAAATAGCGGGATATATAAGACACAATCCACCCCATAAAGGTAGAAGGGATGTGCATATCAGCGATAATAAGCCTGCCGCCGGGTTTAAGTACCCGAAAAGCCTCGGTTAATGCCTTCTTTTTAAGGTCAAGGGGCACATGATGGAAAAATAGGCTTGAGACTATGCTGTCAAAGGAATTGCTTTCAAATGGCAGATTCTCAGCAGCAGCGATTTCAAACCTGCATGCAGGGGCCTTCCTCTTTTTTCTTGCTACCTTTATCATCTCAGAGGCCGCATCAATACCTATTGATATCCCACCCTTATTAGCATCAAGCTTGTCAGCTATCATCCTGGTCAAAACACCGGTACCGCAGCCAAGGTCAAGCACCCTGTCATCATCTTTCAGTTCAAGAAGCCTTAATAGGGCATGGTCATATTCGGCCTGTTTACCTAACAGGAGCAAAGGCTCCAAAAGATCATACACCTTAGCCGCATGATCAAGGGTTCTTCCTCTTGTTGGTACTGATCTTTCCGGCATATTCAATCCTGTTTATATTTTGCACAATTATGCATTATTAAGGTAGTAATCCAAAATAGCAAGGGTAAAATCGGATACATCTTGACACAGAATACCCTCATCAATATACTTCTGGTTCTAAAGAGGGAACAATCATTAATGTTTATCGATTTTTGAAATGGAGGTGCAATTTGGCTAATAAAATATGTTCCGCATTATTAACTCTTCTGCTCGTTGCTGTGTGTTCTACAGCATATTCTGCTGAAGAAAAGATCAAGGTATTAAACCCGACACCACCGAGCAAAATGGTGGATCGCATTCCACTTACTCCAAGGCTTGATACACTTGAAGGAAAAACCATATTCCTGGTGGATATAGGATGGGGAGGTGAAAACGCTGCCCCCAGCATTTATGCAGAAATGAAGGACTGGTTAACTAAAAATATACCAGGCGTTAAGATAGAAATGAGAAAGACCAAAGGCTTTTTCCTGGATGAACAGCCGGAACTCCTGAAGGAAATAGGTGAAAAGGGTGATGCTGCCCTGTTCGGGATAGCAGGGTGAGACGGCTGTATATCGGCCGTGAGCCGAAACTGTAAAGAGCTGGAACAGCAGTACCATATCCCCACTGTAGCAAGTTCAGCAGCGAATATCCTTGATTATGGTCTGAATTACAATTTCAAGTATAACAACGGGTCGCCCATTCGATTTATCGGTTTCCCCTTTCCTGTAGCAGGTCAGCCTCAGGCAGTCCACCATAAGTATGTATTTGAGGGTAATGATGTAGTGACCGGAAAGCCCATGATGCAGGCATTCGTCGAAGCCCTGACCGCTCCTCTCACAGAGAAAGAGAAATACAGGGGGCCGGCGCCTCAGGATGAAGTTGCCAAAGAACCTGTTGAACCGCGCCTCATAGGCCCTGACACAGAAGAAAATCTACAGCAGTATTTCATAGATAAAGACTGGACAGATTATCTGCCCATTATTCTTCCGACTGAAGAACGTGTGGCAAAGATGCTTGAAGGCACTACACATGCTCCTGAGGAGGTCATAAAGGTGCTGGACTGGCCCGGAGGAAACCGTGAGATAACAGTGGAAAGGGTCGCTACCTGCGCAGTTATGGCTGGTGCAAAGCCGGAACACCTGCCGGTTATCCTGGCACTCTCCAGGCATGTACCATTTGGAAATTCAACATCATCCATGGCCAATATGATACTTATTAATGGACCCATTCGTAATGAGATAAACATGAACTACGGTCATAACGTTATGGGACCACATAACCTGGCAAATTCGGTAATTGGACGCAGTTACACCATTATGTCAAAGACCCTCGGTGGTCTGCATAGTAAAAAGACCACATGGAGCACACTCGGAAGCACCATGCAGTACAATAATGTATGCATAGCTGAAAACGAGGAGTCCTTACCTGCCGGCTGGAAGCCTTTCCATGTGCAGGCCGGGTTCAAACCCAATGACAGTGTTCTGACAGTAGCAACCGGATGGTCATATATCTCATGTGTGACAGAGGCAAAGAGGGAGTACCCGGTAAACATGTGGATGGGTGATCTGATGAAGGCGCTTACAATGCCAATGTCCACAGTAATTATGGACCCTTCTGTTGCAAAACTTCTGAAGGATACCTATAAATTTAATTCCAAAGAGGATCTGATCAAATGGTTTGCAGGAAATGTTGAAAAGGCCAACTATCCCTCGACACAGAAGGTTAAACCGTTCATGGAATCCTCAATAAATGTGATAGTAACTGGAGGCGGTGGCCAGACAACATGGTTTGTGACAGATTTCATGCTGGCACGTAATATAGTTACTCAGGGTGGCAGCACACTCATTGACGACTGGAGGTAGAAATAGAAAAGCAGGCTGAAGCTTTTTAGACTGAAGGCTGATAGCATTCTTCTTGTTCCCACGCTCTGCGTGGGAACAAATATTTTGACGCTCTGCGTCTCGTAATAAAATCAAATCATAATTTATTATCAATACCCACTCTATACACAATAACACACTCCCAGTTTTCTTTATTGACACAAAAAGCCATCATCCATATACTTCTGGTTCTAAATAGGGAACACTTAATAATTTTTACCAATCAAAAAATGGAGGTGCAAATTGACCAAAAAATTATGTTCTGTAATATTAACGATTTTTCTCATTGCTGCATGTTCGATAGCATATGCTGCCGGAGAAAAGATCAAGGTATTAAATCCAACCCCACCCAGTACAATGGTGGATCGTGTGCCCCTTACTCCAAGGCTTGATACACTTGAAGGGAAGACCATATTCCTGGTGGATATCGGCTGGGGCGGTGATCAGGCGGCCCCCGGTATTTATGAGGAGATGAAGGCATGGTTTGCCAAGAACATGCCCAGTGTAAAAATAGAGACCAGAAAGGTAAAGGGCTCCTACTTTCAGGATCAGCCTGAACTTTTAAAAGAAATTTCAGAAAAGGGTGATGCCGCCATGTTCGGCATCGCTGGTTGAGACAGCTGCACTTCGGCCGTGAGCCGAAACTGTAAAGAGCTGGAACAGAAGTACAAAATACCCGCTGTTGGAAGTTCGGCAGCTAACATTATTGATTATGCAATAAATTACAACTTCAAGTACACCAACGGATCACCTATAAGGTACATTGGCTTTCCTTTCCCTGTGGCAGGTCAGCCACAGTCAGTCCATCATAAATATGTCTTTGAGAGCAAAGATGTAGTGAGTGGCAAACCAATGATGCAGGCATTTATAGATGCCCTTACCTCACCTCTAACAGAAAAAGAAAAATACAAAGGACCGGTATCTGCGGCTGAAGCTGCTCAGGAACCTGTTGAGCCTCGCCTCATAGGGCCTGATACTGAAGAAAATCTCCAGCAGTATTTTATAGATAAAGACTGGACAGACTATATGCCAATTATCCTTCCGACCGAAGAAAGGGTGGCAAAGATGCTTGAAGGCACTACTCATGATCCAAAAGAGGTGATCAAGGTGCTGGACTGGCCCGGAGGAAACCGGGAGGTTACTGTAGAAAGGGTGGCGACCTGTGCTGTTATGGCTGGTGCAAGGCCGGAACATCTACCTGTGATTTTAGCCCTGGCCAACCACATACCGTTTGGAAACTCAACCTCTTCAATGGCCAACATGATACTTGTAAACGGGCCCATTCGTGATGAGATAGGCATGAATTACGGCCACAATGTCATGGGGCCGCATAACCTTGCCAATTCTGTTATTGGCCGCAGTTACACGATTATGTCCAAAACCATCGGTGGCCTGCACAGTAAAAAAACAACCTGGAGCACACTTGGAAGCACCCTGCAGTATAACAATGTCTGCATCGCTGAAAACGAAGAGGCCCTGCCCATAGGCTGGAAGCCTTTTCACGTGCAGGCAGGTTTCAAACCGAATGACAGCGTTATAACAGTAGCAACCGGCTGGTCATATATCTCCTGCGTTACAGAGGCCAAGAGAGAGTACCCTGTTTATATGTGGATGGGCGATTTAATGAAGGCACTTACATTTAACTCGGCAACAGTAATTATGGATCCTTCTGTTGCTATACTATTGAAGGACACCTATAAATATAATTCCAAGGATGACCTGATCAAATGGTTTGCCGGAAATGTTGAAAAAACCATGTATGCCACAGGCCAGAAAGTGAAGCCCTTCATGGAACCTTCAATAAATGTGATTGTTACCGGGGGCGGCGGTCAGACAACATGGTTTGTGACGGATTTCATGCTGAACCGGAATATAGTCAGGGAGAAGAATATGGTTACCCAGGGAGGAAGTACACTTATCGACTACTGGAGGTAGGGGATGAAAGGGTACATCCCCCGACACCTTTAGGCTATGGAGGGACAAGAGAGATCAAGGGTTTTTGGGTTAAAGTGAAAAGCAAAATCATATCGCTCCCACGCTCTGCGTGGGAGCAAATCCCCTGACGCTCTGCGTCTCCATTCCTTCCTGTTTCATCCTGTTCCCGCGCTCTGCGTGGAAACAACCATTTTTGCGCTCTGCTTCCTGTCATTATTTCATATAAGCTGATCTTGTTTAAGACTGATGCCACGGTGATCCCGTACTTTGATCTAATATTTATTCCCCAATGCCTTTTAAATGTCCGATGTCAATGGCAGTTAACGATCTTTCAGTAATTCCTGCTTTATTGCAGTTCCAAGTCGAGACAGTGTTATCGGTTTTTTTATCATTGCCCCTGCCCCCAGTTTCTGGGTTGCCTTCACCTCATCGGTTTCAGCATATCCGCTCATAAGAACCGCCTTCTGGCCGGGGTGGATTTCCAGTATTCTTTTGTAAGTTTCTTTGCCATTAATTCCAGGTTCCATAATCATATCAAGCAATATCAGATCAGCGCTATTATGCTCCATATATTTAATAGCTTCCTCACCGCCTTTGACTGCACAGACTTTATATCCGAGTTTTTCCAGTATCTGCCTGCAAACATCTCTCTGGCTCTCAACATCGTCGACAATAAGAATTTTTTCATTATTCCCGGCTATGCCCTCTGTGGAAATTATTGAACCTTCATCAAAAGCAGCCTCCCTTGTAATAGGGAAATAGAGTTCAAAAACTGTCCCTTTGTTACTGCTCTCTACATTAATATACCCGCTATGATCTCGTATAACATTCCATACAACTGCCAGGCCCAGACCAGTGCCGCTTCTACCCATCACCTTTTTCGTAAAGAAAGGTTCAAAAATCCTTTCCAGGTCAGCGGATGAGATCCCTGTGCCTGTATCAGCTATACTCATGACAATATACTCACCTGGCTGTATCTCATCATACCCTTTTAATGGGGCATCAAGATAACAGTTTTTTGTGGATATTATCACATCTCCACCATTTTCAATGGCCTCAGCAGCATTTGATACCAGGTTCATAATGGCTTTTCTTAAATGCATATAGGAACCCTTTATGTTCAGCAGGGAGCCATCGAGGCTGGTTTTTATAGCGACATCCGGATGATACTGCTGTAATTTATGAAATTCAGGGGAGCTTAAATATTCAACTATTATTTTATTGATATTGAGAATATTTTTTTCAGTAGCCACCCCTCTTCCGATCGTTAAAAGATCATGAACTATGGCTGCTGCCCTGTCTCCAGCCTCTTTGATTGTTGCTAAAGGTCTCTTGAGCTTTTCATCTAATGAAGGGTTTGCTAAAAGCAGGTCAGGATAACTCACAATGCCTGCCAGTACATTATTTAGATCATGGGCTACTCCGCCAGCCAGAAGGCCCAGTGACTCCATAGTCTGTGAGCGGTGCAGCTTCTCTTCAAGCTTTTTCCTTTCTTGCTCTGATCGCTTTCTGTCATCAATATCAATCCATGTCGCGAGAAAACAGCTAAGTTCCCCATTATGCTTTATAGGTGTAATCTCTATATCCACCCATGAATATTCTCCATTTTTCTTTTTATATCGCCTCTCGCCCAGGGGAACCCCCTCTAACACCTTTTTTGCCATATCATTGTGTATCGGGTCATCCACTATCCACGGATAGGGATATTTTGCCCCCAATATTTCCGCTGAAGTATAGCCAGTGGATTTTTCAAACATTGGGTTTACATATCTTATTGAGCTATCAGTATTGATAACAATAATGGCTATAGGGGCGTTTTCAAGAAGACTGTTAGTGAACAGGTTTGCCCTTTCCAGGGCCTTTTCTATTTTCTTGCGATCTGTGATATTTCTTGTGATCTCTGTAAAGCCTGTTATCTTTTGACCCTCCTTTACAGGGCAAAATATTGTTTCATAAAAACCATCTCCTATGTCATCATAGAATTCCGAAACAAATTTCTCACCTTGAAGGGCCTTTTTCTGGAGTGCTTCCCAGTATTCTCTTGCCCTGGCCTCTTTAGATTTTTTAAATGGCTCAACACCGGGTTTCATTTCAAAGCCTAACAGTCTTTCAACTGTCTCTTTATAAACCCTGTTAAATACGCGGGGCACACCATCTCTGTCGCAAACCAGAATATAGTCTTCAGTATTTTCCATTAAGACATCAAAGTACTTTTTGATCTCCTTCAGCTCTTTATTTTCATCGATTAACCTGGATTGGGACTGTTGTAATTCTGCAATTCTCCTTTCCAGGTCGGAAATCCTTTTTGCTGAATCCCTTTTAGAAGCCTTTCTAAACATTTAGATCCCTCGCTTTTCGAGTATATCCCCCAAGAATTATACAGTGTACAGTATGTGAAATTGACAACCATATTACGAAAAGGGCTGACATGATGCAAAAGAGCCCATTAGCCATTATTAAAAAGAGATTATTATTTTGCAAAAAAGATGAATTTAAAGGAAAGCCTTGTTCAAGGGAAATGGAGACAAATCGGGTTGCCCTGCCTGGCCAAAAGGATATTTGAAACACAAGAGAAAAAAATAGAAAAGAGATCCAACGCATGAGTTAAATCCAAAACCCTATTTCCCTCCCGAGGCTATTAGGTTGAGACAAAGCCCAAAACAATGAACAAACTTAATTTTGATATTTAACGTATATATCGGTATGAAATGTTTAAACTTGAATATTATTTCTTTACCCCCAGGATATCATTAGACATCGTTTTGGCTGCTGCTGCGGTCTGGTTGATCCGCCCATTAGCCTCTTGTATCCCAACTGTGGCCTGGGCAATATTGACCGCCACATCCTTGGTCACTTTTGCCTGCTCTTCGATGGCAGTGGTGATGCTTAAAATGATTTCACTAACATCAGCTACCACATCTGTGATCTTCTTTATATCGGTCATGGCGTTCCCTGTGCTGGTTTGCACCTCTCGTATTTTGACCTTGATGTTATCTGATGCTTCGGCAGTCTGCTTGGCAAGCTCTTTAATCTCATTGGCTACAACACTGAAACCCTTTCCTGCTTCACCGGCGCGGGCCGCTTCAATAGTGGCGTTTAACGCCAGCATGTTGGTCTGTGAGGAGATATCCGCTATAGAATCAGTAACCTTGCCTATCTCCTGGGTCGCCTGTCCAAGCTGTTGCATAAGAGAAGAGACTATTGCGGCCTGGTTACGCGCCTCTTCACTGATTGTGCGCGCTTTTACGGAGTTAGATGCAATCTCGCCTATTGTGGCGCTCATCTCCTCAGTGGCGCTTGCTACAGAAGTGAGATTGGTGGTGGCTTGCGCCATGCTAACAGCTATGCTGTCGGCATCTTGAGCCATGCGCTCACAGCTATCCAGGGCTCTTCCTTCCAGTGCCGATTTAAGAAAATAGTGGCAGTTTTCAGGACGATTAAGCCCATTTTGGATGGCCACTGCCATAACATGACAGGTCGAATAACCGCAGGAGTTACAGTTATGGATATCTTTCTTATCACGCTTGTTCATACGTTCATAAACTGCCTTCAGCTTTGCATCCGGTACATCAAGGGCTATATTGTGGCTGCGACTGCGGTCAACATATTTACGGTCATACAAGCCGTTTTTCCAATATTTTGCAACAAGTGTTTCCAGCCCTTTTTTAGTGCGCTTAGCGGCCATGAACCCCTGTTTACGATAATGGGCCTGCATCTGCCTGTTTCGCGCCTCTACCAAAGATTCGATCTCGTCAGGATGCAAATCTTTACCCATTGTCGCTGTTCCGCCATTGCAGCCTGCGTCGCAGTTAAGGCAGTCAATGAGCAGCGGGGCCTTATTTTCTGATATCATCCTGGCCAGCCCTGACAGATAATGATAGATAACATCCGGGCCTTCGATCTTGCGTGATACAGAGGTGATATCAGGATTCCATCTTTCCGCTGTTCTTAATAACCCGCCAGGGGTGGAGAACAGGACTGCCCGCTCTGCCGGTGGATTGTCATATTCTACTACCGGATATGAGTTTAATGACACCCCTGACCTTTTGAAGTAATCGTTGATCGAGGTGAAGGTAACATTGTAATCGCCAATGCCGGTTTCGACAAATTCACGTTTCTTGGCCCAGCAGGGGGAAATTACCGCGAACTTTGAGCCTCTGTGTTCAGGGTAGAACTCCTGTACCATTCGTATGGTGTGCAGCATCGGGCTATCTGCCGGGGCCAGATATGGGAGTAATTCAGGGTGGTAAATCTCTATAAAGGTAACGATGGCCGGGCAGGGCTGGGCTATAACCGCTTTTGGCAGATCGGAAGAGCACACGTCTGAACTCCAGTCACCGCTCATTATCT
>CAZXUA010000145.1:0-12171 GCA_964643755.1 uncultured Desulfatiglans sp. | reverse complement strand
CAACTACAAGTAATTGGTAAAATTATCCTTATACCAAAGGACAAAATCACCGTGCATAATTATTGGGCAGATCTAATGAACTTGACACCTTTTCCCTTACACCTTATACTCCCTTACAAAAATAAGTTATTATTAATAAAGGAGAATTTTTGAATGGGAAAGTACGGTAAGTATATCGTTACGGAGTTTTATGACAAATTCCAACTCCCGGAAGAAAGGGCCTGGGAAAAGGCAATTATGGGTCGCGGCCCGCTTGAAGATGGGCTCAGGCGCATGATGGAACATATGGTCTGGATGGACTCAAACGTTATCCCCGGCGCCTTTTATGCCGAGGCCGTCTGGTTTTGGCCTCCATCAATGACTGGCCGTGTAATAACCCCGATAAAACCGGGCGAGGAAGAGAAGCACGGCATCCCGCCGCATGCGCACACCTTTCCTGAGCTTCTTTCCTATTATGGAACAGATATGAATAACCCCAGGGATATTGGTTGCCAGATCGAGATATGGCTTGAGGGTGAAAAATATGTCTTTGATAAATCCTTTGTCCTCTATATCCCGGAGAATGTAGTGCATTGTCCCCTGAAGATGCATAATATGACAATGCCCCTTTTCCATTTCACAATGGGGCCGGGAGAAAGCTATACATAGCTATAAAGGAATTATTGCATAACGGTTTTAAAAATCTGAATAATAAAGTGAGATAAAATATGTCAGAACAAAAATATACAAAGTATTTTATATTTGATGATAAAAAAGATCTTAAACTCCCGTCATACAGGCTGAATGCTGACTCTGAAAAGATCATAAGAATGACCCATGTGGATGCTGATACTGTTAAGGGTGCGACCTTTTATAATGAGATGATGTGGATACTCCCCGGGTTTGATAAAGACTGCAAGGATAAGAAACCGAATTTCAAGGAGGAGCATACACATGAGTTCGGTGAGCTGATGTGCTTTTATGGCCTGAATTATGAAAATATCATGGATCTTGGGGCTGAAATTGAATTCACAATAGATGGCGAAACGCATATCATCAAAGAGAGCTTTACCGCATTTATACCGCCGGGGGTAAAGCACGGCCCTCTTACCATAAGGAACGTAACAAGGCCGATTGCCCATATGATAGCCTGTACAACAGGAAGGTATAAATAGTATTATTTTTTATAAGTAAAGAACGGGAGGTTGAGTCAGCTTTGTCTCAACCTTTTTTCATTATTGATAAATAAAACCTACAAGGAGGATATGAAATGAAAAACGTGGAGATGAATCTTGAAGGCAATATCCTAACAATAAAGGTAGATATTACAAAGGAATTCGGACCCTCTTCATCAGGGAAGACCATTATTATTGCCTCAACCGAGGGTAATATCCCTATCCCTGACAAAGATGAGGTAAAGATCGGCCTGAACGTATATAAAAAGAAGTAATTACTCAGGATTTTATCTGTCGTTGCTAAAGCTGTGCCAGATAAAACCCTTAGTGCTATGTTTATCAAATATCTTCGTAGTGCGGCCTTCTTGTAAGTCATAACTTTAGAGAAGGCGGATTACAGGCAATATAGTTGAATTAAGGTTCAACCGAAGCTCCTCTCCCTGTTTGGGATAGGTCGGGTGAGGGTGAAAAAGATAGGCAGTGCAATTTGCTCTGTTTATTCATCTGTGCTTCCCCCTCCCCCAGCCCCTCCCGCAAAAGTGGCGGGAAGTTTTACTTCTGACCTTACAAGCCGCCTTGATATGCCTCCATCGCCTCATTAATAAGTTCTGACTCCATGTGGTTGTATCTTGGTGAAAAATGAAACAGGGTAAATTTTTTTACCTCTGCTGCCCTTGCTATCCTGCCTGCCTCAGCAGCAGTAAGATGGTATTTTTCTTTTGCTGCCTTATTATCCTGCTCTGAAAAGGCCGCCTCAATAAACAGGTGGTCAGCGCCCCTTGCAAGCGCAATTATCTTAGTAATATTTTCATTGCTCCCGATCGCATCGGTAATATAGGTGATCTTCTGACCCGGTGTTATTGTGGCGATCTTTTCGGTGAGATCGCCAAGAGTGAACCTTCTCTTATCAACAATCTTTCCATACCCTTCTTTTGTCACATAAAACTCACCATCCTTCGGGCTCCCTGCATATATCTCCTTTTTAAATGCATTAAGCCATGGGCCTGTATCAAGATTGAACCTTTTCAACCCCTCTTTGTTGATATTTACATGAAAATCCTCCTCTAATGTAAAGCCCAGGCATGGTATACGGTGGTCAAGCAGTAAACCCCTCACCTGGAATCCCGGGGTTTTATAGAGTATTCCATCAATTATCTCCCCTGTAATAACCTCACCAGACCTGAAACCTTCACAGCATAAATATCTTTTTGATATTGACCTGTTTTCATGTACCTCTGTTACCTTTAGGGCAAGATTATATTTATATTCCTGTACCAGATTCCATACATACCCGTTGAGTTTTCCCTCCACATGGCTGAAAAAACCAGGCGGCCCGAAAAGATGCAGCTCGCTGTCCCTTCCCAGAAAGATCCTCAGGAGTTTATCAAAGCCTGTGAAATGATCCATGTGGGCGTGAGAGACAAATACATGGGTTATCTTTAATAAATCCCTCGGGGTGAGGGGAGTGATCTCACCAAGATCAAACATGATGGCCCTTTTCTCATATAAAAAGGGGATATAGAGCCCCGGATCAGAAAAAGGGTCATTAACAAGTCTGGGGCAAAAAGATGGTTTCATGGGAATTCGCTGTTATTATTCCTGGTTATCTTACAAGATTCTTGTATTATCTATCACCTATCTTTATATTGTTCAAGAAATCCATATTAAAAAGTGCTGGTATCCATATGAACTCATCAGAGCAGAACAGGTTTGATATAAAATCAGGGGATTTTAAGAAGGAATTTCCGACTGAACCGGGCGTCTACATATTCAGGGACAGCACTGAAAGGGTGATATATGTAGGAAAGGCCAAAAACATCAGAAACCGGGTCTCATCCTATTTTAACTCCCCTGCAGATATGACCCCAAAGACGGTCATGATGGTATCAAAGGCCAGATATCTGGAATTTATCCTCACCTCCTCAGAAAATGAGGCATTTTTACTTGAAAGCTCCCTTATAAAAAAGCATATACCCAGGTACAACATTGTACTGCGCGATGACAAGCAGTATCCATACCTTAAGATCCCAACTGATGAACCATACCCAAGGCTTGAGTTTGTAAGAAAGCTTAAAAATGACGGAGCAGTCTATTTTGGCCCCTATTCCTCATCCGGGGCGCTCAGGGATACCACAAGGTTAATAAACAGGATATTCAGGCTTAGGAAATGCTCAAAGGGTTATATGGCAGCAAGATCAAGGCCTTGCTTGAATTTTCAGCTTGGGAGATGCCTTGCACCCTGCACCCATGATGTCTCAAAGGATGAATATGCAGCTATTGTGAAAAATGTGAGGCTTTTCCTGGAGGGGCGGAGCAAAGAGCTTGTAAAACAGCTTGAGGCAGATATGAAAAGGTATGCCGCAGATGAAAAATATGAGGATGCAGCCAGGGTAAGGGATCAGATAAAGGCGGTTCTAAAGACTACCGAGGAACAGAGTGTCTCATCAACAAAGGGTGAAGACCAGGACATAATAGGCGTTGCCCAGAAAGAGGGAATATCACAGGTGGTAATATTCTTTTCGAGAAAGGGTGTTATCACCGGCAGCAGGGATTTCAGATTTGAAAACAGGGGGGATTCACCATCTGAAGTAATAGAGGCCTTCCTGAAGCAGTATTATCGTGAAGACGGTTATGTGCCAAAAAGTATACTAATTTCCCACCCGATAGAAGAACTTGAGCCCATTTCAGGTTGGCTTTCTTATCTTGCTAAAAATAAAATAACCATAAATTGCCCGCTCCGCGGGAAAAGGGCAGGCATGGTCAGACTTGCTGTTAAAAACGCCGAAAGTATCCTGAATAGATCAGAAAACAGGAATTTAACCGGTATCCTTGAGATGGTAAAAACAGCATTAAATCTTAAAAAGGTACCCTACAGGATCGAGGCAATGGATATATCCAATATTCAGGGTAACCTGGCGGTTGGTACAATGGTTGCATTTGTTGATGGCAGGCCCCATAAGGCGGGATACAGGAATTTCAGGATCAAGTATGTGAAGGGCATAGATGATTATGAGATGATGTCTGAGATGGTTAACAGACGCCTTTCACACGGTGATCTCCCTGACCTCTTCATTATAGATGGGGGGAAGGGACATCTGATGGCAGTAAGCCGTGTTTTATCCAAACTGCCAGCGGAAATAGAGCTTCCGGCACTTGTAGCTGTGGCAAAGGAGAGGGAACAGGGTAATACAGGGGATAAACTCTATCTCCCCGGCAGAAAGAATCCCCTTCGGCTTAACAGTGATCATCCTGTGCTCCTTTTAATTATGGGGATAAGGGATGAGGTGCATAGAAGGGCTGTAACCTATCACCGAAAATTGAGAAAGAAGGAGACCATTAAATCCTCTCTTGAACAGGTGCCCGGCATAGGACCATCAAAGAGAAACCTGCTTTTAAAGGCGTTCGGCAGCCTGGAGGCAATAAAAGAGGCGAGCGAAGAAGAGCTTATAAAGGTTAAAGGAATAACAAAGACCATGGCGAAGATGATTAAAGAGCTGTTTTTCACCCCTGAAGAGAGTTGAATCTAATAAAAAAATATTAGGGTTGACAATCTCATGGGCATTGTGTTAACTATCCCCGACTTCTGTTGATAAATAATCATAAGTTGCATCTTCGCTGATTCAATCAATAAAGTTGTTAAAAAAAGGAAAAAGTATTGTGGCTTTCAAAAAGGTAACAATAGTAATTCTTCCGGACGGCGTTAATTCCGTAAAACAGATAAAGATTCCGAAGGTGTTTTTAGGATTAGCTGTTATCTTTATAATCTCCTGCCTTTCTGTCTTAGGCTGGGCCTGCAATGATTACTGCCGTATCAAGTCGCAGATACCCCTTAATGCCCAACTCCAGGAAGAAAACAGACAAC
The DNA here is from genome assembly GCA_964643755.1 of uncultured Desulfatiglans sp. Taxonomy (GTDB): domain Bacteria; phylum Desulfobacterota; class DSM-4660; order Desulfatiglandales; family HGW-15; genus JAAZBV01. Next base: position 7,155 of record CAZXUA010000145.1, on the reverse strand, counting down.
AGAAGGCACAGCTTGCCTCGCTTGCAAACAAGATAGACAAGATCAACACCAAGATGGTCGAGCTTAAAAAGTTTGATAACAAACTCAAGATAATGGTTAACCTTGAACCTGGTGATGACAGCACCCCGTTTTTAGGCGTGGGAGGTTCTGACCCAAGCCTTATGAATGCTGAATATTCCATTGAAAAGGCACATCAGAAGCTTGTCAGGCTGATGCACCAATCCCTGGATAATCTGGATACTGAGATTGCTGTCCAGACACAGGAAAAGACCGAGCTTTATAACTTTCTTGATAGCAGAAAATCCATGTTTGCCTGCACCCCTTCAATATGGCCGGCAAGGGGATGGGTAAGCTCAAAATTCGGTTACCGGGTTTCACCATTTACAAATGAAAAGGAATTTCATAATGGTCTAGATATCTCTGCCAAAACCGGTTCGCCCATAATTGCGCCGGCAGATGGAATTGTATCCGGTATTGAAAAGACATATGGTTATGGAAATCTTTTAACAGTAAATCATGGATACGGGCTGAAAACAAGATATGCCCATCTCTCAAAGATACTGGTTAAAAAAGGACAGACAATAAAGCGCGGGGATATTATAGCCAATATGGGTAATACAGGCCGTTCAACCGGCCCTCATCTTCATTATGAGGTATTCCTTGAGGGTGTTCCGGTAGACCCGAGCCGCTATATACTTAATTAGTGTCCATCCAAAAACTGTCATTTTTGGATTCAAGCGGTCAGCCATCAGCATTCAGCTTTCAGCAAAAGACTTTCAAATCAAAGAGTTGGCTGACAGCTGAAATCCCCATCCAGAATTTGCCTCTTTCTGGATGGACACTAATTAATTTAAGTCCAGAAAGAAGCAAAACCTGTATGAAGCTTTCAGCTTATTCTAACCAATCTAACCAGAGGTAGATATCAACGGGCATCGAGGCGGGTCTCCTCTGCCCATTTACAGGTCTCCATTTTCAGCCCGACAAATTTCCATCTGTTTCAAAAGGCATCTTTAGTTATATGTTTTTTCCTTACAGGGGCACCCTCTTCAAATAAAAAAATATAACGATTTATTGTTTTTGATAATTATGTTAATAAGGTGCTCTTATCAAAGAAGAAAGGATATTCATCAGAATATATTGGAATAGAGATCATGATTGGTAACATAATAAAGAAGATATTCGGCAGTAAAAATGATCGGGAGCTGAAAAGAATACAGCCCATTGTGGAGGCTATAAATTCCCAGGAGCCTTTTTTCAAATCTCTAACAGATAATCAGTTAAGAGAGAAAACCAACGAATTTAAAGAGAGGCTTAAAAACGGGGCGACCCTGGAAGATCTATTGCCTGAGGCATTTGCCGCAGTAAGGGAGGCATCCGTGCGGGTGCTGAACATGCGTCATTATGATGTGCAGCTCATAGGCGGTATTGTCCTGCATGAGGGGTGCATATCCGAGATGAAAACAGGTGAAGGTAAAACCCTTGCGGCCACCCTGCCTCTCTATCTGAATGCCCTTACCGGAAGAGGGGTTCACCTGATCACAGTGAATGACTACCTTGCACGGCGTGATGCTGAATGGATGGGCGGGATATACAGGATGCTCGGTATGTCTGTTGGCGTAATTGTGCACGGTATGACAGACAAAGAAAGAAAGCAAGCATATGCGTGTGATATCACCTATGGGACAAACAATGAGTTCGGGTTTGATTACCTCAGGGATAACATGAAATTTGATATGAATGACCTTGTCCAGCGTGATTATTATTATGCGATTGTGGATGAGGTTGACAGTATCCTTATTGACGAGGCGCGGACACCCCTTATCATAAGCGGCCCTGTTGAGCACAGTGAAAACAAGATTTACATGGAGGCCAAGCCCTTTGTCATAAATCTTAAAAGAAAACAGAGCGCTGTCATCAGAACAATGCTTGGTGATGCGAAGGAGAGGCTGAATAGGGGGGATGTAGATGAAGAGACCATCCAGATGCTCCTGAGGATAAAGAGGGGTGACCCGAAAAATCCCGGGTTTCTGGACCTCATGGCAAAGAATCATTCCCTTGGCAAACGTATTGATAATGAAGAAAGCCTCATGAGAAGTCAGAAGCTGCTCCCTGAGCTGGATAAGGAGCTTTACTGCGTAATAGATGAGCGTAATAATTCGGTTGAGCTTACAGAAAAGGGAATCAAGTATCTCTCTGAAAGCGGGGCAGGGGATTTTTCTCTCCCGGATATAGAGGAAGAAAGTTACAATATCCGTGAGAATAAAGAGCTAAATGATGAGGAAAAGGCGGAAAGGCTCAGAGAGCTTGAAGCGAATTTCATGCGCACTTCAGAGCTGCTGCATGCCACCCAGCAGCTTATAAAGGCATACTGGCTTTTTGAAAAGGATGTCCAGTATGTAATAAAGGATGATGAGGTGATCATCGTCGATGAGTTTACAGGACGTATGATGCCCGGAAGGCGGTGGAGCGATGGCCTGCACCAGGCAGTCGAGGCAAAGGAGGGTGTAAAGGTCGCAGAAGAGAATCAGACCCTTGCCACCATAACCTTTCAGAACTTTTTCAGGATGTATGAGAAACTCGCTGGCATGACGGGCACAGCAGACACCGAGGCAGGCGAATTCCATAATATCTATAAACTGAACGTTATGGTTATCCCAACCAACAAAGAGATGATCCGGAAGGATTTTCCTGATGTAATCTACAAGACCGAACGTGAGAAATACAATGCGGTTGTAGAGGAAATCAAAGGGCTTTATGAAAAGGGCCAGCCCGTGCTGGTGGGAACTATCTCCATAGAAAAATCAGAGGTGCTTTCAAAGATGCTCAAAAGGGCGGGCATACCCCATGAGGTTCTGAATGCCAAGCATCATCAGAAAGAGGCAGAGATAATAGCCAAGGCCGGGCAGTATAAGACTGTTACCATATCGACCAACATGGCTGGCCGCGGAACAGATATAGTGCTTGGAGAAGGGGTAAAGGAACTCGGTGGGCTTCATATCCTTGGGACTGAAAGACACGAGAGCAGGCGTATTGATAACCAGTTAAGAGGCCGCGCAGGCCGCCAGGGAGACCCCGGTTCATCAAGATTCTATCTCTCACTTGAGGATGATCTCTTAAGGATATTCGGTTCAGACAGGATATCTTCTATCATGGAACGTCTTGGCATGGAAGAGGGTGAACCAATAGAGGCAAACCTGATATCCAGGGCCATAGAGAATGCACAGAAAAAGGTTGAGGCCCATAACTTTGATATAAGAAAGCACCTCCTTGAATATGATGATGTGATGAATAAACACCGCGAGATAATCTATTCTCAGAGGCGCAATATCCTAAAGGGTGAAGGCATTGATGAGCTGATTAATGATATGATTGAGGGAAAGATCGAGGATCTTATAGCTCAACACACCGATCCTAAAGCCTATCCGGAAGACTGGGATATCCAGGGCCTTATAGAGGGTGTTATAAGGTTCTTCGGCGTGCGGCCAAGGATAACTGTCGATGATATTGGAAAGGAAGGTTTTGATACCCTTACCCCACAGGCGCTTACAGAGCTGATCCTGAAACAGGTAAAGGATGCCTGTGAGGCCAGAATGGCAGGCATAAAAAAGGAGGACATCCTATCTGTACAGAAGATGATAATGCTCCAGATTCTGGACAAGGAGTGGCTCAGGCACTTGCAGGATATGGATCACCTAAAAGAGGGGATAGGCTTAAGGGGATATGCCCAGCAGGATCCTTTAAAGGAATACAAAAAGGATGCCTTTGAACTGTTTCAGGAGCTTGATTCCAGGATAAACGAAGAGGTACTTATGACCTTTTCAAGAATACAGATCAGGAGGGAAAGGCCTGAAGATATCCCGCATCAGAAGAGGAGGCAGATGCAGATGAGTCACGGTGATTCTGCTGTCAGGAGCGAACCTATAAAAAGAGCGAGTCAGAAGGTCGGGAGAAACGACCCTTGCCCGTGCGGCAGCGGGAAAAAGTATAAAAAATGCTGCGGGGTTAATGAGTGAAAAAGAGGGTCTGAGATTGACACAAAACTAAAATATTTTCCGGGGTTCAATAGAGATGGAAAACAATACCAATATAAAGGGCTTTAAGGCTGCATATACCGCATGCGGTCTGAAAAAAAACAATGCATATGATCTGGCGCTTATATACTCGGAAAGACCGGCAATTTCAGCCGCTGTATTTACCACAAACAAGGTCAAGGCGGCGCCTGTTCTCTTAAGTATGGAGAACATAATAAATGGCAGCTCAAGGGCTATTATTGTAAATGCAGGGAATGCAAATGCCTGCACCGGAGAAGAGGGATTAAGAAACGCCAGGGAGACTGTGCGTATGGTGGCAGAGGGCCTTGGCATATCACCCAAAGAGGTGTTGATAGCTTCAACAGGGGTTATAGGCGCCCAGATAGATATAAAAAAGATAGAAAAGGCCATGCCTGACCTTATAAAAAACCTCGACCCCTCAGGGTTTGAGGGGGTGACAAAGGCCATTATGACCACAGATTCATTCCCAAAGGTGAGCACATTCAGCAGCACAGTAAATGGCGTGGCCTATCACATTGCCGGGATAGCAAAGGGCGCAGGTATGATAATGCCCAACATGGCGACCATGCTCTGTTTTATCATAACCGATATAAATATCAGCAGGCCGCTTTTAAAAAAGGCGCTTGTACAGGGGGTAAATGACTCCTTTAATAAAATAACCGTTGACGGAGATACCAGCACAAACGATACTGTATTTGTCTTGGCAAACGGTCTGGCAGGGAACGAAGAGCCTGACGAGGCAGCATTTAATGATTTCCAAAAAGGGTTGACCCGCATAATGGTTGACCTTGCAAAGATGATTGTGAAAGACGGCGAGGGTGCAACCAAGGTTATTCACATCGGGGTAAAAGGGGCTCTATCCTATAATGATGCGAAGATTGCAGCAAGGACTATTGCCAACTCAAGCCTTGTAAAGACCGCCTTTTATGGTGAAGACCCTAACTGGGGCAGGATCATGGCTGCCCTTGGGAGGTCAGGCATAGATATGAAGGAAAACATGGTTGATATCCTCATCGATGATATTAAAATAGTAAAGGGCGGGTTGGGTCAGGGCGTTGAAAAGGAAAAAGAGGCCGCCAATATTATGAAAAATCCTGAGATATTCCTTACAGTTGAACTTAATATGGGGGTCTCTGACGAGTGGATTACAACGTGCGATCTGACTCATGACTATGTGTCAATAAATGCGGATTACAGATCTTGATTATAAATTATTGAATTTTTTCGCTATAAGCGGTGTCTAATAGATCAAATATGGCCGATTCAGATGAAGAGAGGCTGTTGTTAGACCTTAAAAATGGAGATGAAAAGGCCTTTGGAATGCTTGTCTCCCTGTATCAGGCGAAACTCAAGAATGTCGCCTATGGGATAACCCTTGATATAGAGGAAAGCGCTGATATTATTCAGGATGTTTTCCTAAAGGCCTATGCAGGGATAGAGAGATTCAAGGGCGAATCATCCCTCTACACTTGGCTAAGGCGTATCACAATCAATGAGAGCCTGAACTGGGTTAGGAAGTGGAAAAGGCGTTTCAGGTGGCAGCATCAGTCCATAGATCAGGAGTATGGAGCCGTGCCTGATTTGGTCTCAGATACCCCCGGGCCTGAAGAGAACCTGAGCAACAGGCAAATCTCTGGTCTTCTCAAGAAAGGGCTTGACAGCCTGCCTGAAAAGGCCAGGACCATCCTGATTCTGAAAGAGGTTGAGGGGTTATCCTATGATGAGATAGGGGAGCTGATGGGAATAAACAAGGGGACCGTAAGTTCAAGGATATTTTATGCACGCGAAAAACTAAGGGAATCTCTTAAAGGTATTGAAAGTGAAGTATAACACCGAAATAGCTTGCAGCGCCGAAATGATAAGCAGGTTCATGGATAATGAACTCCACGGTGATGATCTTGCAACCGTTAGGAGGCATGTTGAATCCTGCAAATCATGCAGAGAAAGGGCTGACTCTTATGGCATAATAAGCTCGGGTCTGAAATCATTTATTAATGAACAGCCATGGGCATCTGGCCAGGAGATTGAAACCAGGGTCATTGAGAGGATCAGACAGAAGGGCAATTGGCTAACAGGATTAACCGATTTCATTTTTTCAAAAAGGGCATTTATACCTGCGGGTCTGGCTGTATCTCTTGCCCTCGTGTTTCTGGTCTTCTTTAACAATCCTGTTCCAACAGGCCCTAGTGCAATAATATCATCTCTATCAGGAACAGGTTCTTCTATAATGATAATGGAGACATCCCGGACAAGACAAACAATCTTATGGGTTAAGGAAAATGGATAAAATGAAAACGAAATATCATGTCAGGATCTTTGTAACCTCCCTGCTTTTTACCCTTTCATTAGTATTGCTTCCCCCTTCGTCAGCATGGTCAGGCGCCAATATCAGCATTACAGTAAAGACCATACTTGCCTCAGAAAATGGCAACTCTGTGGACCCTGGCCTTAATGATATTGTGCGTGAGCTGCAATCTGTTTTCAGGTACTCTTCATATAAACTTTTAGGTGAAAAGGGGCTTTCACTTTCATTAAACAGCAAAGGGGTTGTCCCCCTCCCCGAACAGATCACCATGAATATCTCATCCATGGGAATAGAGGGTGATAGGGCTGTTCTTGACATAGAGATCTTAAGGGGCGGCAGCCGGATTTTACAGACAGTAATCAAGCTCAGGAACAACAGCAGCATAACCATAGGCGGCCCGGAATATAAAGGCGGTAACCTTCTCTTTAATATCTTTGCCTCTTTTTAAAGTATTTCACGGGCTTCAAGATATACAACATATGAAGAATGTTTAAGTTGAGCTATTCGGAGATTTGATCTTTTCCACAACATGGTTAAGTGATTTCATAGATTCAACCAATTCTGAAAGGTTTCTTCCATGAATGGCAGGGGCACGATGCCTGTCCCACGGGTTATTCAAGGGCACGCTGCTGCGTGCCCCGTCGGATTTTAAATCATCTCCTCTGATTTATACCGCTGCTATCTATGAAAACGGGATAACTTCAGAAAAAATTCTATGCCTTATTCATCACCATCTCACCCAAGTTATAATCCTTATCTGTTTTGATATTGATAGTCTGGGATTTATAGCCCTTTGCC
>CAZXUA010000144.1:0-12288 GCA_964643755.1 uncultured Desulfatiglans sp. | reverse complement strand
TATTTCTGATACCACTTACCGGCCTCATCCTTGAGCCATTCGCCGGGGTCGGCCTTTTCAGCTATCTGTTTGGCCCTTCTCTGTCCTACCAGTTCAATGGTCGTCTCTGATTGTTTTGCAATGGCCTCATAAACCTTTTTACGGTCATCATTCTCTGCGGTAACAATATCCTCACCTTTTTTGTCAGCGCCTACAAATTCAAGGTATCCCTGGGCATTCTCCCCAACTATACCCGCCTTTTTAAGCTCAACAACAGCAGGCAGGCGCTCCTGCATCCTCTCCTTTATGCCCTGCGCATAAAGGTTTGATGAGCATACTATCAATATTGAAATCAAAGCCAGGAATAATTTATATGATAATCTTTTCATTTTTTATCTCCTTATTGTTTAGATCGCATCTATTTTTTGTCTGATCCCTGAAGCCTGCTTTCAGCCTTGTCTATGTCGCTGAAAAAGTCATCAAGGGCGCGGTCAATCTTTACATTCACATCAATTGTAATGTGTATGGGCTTGACCTCAACCGGCGCTACCTCAATGGCATGCCTTGTTGAGCAGGCCCCTGCCAAAAAAAGCAACCCTGTTAATAACACTAATATCATTAATACCTTTTGCATATCATTCTCCTTTTATTAAATTAATAATAAGAGTTCCGTGGTTTTAACCCTTTGCCATGCGCCCTGCGCCCTGCGCCTTACTTAATCATATCCAATGCACCCTTGTAATTCAACAACTCATCAAGGGGCAGTTTAAAATTGACATCAAGGCTTATCCCCTGAAAATTTGATCCTTCTGATGCAGTCTCTACACGGCTAAACCTGCTAAGCTCTTTATCATACCTGAATGGGAGCTTATTTTCAGGCTTCCCGTCAAACTGGAGCTTAACTGTAAGCTCTTCATTATCTGTATTAAGTGAAAGCTTTACCCATGAATAATCAAATGCCTTTAATGCCTCGCTTGCAATATCCATCTGTATGTATTCGGGTGTGCCTGGTGTCATGCCTGCCTTGAACATATCAGTGCCTTTGATGTTTATCTTCCCACCTCCTCCCGGCGTGGAGTACAAAAACCCGTCCTGAAAGCTGATCTTGCCCTTTGATATGGTTACAGGTATCCTGCCGTTTACAGTCCCTCCGCCAGATACACCAAAGACCCCGAACTGTTCCAGTATATCTGCAAGCCTGAGCCTGTCGCAGAAGAGTGTAATAAGGTATTCATCCTTTTCTGTGTCCACACGGAAGGACTGTATGTTGATGTTGCCCCCGCACCATTTGAACCTCCCCTGTTCAATAAAGATGGATGAGAGACTGTCGACCCTGAAATCAAACGCAACATCTGTTAACGATATATCCCCAAAAGAGACCTGCCCGATCTTTATCTTCTGTCCAAATGGGCTTCTGAATGAAATAAGGTCATCAAGTGCTATGCTTAACAGGATATCCTTTAATGTGAGTTTCATCTCTTTGTTGTTTAACGTACCATTTTCTATATTGATATCCAGCCCGGACCTGATCAATGGACCTGCGAGATTGATCTCTCCATCTGCTTTTAGCAGGCCATTAAAATTGTATCCCTTTAACGCAGGGGCAAATTTACCCAGATCAATATCAGCGCCAGGCTTATATGCCGGTATATGCGCTTTTATGTTTGTTGCGCCACTCTTTGATGTTAATGATGTGGAGCCCTTGATGTTTATAATCATATCATGCAGGGCCGGGTATTTTACAGTTCCGGTAAAGTTTATATCCCCCTTTTTCTGGGCAATTTTAAGGTCAAGAGGGCCAAGGGCATAATCTCCATAGGTAAAATTCCCAATGGATAGTTTGCCCTTGTCGTAGCTTTTATCTAACGGCCATGAAAAGGGAAAATCCCCTGCAATTTCTTTTATGTTTATGGCCCCATCTTTCATTGAAACAATACCCTTTTGAAAATTTACACTTGCATCAATGTTAATGCCCTTGTCCGGGTCATATTTTAACTCCCCTTTCACAAGGTATTCAGGGATGTTTGCCTTTATATCCGGGCTAATAAAGGCGATCTCCCTGCTGTTTAACGTGAATGAAGAGATGTATTGATTCATATTATCTTCATCCTGCCTGATATTGCCCTTAACAGACACCGCAGGCAAAGAAAAACTCATATCACCGGTTTGGCTGCCTGCCTTTTTCAATCTGAAAAGATAATCACCGGATAGAAGACCTTTATCAAATAAAACAAAGGCCTCAATCTCCGGAGAAGCAGCGGTAATAATCGTGTCATTAATGGAAACCCTGAAGGGCTGGCCCAAATTTTCTTCATCCTCTTTTGTGCCTATCTGAACCCTGGTTGTATCAGCGTGGCTCTCTATTCCCACATTCCATGCAAGGGCTGGGATGTTATCGCCAGTAAGCAATCGGGTTATGGCCTTTATATCTCCCTTAAGGGTCTCTCCACCAATACCTATAGACCCTAAAAGTTCGGCCAATACAGAAAACCCGCTATTATTAACCATAACAGGGGAGATTTCAAAATTGAAGCGTTGCGCATCCTTTGAGGTTACGCTGATGCTGATGGGCCTGTAATCCGCAAGCGGGGCAGAAGGGTTTGTTAGAACAACCCCTGAATATGAAATACTGGTTTTATCCAGTTTGAAGGAGGCAGAAATATCCCTTATTGAAAATGGGTCGATAGAAATGGTTGCAGCAAGATCAATACTTGATTTTCCCTTAAGGTTAACAGGGAACATGTCCCTTAATATCCTTTCATAAAACCCGAGTGCTATTTCATCTGATTTAACCTCAAGTTTAATATCATTATCCCATGTCCCTGAAACAATAATCCTGTTTCCATCAGGGTAGATTCTGGCCATAAAGATATGAGGTATAAATGCCTTATCAAAGGAGGCTAAAGAGATATCAAATGGTATCCTGAATTTTTTACCCTCGTATCCAAAGTCCAGGGTCGAATTGACTATTTTGATTTCCCCGATTGTTACAGGCGGTTCTGTTTTACTCTCATCTTTACTGCTCCCCTTTTTGTTAAGGAGTTCATCAAGCCCTGTTATAGAGACCTTATTATTTTCGTATCTTGTATCTATGGCGATGCCACTAATGACAACCCTGTTTATATTTTTTTTAAAAAGGGCTGAAGGGGTGTAATCAAGCCGGATGGAGTCTACCTGTATGCCTTCATCATCCGGCCCTATTTTTATATCACTTATTTCTGTGCCCAGGGGGCCTATAGACCGCACATTAAGGTGGGTAAGCTCTATCCCGCTATCCTTCAGGATTGAAGGTAATATCTCTTTTTCCACATAACCGGGGACAAAGAAATAAAAACATGAAATCAGTCCAAGCGTTAAAATTAGGATGGATGATAAAATTATTATTAAGATCTTTATTACGCGTTTTTGGATCATATTCCTGCTAACATCTTAATGGTATGTGCATGGAATCCTCTGCCCTGTCCTCTCCTCTATCTCACACATCATCTCATCACATGGGAGCACCCTGTAATGGTTGTTGGCGCAAACGCAGAATTTTTTGCCATTATCACCTTCAAGCATAAATTCAACGCTGCTCTCTCCCGGATATTTAAAGAATATATCCCTCAGCTCTTCAAGGTACTGCTTTGAGATCTTTTTCTCATCCAGATTAAACTTTACAACCTTAATGGCCTGCTGCCTCAGGGTCTCTAACGATGCAACCTCTTTTGCTATGATCTTGGCCATATTTTCATTAATCTCCACATTACCTGTTATGAGCACCGGGTCATCACCCTTTAACAGGTGAGATGAGCTGTTAAATGCATCAGGGAAAAAGACCGCCTCAACAGAATCGGTCTGGTCTTCAAGGGAGATCACCGCCATTCGGTCGCCCTTTTTTGTCCTCTTAAGTTTTATATCCGCTATTACACCTGCCACCTTGACCTGCGAACGATCCTCTGACTTTAAAAGCCCTGCAATAGTTGTAGTGGCATACCTCTCTGCTGTCTTCTGGTATTCATTAAGCGGGTGGCCGGTAATATAAAAACCAAGAGACTCCTTTTCCCTCTTGAGCTTTTCCTTATCGTTCCACTCATTAAGTTCAGGAAACTCAAAAAGGGCAGCCATACCTTTGTTATCACCCTTCATCGCGCCAAAGATAGTAAGCTGGTTAGGGTTATGGTTTACGCCCGATATCCTTATTACATCATCAACCGATGCGAAAAGCCGTGACCTAAAAACCCCTGTAAAATCCATTGCCCCACACTGTATAAGCCCCTCAAGCACCCTTTTATTTACCTTTGAGCCATCCACCCTTTTGCTGAAGTCAAATATATCCGTGAACCTGCCCTCTTTGTCGCGCGCCTCTATAATGGACTCAACCGCCTTTATACCCACATTTTTTACAGCGGCAAGCCCGAACCTGATAGCGTCATTAACAACAGTAAAATCGGCCCGGCTTTCATTAACATCAGGCGGGAGTATGCGGATGCCCATTTCACGGCATTCGGCAATATTCTTTATGGTCTTGTCAGGGCTCCCCATATCATTGGTTAAAAGGGCTGCCATAAACTGGACAGGATAATGGGCCTTTAGATAAGCGGTCTGGTAACCTATAAGGGCATAGCATGCCGCATGGGAACGGTTGAACCCATAACCTGCAAATGGTTCTATAAATGAGAATATCCTTTCTGCAAGGGGGGCATCTATGCCATTTTTGACACACCCCTTTACAAATTTCTCCTTTTGTTCAGCAAGGAGGTCCGCCTTCTTTTTACCCATTGCCTTTCTGAGCACATCTGCCTCTCCCATTGAGAAGCCTGCAAGGTCACGGGCAATCTGCATTACCTGCTCCTGGTATACGGCCACACCGTGAGTCTTTCCGAGGATAGGCTCTAGCTTTGGGTGCAGGTAATTTGGTTTTCTCCTTCCGTGCTTTCCATCTATATAATCAGGTATCCAGTCCATTGGCCCGGGCCTGTAAAGGGCAACAAGGGCTACAAGATCTTCAAAATCCTCGGGCTTAAGCTTGCGCAAAAGGTCTTTCATGCCGTCACTTTCAAGCTGGAACACACCAGTCGTTTTACCTTCCTGGCAGAGTCTGAAGGTCAATTCATCAGTGAGAGAGATGTTGTCTATATCAACATCTGCCCCTGTGGACTCCTTTATGATCGTAACTGCATGTTTGATAACAGTGAGGGTCTTAAGACCAAGAAAGTCAAACTTTATAAGCCCCACCTTTTCAAGCTGATCCATTGTGAACTGGGTCATTATTTCATCATTCTGACCTTTGATAACAGGCAGGTACTCCACAAGGGGCTTGTCTGAAATTACTATCCCTGATGCGTGTGTTGATGAATGCCTTGCAATCCCCTCAAGGGCCTTCGCTATCCTTAAGAGTTTGCGCTCGGTCTCCTGGCCGTTTTCAAGCCTTTTAAGGTCAGGTTCCTCTTCCATTGCGGATGCGAGTGTAACCTTTGGCCCTTCAGGTACCATCTTTGCAATCTTATCAACATCATTATAGGGTATATTGAGCACACGGCCAACATCCCTTATTACGCCACGCGCCTTCATGGTGCCAAAGGTAACAATGTACCCAACATTCTCATAGCCGTATTTCTTTGTCACATACCTTATAACATCATCCCTTCCGTTCATACAGAAGTCTATATCAATATCTGGCATGCTTATTCTTTCAGGGTTGAGGAACCTTTCAAAAAGGAGGTTATACTTTATGGGATCAAGGTTGGTTATGCCCAGACAGTAGACAGCAAGTGAGCCCGCAGCAGAGCCGCGTCCGGGCCCGACCGGGATGCCTGATTTGCGGGCATACTCTATAAAATCACCAACAATAAGAAAGTAGCCTGAAAAGCCCATCTTTGTAATAACACTGAGCTCATACTCAAGCCGATCCTGGTATTCCTTTTTAAGCTCCTCGGAGAGAGGTCCATCCTCCTTTTCACGCTGGTTTAACCTCTTTTCAAGCCCCTTTCTAGCCTCTTCTTTGAGCAGATCATCAAGGCTTTTATCTCCATCAATATGATACACCGGGTATTTGTACTCCCCGAATTTCATCTGATAGGTGCAGCGTTCTGCAACCGCAAGAGTGTTATCGAGTGCATCGGTATAGCCCTCTCCAAGGGTCTTTTCTATCTCCTCCCTTGACTTGAAATAGAATTCATTTGTTGAAAACCGCATCCTGTCAGCATCATCAACAAGCTTTCCGGTCTGTATGCATAAAAGCGCATCATGAGCCTCTGCATGTTCCTGGTTCAGGTAATGACAGTCATTGGTTGCAACAAGGGGTATGGAGAGCTTTTTTGAAAGCTCCCTGAGTTTTTTATTCACATCATCCTGTTCAGGCATGCCGTTTGCCTGCACCTCAAGATAAAACCTGCCGTCATTAAATATAGATTCAAGCTCACGCGCCTTTTGGGCTGCTATCTCCATGCGCCCCTTCATTATATAATAGGGGACAATACCCTTCATGCAGGCAGACATGGCTATAAGCCCGTGGTTATACTGCCTTAATATCTCCATATCGACCCTGGGCTTGTAATAAAACCCCTCAAGATGCCCCATGGTTACAAGCCTGCTCAGGTTTTTGTATCCTGTTTCATTCATTACAAGCAGCACAAGGTGGTAGTTGTTGGGCTGGCCATCCTTTGAAGGGGCATGATCCCTTCTGTCACCGGGCGCAACATATACCTCACAGCCGATAATAGGCTTAACATTAGTCCCTTTGCACTGGGTAAATAGCTGGACAGCCCCGAACATATTGCCGTGATCTGTAACGGCTACATAGGGCATATTAAAGCCCTCTGCCTTTTTGATAAGATCTTTAATTGTGATCGCCCCGTCAAGGAGACTGAACTCGGTATGCACATGCAGGTTTACAAATGATGAACTGTCAGACAATTTTTCTCCCCGGTATATTTTAAAACATTACATATTGTAGGTAGTAAGGTGAGTATGATACGGTAAAAGAGAATCATCATCAAGAGCAATTTGGAAAATTAAAAGGGTTTGTTGATATAAACTGATAAGCTGAAAAGTTTTTTTAGCAGGAACCATGTTTAAATGAATAAGTTTGAAGAGATAGAGAATAAGAATCAAGGGCTTAAGGAAAAAAATCAGAGGCTTATGGAGGCTGCTTCTGATTTGAAAAAGGAAAAGGCACGGATCGAAAAGGAACATAATGAAAGAAGCCTGCTTTTTAATCATCTGCCGGCAGGCATAGCGCTTTTATGGCGGGGAAGGATAATCGAGGTAAATGATACCTTTCTTGAATATATGGGTTACAGAGCTGATGAGATGATAAACAGGAATTTTTTAAATTTTGTGAGGCATGATCATCTTTCAGAGGTAAGATTTATACATAACAGGTGGAACGCCGGGAGGATAAGCAGGGGCCATTATGATACATGGCTTGTACGTGAAAATGGTGAATCGATATTCTGCAGCATAGAGGCAAAAAGGATAAGATTCAGGGGAAAGGCATCATATCTCCTTAATATTACAAGGCTTGAGGATAGGGCAGAAGGGGAGGAGAGGCGGCACAGTGAGATAAGAAAAGAGGCAGAGCTTAAGATGACCCGGGTGCTCCATGGCCTTTTGACCAGGAGGTCAGATGCCATGCTTGAGATGCTAAGGTTTATCAGGGATTCAAAGGATGCTAACAGGAACGATTTTAAAAATATAACATCAAGGCTGAGGCAGGAACAGGAGATCATCCGAAAAGAGAGTTGGATGCTGAATATTATAGCAAATGAAAAAGAGGAGGCACAGGGGAAAAAGCTTATAGAAATCAACCGGATAATAAAAGAGGCATTAACAAGAACAGAAGGCATTTTAAAAAATGGCACTGTCATCATCAAGAGCTATTTAAGGGCAACATCATATGTGAACGCGAATCCCGGTGAACTGACAGAGGCTATTTGTGAGCTTATTTCCAACCTGCACTCAAAAATATCCAACCAGGGTGAAATCCACATAACAACAGAAGAGGATCAGGAGAGGATTATCATCTATTTCCAGGATAATGCGCCTGTTTACAGGTATGAAAGCAGCCCTCTTTCAGTGCCTTTTGTCTCCCCAAAAACCATTCTTACCAATGAACTGGGCATGAGTTTTGTAAAGGCTGTTATACAGAGGCATAATGGGGAAATAGAGTATACGCAGGGAAGAGGAGAGGGGAATTTTTACCAGATAACCCTGCCTGCCTTAAAAGAGGAGAAAAAGAGAAAAAAGATAGACCTGAACAGGATAAGGCATGCAAGGATACTTATCATAAAAAATGCCGATATAGCAAAGGAGCTGCTTATCCATATGCTTATCGAAAAGGGCTGCACTGTTGAAACAGTAGAAGGCAGTGTGGAAGGGCTCCTGGCAATTAAAAAGAGAAGGATAAATGTGGTTGTTGCAGATATAGATGGCCCGGGCATGAGCAACAGCACATTCTGGAAAAGATGCAGGGAGATCAATCCAAAACTCATAACTGTGGGATTAATGGAGATAAAAAGTACAGAGGGGCAGAACCTTATGATAGAACAGAACCCTGATCTGATAATCCCCAAACCATATAATATAAAAGAGGCGGTAAGAAATATCCTTGAACTATTCATGGTGATGTACGAATGACAGAAAAGAGAATAATACCTGAAACACCCCTGGCAGAACGAATAAGGCCTGACAGTATTGACCTTATCGTGGGGCAGGAGCACCTTCTCGGCAAAGGGAGCGCCCTGAGACGGGCGCTTGATTCGGGCAGGATATTTTCCGTGATATTCTGGGGGCCGCCAGGCACAGGAAAGACAACCATTGCAAGGCTTATGGCAGAATATACCCATAAACCATTCAGGGCCTTCTCCGCTGTTACATCCGGGGTAAAGGAGCTCAGGGAGATACTTTCAGAGGCAGAAGAGGAGAGGAGTAGAAGCGGCCAGTCAACCATCCTTTTTGTTGATGAGATACACAGGTTCAACAAGGCGCAGCAGGATGCCTTTCTGCCACACATAGAGAGCGGGCTTATCATACTTGTGGGCGCTACTACCCAGAACCCCTCATTTGAGGTAATACCGCCGCTACTTTCACGCGCAAGGGTGATGGTGTTAAAGCCCCTTGATAATAACGGCCTGAAGAGGATCCTTGAGAGGGCCATTACTGACAAAGAGAGGGGCATTGGCAGCCTTGAACTAAAGATAGATGATGCTGCACTGAACCACATCATTGATATCTCAGGCGGCGATGCAAGGCTTGCGCTCAATAACCTTGAGATAGCAGCCTATTATACGGTAGAAGAAAAGGCTGATAATAATCAGATCACTATTGAGCTTGTGGAAAAGGCGCTGGACAGAAAGGCCCTCCCCTATGACAAGGATGGCGAAGAGCACTACAATATCATATCAGCCTTTCATAAAAGTTTACGTGGAAGCGATGTGCATGCATCCATATACTGGCTCTACAGAATGATTGAGGCAGGTGAAGAGCCCCTGTTTATTGCAAGGAGGATGATCAGGTTTGCATCCGAGGATATTGGTATGGCTGATCCCCTTGCCCTGCAGGTGGCCCTGAACGCATTCGAGGCATGGGAAAAGGTTGGTCCGCCAGAGGCGCAGCTTGCGCTTGTTGAGGCGGCTGTATACCTTGCGACCGCGCCAAAGAGCAATGCCCTTTATGTGGCAGAGATGGCTGTAAAAAAGGAGATAGCAAAGTCAGGGGCGCTCCCTGTGCCCATGCATATAAGGAACGCCCCCACTAGGCTCATGAAGGAGCTGGGTTACAGTAAGGGTTACCTCTACCCGCACAATTACCCGGATGCAAAGGTTGATCAGGAATATCTCCCGGAAGGTATCAGGCATATTACCTTTTATCACCCCACAGAGAGGGGCATGGAAAAAGAGATTAGGAAGAGGATGAAGGATATGAAGACAAAAAAGGATGTAACAAAAAAGCCGGAATAAATAGTTTTCCAATGTTACCTATATGCTGGATTCATATAGCTGTACTTCAACATTAGGTGCCTTTCGCTATGTTGTCTACTATATTACAGGCTCAGGCTAAAAACATATATCCATCAAGTACCAGTCAACTAAAAACAGACGGGTAGTGATGTTGTGACAGTCACTCAAGACACCACCTCTTGCTCTAATGGGTCAGTGACAGTGCTTGATCCTATGTTTTTCGTTATCGGAATATACATAGAAAAAATATTTTGTGTCACGATTACAACAATAAAGTTGACAAAAGTTGACAAGTTTATTATCTTGTAACAAAGTAACACTTGGAGGAAACAGGAATGCTCAACATAAAAAACATTGAGCAAAAAATTGAAATGCTTGGCTTGTCTCAAGCCGAGATAGCTAAATCATTGGATGTCACAAGGGAGACAGTATCACAATGGTTTAAAAATAATAAATTCCCCCGCCCAGGTAAATTACTCAAACTTGCTCAGCTTTTAAAACTTACTTTTAATGAGTTGGTAACCAAAGAAGACACATCTGCTGAACCTGTCGTTGCGTTCAGAAAAAAAGGGCGTCATAACATATCAGATGAATACATCGAAGAGGCAAAAGACAAAGGCTATCTCTTGAACAGCCTTGTACAATACTTGCCTTTTGATAATTTATCATTACCCCCGTCCTTAAAAGAACCTAATTTGGATTATGAATATATCCAGGATGCTGCAAGGGCTACAAGAAAAGAAATATGCAAATCAAGTGATTTAAAAATCGAATATTCAGACTTGATTAATTTCTTTAATAAACATCATGCTGTTTTAATTCCTGTTTTCTGGGGAGATAAAAAAAATCATGAAAATGCTTTACATGTATTTTTACCGAGATCAATGACAACATGGATTTACTTAAATCTTGACAGCAAAATACACGATTTTAAATTCTGGATGGCTCACGAGCTTGGACATGTTAAATCACCCGATTTAAAAGGTGATGAAGCTGAAGACTTTGCAGATTTGTTTGCAGGAGCTTTATTATTTAATTCAGAACTTGCACAGGAAGAATATATTCAATTAAGACGATTAACAAACGAGCCCTCCCAGCTAAGCAGGATTATGGAAGTAGCAGAGAATTTAATTGTTTCTCCGCTAACTGTTTATTATGAGATTAACAAATATGCCAGGCATGAAGGAAAACCAAAAATCAATCTCGAAACAGATAAGTTAATCTATAAGGCCAATACCAATTTTCAGCTTAAATATTCAACTATTGCAAATGACTTATTTTCTACTCTGCCAGCAACATCAAAGGAATATTTCACAGTAACAACTGAGGTATTTAAAAGCCCCTTTTTTAGAGCTTTAAAAGATTACCTGATTAAAGAAAGAAAATCTGTTGGATTCGTACAGACTATCCTAAATCTCTCACCGGTTGATGCACAGACATTATATGAAGATCTATTCCAATGGCCTGCAATATCCTAGTAGATTCATGCGCATATTTTCGTCTGGCTCATAGCATACACCCACTGCTAAAAGTTGAGTTCGGTGAAGAAAAACATAAACTGGGCGTTATTCAGGAACTCCAAAAAGAATATGATAAGAACCCGACACTACAAAATAAATTTTATTGGGTAGATGAGCCTGAATATGCCGCGAATAGAAAAAGCTGTTTCTCTCTGACACGTGAACAAAAAGCCGACATCCATAATGCCTTTTATTTTATGAGGGATACTTCAAGAGAAGAAGAGTTGGGGGTATCAAAAGTTGATTTAACAGCTCTTTCATATGCCTATGTCCTGGGTATACCAATTGTTACGGATGATTCTGATTTGATAACGCTAGCAAAAGAGTATGAAATTGTTGTTTTTAGGTCACTCGAACTTTTACATTTAATGTATAAAGCCAGCCATATAACAAAAAGAAAAGTCAGAGAGATTGCTTCATGCTGGGTATATTTAAACGATACCCCTAAAAGCTATAAAGACGATTATGAACGGCTCTTCAATGAGCCTGCACCATTATAATTTTTAGGATGGTCAATCAAGGTTACTGGTTAGATTAAACACCATTTCAGTTACAAACCTTTTAAAAGCTTCGTTTTGAACAAACTGTTTATAAATCTCATTATCATCCTTCAGTAAGGATAACATAACACGTCCAAGTGCGCTGTCATGTTCTATTCGTGCTGTCTGAGGCGTGTTCTTCTTAGCATTTTTATACCCCTGATCAGCCGCGACCTTTGGGGCAATATCCTCCTTAATACGTTTGGCTACTCTGTCGGCATCGGTAAAAAGTGTCCCAAACTGCTCATTAAATGTTTGGCTCCTCACAAGAATTTGTGGGTGAAAGGTTAATAAAAAACTTGAAAGCAT
>CAZXUA010000143.1:0-12346 GCA_964643755.1 uncultured Desulfatiglans sp. | reverse complement strand
TTACGTGTGGCTTAGTCCTTTCAAATTTCTGTTTAGACATCGCTATCCCCCTTTATAAGCAATAATGAAAAAAATTAATTATATCTCTCAGTTTCTATTCTCATATTTCAAACAACTACCAGCGATAATGCGCAAAGGCCTTATTGGCCTCAGCCATTCGATGGGTATCTTCCTTCTTTTTGATCGCTGCACCCTTTTTCTGAGCTGCATCCATCAGTTCACCGGCAAGTTTTGCAGGCATGCTTTTTTCTCCCCTGGCTCTTGAAAAGGTGAGAAGCCACCTGATACCAAGCGCCTGACTCCTGTTTGCTCTTACTTCTGTGGGCACCTGGTAGGTTGAGCCGCCAACCCTTCTTGACCTTACTTCTACCAGAGGCTTTACATTGTTAATAGCCTTCTGAAATACGGATAAGGGATCTTCCTGTGTTTTTTCCTGAATAATATCAAATGACTCGTAGAGTATTGACTGAGAAAGACTCTTTTTCCCCCTTTCCATCATACAGTTAATAAATTTGGCTAAAAGCTGGCTCTTGTATTTTGGATCAAGGGTAATTTCTCTTTTTACTATCAACCTTTTTCTTGGCATAATTACTCCTGTAGATTAAATCGCTTTGGGCTTTTTAGCGCCATACTTTGAACGGCCCTGTCTTCTATCTTCAACCCCCGAGGTATCCATAGTACCCCTTAAGATATGATAGCGGACACCAGGAAGGTCCTTAACACGGCCACCACGTATCAAAACAACAGAGTGTTCCTGGAGATTATGGCCTACACCAGGTATATAGGAGGTTACCTCAATGCCATTTGTAAGCCTTACCCTGGCGACTTTTCTCAAAGCTGAGTTAGGTTTCTTAGGGGTCGAAGTATAAACCCTTACACATACCCCTCTTTTCTGAGGACATGCACCAAGTGCAGGAGTCTTATCCTTTTTTCTGGACTGCTTTCGTCCTTTTCTAATTAACTGGTTTATAGTTGGCATACTATATTTTGCCCTTCCTTTTACTTGATTCAATCAATTCATGAAAAATGTCAAAACACTTAAATCAAAAAATCATTCTTTTTATTGACATTATCGAAAATTGTCAAGCAATTTCTGTTTATTTTTTAAATTTCCTCGGAATATTTTTTTATTTTTTTCGATCAATACCATAAAATAATTTTTATCTAGTTATTTCTAACAGTTATATCAAGATCCCTGTATTCTTTTATTCCTGTTCCTGCAGGGATTAACCTTCCCATAATAACATTTTCCTTTAGACCCTTCAGCAGGTCAATTTTACCGGCAATACTTGCATCTGAAAGCACCTTTGTTGTCTCCTGGAAAGATGCCGCCGAAATAAAGCTCTCAGTGCTCAAAGAGGCCTTTGTAATTCCAAGCAGAAGAGGCTCGGCTGTTGCCGGGACGCCACCCTTTTCAATAATGCGGCTGTTTTCCTCTTCAAACTTCCATTTTTCAACCTGTTCGCCGAGTAAAAACCCTGAAGAGCCCACATCCTTGACTGTTACCTGGCGCAGCATCTGTTTTACTATTACCTCTATGTGTTTATCATTGATAGAAACACCCTGAAGCCTGTAAACCTCCTGAACCTCATTTACCAGGTATTTTGCAAGCTCCTTAAGCCCTCTGATTTTAAGGATATCATGAGGATTGGCAGAACCATCCATGAGGGGTTCACCTGCTCTTACATAATCACCCTCAAGGACACTGACATGCTTTCCCTTTGTAATAAAATAATCAACCGGCTCACCTGTTTCAGGCGTGATTATTACCCTTCTGCGTCCTTTGCTGTACTGGCCGAATGAGACTGTGCCATCAATTTCACTCAAGATAGCGTTTTCTTTGGGTTTTCTTACCTCAAACAGCTCCGCGACCCTGGGCAGACCACCTGTAATATCCTTTGTCTTGGTTGTTTCTCTTGGTATCCTCGCCAAAACAGTACCTGCCTTGACAAGGTCACCCTCATTTACCATTATGATAGCTCCAATAGGCAGGTGATATCGAGCCTGACCCTTTATTGAACCGGGCAGATTGGCTGTCTTATTATCAGCATCTTTTATTGATATCCTCGGGCGGAGTTCACCCTGTCTTGATTCAATAATAAAACGGCTAATCCTTCCTGTTACATTATCGCGCTTTTCCTGCATGGTTTCGCCATCAATAACATCACCAAATTTCACAGTGCCTTCAACTTCTGTAAGTATCGGGATGGTATAGGGATCCCATTCTGCAAGTATCTGTCCTGCTTTTATTGTCTGTCCGTCCTTTACCTTCAGTATTGCACCGTAAGTAACAGGATATCTCTCTATTTCACGGCCGCCTGCGCTGATAACGGATATCTCACCGTTTCTATTCATGACAATATGGCTGCCTTCAGCGTTCTTTACCGTTTTAAGATCAATAAAGCTTACCTTGCCTTCATTTCTTGCTTGTATAGTAGTCTGCTCAACCCTCTTGCTGGCAGTACCACCAATATGGAAGGTTCTCATTGTAAGCTGGGTGCCAGGCTCTCCTATGGACTGTGCAGCAATAATCCCTATCGCTTCACCTATATTTACTTCATGACCATGGGCCAGATCGCGTCCATAACATTTTTTACAGATACCATCCTTTGCCTGACATGTAAGCACTGAACGGATCAGGACCTTCTCGAGACCGGCATCTTCAATCAGTTTAACCTTGGCTTCATCGATCAGCTCATTTGCAGGTATAAGAAGCTCATTGGTAATAGGGTCATATACATCCTCCAGCACAACCCTTCCAAGAACCCTTTCCCCAACCCTCTGGATGATTTCACCACCCTCCATTAGGGGGGTTACCCATATGCCGTCAACCGTACCGCAGTCTTCCATGGTGATAACAGCATCCTGTGCAACATCAACCAGCCTTCGTGTAAGGTAACCTGAGTTGGCTGTTTTTAGTGCTGTATCAGCAAGACCCTTTCTGGCGCCGTGAGTAGATATAAAATACTGGAGAACGGTCAGGCCTTCCCTGAAATTTGAGGTGATAGGTGTCTCAATGATTTCACCTGAAGGTTTAACCATAAGGCCTCTCATCCCGGCAAGCTGTCTCATCTGGTCTTTACTACCCCTTGATCCTGAATCCGACATCATATAGATTGAATTGAAGCTCTCAGTCTTTTTAATGCTTCCGTCCGGGGCCTTTACCTCTTCAATACCCATTTCAGTCATCATTTCCGATGTTATCTGATCATTTGCCTGGGTCCAGATATCAACTGCCTTGTTAATTTTTTCGCCATTTGTGATAAGACCGCCCTTGTACTGATCTTCTATCTTTTTAATCTCCTTTTCAGCCTCTTCAATTATGGCGCTCTTCTTGGAAGGTATCGTAACATCCTTTATGCTTATGGATGTCCCTGATATGGTACTGTATTTGTACCCCATATCCTTGAGCCTGTCAGAAAGAATAACAGTAGACTTTATTCCAGACCGTCTGTAACATTCATTAATCAGGTTAATAAGTTTCTTCTTTGTCATGACCTGATTTATGAGCGAAAATGGCAGATCCTCAGGGAGTATTTCACTCAATAATACCCTGCCTGTTGTTGTCTCCTCAATCTTGCCATTAATTCTCACCTTTATCTTGGCATGCAATGCAAGTGCTTTGGCATCATAGGCCATCCTGACTTCATCAGGGTTGGCAAAGATCATGCCTTCACCCTTGCTGAAGACCCTGTCTCTTGTCATGTAGTAGATACCAAGGACTATATCCTGGCTCGGGACAATAATCGGGGTTCCATCAGCAGGCGAAAGGATGTTATTTGTGGACATCATAAGCACCCTTGCCTCTACCTGTGCCTCAATAGAAAGCGGCACATGCACTGCCATCTGGTCACCGTCAAAGTCAGCGTTAAATGCAGTACAGACAAGAGGATGAAGCTGAATGGCCTTCCCTTCAACCAGAATCGGTTCAAATGCCTGAATACCAAGCCTGTGAAGTGTCGGTGCACGGTTCAGGAGAATGCAGTATTCCTTGACAACATCATCAAGGGCATCCCATACTTCAGGGGTTTCCCTTTCCACCATCTTCTTGGCAGACTTTATTGTTGTGGCAAAACCCTTTTCATCAAGTTTGTTATAGATAAACGGCTTAAAGAGTTCGAGTGCCATCTTTTTCGGAAGACCACACTGATGGAGCCTGAGATCAGGGCCCACAACTATAACCGAACGTCCTGAGTAGTCAACACGTTTTCCAAGCAGGTTCTGCCTGAATCGTCCCTGTTTACCCTTAAGCATATCACTCAGTGACTTAAATGGCCTTTTATTGGCCCCTGTAACAACCTTTCCCCTTCTTCCATTATCAAAAAGCACATCCACTGCCTCCTGAAGCATACGCTTTTCATTGCGAACAATGATATCAGGGGCATTCAGTTCCAAGAGCCTTTTCAGTCTGTTGTTTCTGTTTATTACCCTGCGGTAAAGGTCATTCAGATCAGATGTTGCAAACCTTCCGCCATCAAGGGGAACCAGAGGTCTGAGATCCGGAGGAAGGACAGGAATAACATTCATTATAGTCCATTCAGGCCTGTTTTTTGATTCTTTAAAGGCATCGATAACCTTGAGACGCTTTGTAAGCTTTTTCCTTTTTGCCTCAGACCTGGTGCTGACCATCTCCTCTCTGAGTGTTACAGACAGCTCATCGAGATTCAGGGCCATAAGCATTTTCTGGATCGCTTCTGCACCAATCCCATATTCAAACCTGTCAGAGAAATCCTCTTTTGCCTTATAAAGCTGCTCATCATTTAAAAGAGAACCTTTAACAAGAGGGGTATCCTTGGGATCGATAATGATAAAATTTTCAAAATAGAGCACCCTTTCCAAGTCCTTTAAAGTGAGGTCCAATAGATTACCGATCTTGGAGGGAAGGCATTTTAAAAACCATATATGTGCAACAGGAGAGGCAAGCCTGATATGGCCCATACGCTCTCTGCGCACCTTGGACTGGATAACCTCAACACCGCATTTTTCGCATATGATACCGCGATGTTTCATCCTTTTATATTTGCCGCAGTTACATTCATAGTCCTTGATTGGGCCGAATATCTTTGAACAGAAAAGACCGTCCCTTTCAGGTTTGAAGGTACGATAATTGATGGTCTCGGGTTTTTTTACCTCTCCATAAGACCGTTCAAGTATCATTTCAGGGGATGACAGCGAGATCCTTACAGCGTTATAACTTGATGGATCCTTTGGCTTCGTAAAGAAGTTATATAGTTCTTCCAATGTCTCCTCCTAATTTAAAAAATTTATCGATTTTTACACTATTAAAATTACTCATTTAAAACCATTATTATGATCAGCTGTTAATATCTTCAAGAAGCTGGAATTCAAGGCCCAGGCTCAATAATTCCTTTATCAATACCTTAAAGGATTCAGGCAAACCTGACTCCAGGATATTGTTTCCTTTTACAATCCGTTCGTACATGCGTGTACGGCCTGCGACGTCATCGGATTTGACTGTAAGGAACTCCTGCAATGAATAGGCGGCTCCATATGCCTCCATTGCCCAGACCTCCATTTCACCGAGCCTCTGACCGCCAAACTGCGCCTTGCCTCCCAGGGGTTGCTGTGTAACAAGCGAATATGGCCCGATAGAGCGCGCATGTATCTTATCATCAACCAGGTGATGCAGTTTCAGTATATACATGATACCAACGGTAACAGGCTGTTCAAAAGCCTCACCTGTTCTTCCATCATAAAGGATGGATTGGCCCGTTACAGGCAACCCTGCCTTTTCAAGACATTTTTGTATCTCATCCTCTTCCACACCATCAAAAACCGGTGATGCCATGTGGACGCCATCCTTAAGAAGACTTGAAGAGGAGATCAGATCAGCATCGGTCATATCCTTGAAATACTGGTTATATTCTTTTGCAGAATATATATTTTTAAGGGTCTTTTTGAGGGCATCAATTCCCTCTTCATTATCAAGCACACTGGCGATCTGCCTTCCAAGCGCCCTTGAAGCCCAGCCCAAGTGGGCCTCGAGCACCTGCCCGACATTCATTCTTGATGGAACTCCAAGCGGATTCAGGATTATATCAACAGGGGTGCCATCAGCAAAATAGGGCATGTCCTCTACAGGAAGTATGCGTGAAAGAACACCCTTATTTCCGTGACGGCCGGCCATCTTATCGCCCACAGACAATTTTCTTTTTACAGCAATATAAACCTTAACCATCTTGATGACACCGGGTGCAAGCTCATCACCCATGCTGAGCTTTTCCATCTTGTCCTCAAGAATGCTGTTTACATGATCAATACGTGCATTATATTTTTCTATAACAGCCTCAACCTTGTCTATTAAATCCATCGAGGCCTTAAAATCCGCGCCTGACCATGCGGTCACAGGAAGTTCATCTATAATGTCAGGCGTTATCTCCTTTTTTGTACTTAAAAGTGTCTTACCTGATTTCTTATCCTTTAGATTTGTCTTGAGAGAAACCCCGTTTAGCAGTTCTTTTAGTCTGTTTTTTACACTCTTTTCAACTATCTCTATCTCATCAGACCGGTCTTTCTCAAGCTTTGCTATCTCCCTCTTTTCAATCATCTGGCTTCTTTTATCCTTGTCAACACCCCTTCTGGAAAATACCTTTGCATCAATAACAGTGCCTTCAACTCCCGGAGGCACCCTCAGAGAGGTATCTTTAACATCACCGGCTTTATCACCGAATATGGCCCTTAAGAGTTTTTCTTCGGGTGAAAGCTGAGTTTCTCCCTTCGGTGTAATTTTACCTACAAGAATATCTCCTACCTTTACCTCCGCACCAATCTTGACAATACCGCTTTCATCAAGGTTTTTAAGCGCCTCTTCACCGACATTGGGTATATCTTTTGTGATCTCTTCCTTGCCGAGTTTTGTATCACGTGAAACCACCTCAAATTCTTCAATATGAATAGAGGTGTAAATATCTTCCTTTACAACACGTTCGCTTACAATAATTGAGTCTTCAAAATTGTAACCGCCCCAGGACATAAATGCAACCATGACATTCTGGCCAAGGGCAAGCTCACCCATCTCGGTAGCAGGTCCGTCTGCAATAATCTGGCCCTTTGTTACAACATCACCCTGTTTAATAATAGGCCTCTGATTGTAACATGTATTCTGGTTTGATCGCTGGTATTTTACCAGTTTGTGGATCTCAACCTCTTCATCCTTCTCTTCACTGGCAAATGATCTTATTACAATCCTTGATGAATCAACATCCTCAATTACTCCGTCATGCTGGGCAACAACCGTTACACCCGAATCCTTGGCAACAACGCCTTCAATACCGGTACCGATGAGCGGTGCCTTTGCCTTGAGGAGCGGTACCCCCTGACGTTGCATGTTAGAACCCATAAGTGCCCTGTTTGCATCATCATGTTCAAGGAAAGGAATCAGGCTGGCTGATACGCTCACCAGCTGGTCAGGGGAAACGTCCATGTATTTTATCTCTTCGACAGGGGCACGCATCGCCTCGCCCTCGATCCTGACTGCTGCCTCTTTGTTCACAAATTCCCCTTTGCTGTTGAGAGGGGCATTTGCCTGAGCGATTGGATAATTCCGTTCATCAAGGGCAGAGAGATAGGATATCTCCTTTGTCACCTTCCCATTCTCAACATGCCTGTAAGGCGTTTCAATAAAGCCATATTCATTTACCCTTGCAAATGTGCTTAAGGAGACTATCAGACCTATATTCGGGCCTTCAGGCGTCTCAATCGGGCAGATACGGCCATAATGGGTGGGATGCACGTCACGCACCTCAAACCCTGCCCTTTCTCGCGTAAGGCCTCCAGGGCCCAGGGCGCTAAGCCTTCTTTTATGGGTAACCTCGGAAAGAGGATTAGTCTGATCCATAAACTGTGAAAGCTGACTTGTTCCGAAGAACTCCTTTACGACAGCAGAAACAGGCTTGGAATTGATAAGATCATGGGGCATTAAAGTTTCTACCTCCTGAAGACTCATCCTCTCCTTTATAGCCCTTTCCATCCTGACTAAACCAATCCTGTACTGATTTTCAAGTAACTCGCCAACAGCCCTTACACGTCTGTTACCCAGGTTATCTATATCATCCACAGATGCCTCGGAATTTTTCAACCTGATGAGTTCCTTAACAATAACGATGATATCCTCTTTTCTCAGTGTCCTTAAGTCATTAGGTACATCTTCAAAATTCAACCTGTGATTCAGTTTGAGCCTTCCAACTGTGGAAAGATCAAAGGATGCGATATTAAAAAAGAGATTATTAAAGAAATTATTCGCAACCTCCTGTGTCGGTGGGCTGCTGGGCCTCATCTTTCTGTATATCTCAAGCTTTGCCTCTTCCGCATTGTCAATCTTATCCAGGAGCATGGTATCATGGATAGTTGGGCTCGCATTAGGAGAATCAAGTACAAGGCATTCAACCTCTTTTATCCCCTTTTTTAATAATAATTCGATATTCTGGGCGGTGATTGCCTGATTACGTGCAATCAACACCTCGCCTGTTTCCTGATCAATCAGGTCGTCAATAAGTATTCTTCCCTCAACATCTTCAACATTTATCGGAAGCTTTTCCACGCCAGCGGTCTCAAGCATCTTGTGAAGACGTTTAGTGAATTTTTCACCCGCTCTGGCGATTATCTTCTTAGAATTGGGCGCTGTAACATCCTTTGTAAGCCTTTTCCTGTAAAGGTTATCAAAATTTATATCCCTGTAACACCCCTCATCACTGATGTAGATCTTTTCAGTATCATAAAACTCCAGGAGCAGTTCACGTGTTGAATAACCGAGTGCCTTCAGAAATGTCGTAGCAGGGAACTTTCTGCGTCTGTCTATCCTGACATGAAGCAGATCTTTTGGATCAAATTCGAAATCAAGCCATGATCCCCTTAGAGGTATGATCCTGGCTGAGTATAATAATTTACCGCTGCTGTGTGTCTTTCCCTTGTCATGATCGAAAAACACACCAGGAGACCTGTGAAGCTGGCTTACTATAACTCTTTCCGTACCATTTATGATGAAAGTCCCTCTACGGGTCATCATGGGTATGGTGCCGAAATATATCTCCTGCTCCTTTATATCCCTTATGCTTTTAGTCCCGCTTTCAGAATCAGTATCAAAAACAAGTAAGCGTGCAGTAAGCCTCAGAGGGGCTTCATAGGTCATCCCCTTGCTGAGGCATTCTGTTTCATCATATTTGGCAGGTTCGAAAGAGTATTTAACAAATTCCAGTGATGATGTATTACTGAAATCCTGAATAGGGAATACGCTTTTAAAAGGACTCTGAAGACCTGTATCTTCGCGATCCTCAGGTTTTGTATCCATTTGTAGAAAACGTTCATATGAGTGCTTTTGTACTTCAATAAGATTCGGAATATCAATAGTTTTTCCTATTTTACCGAAATTCCTTCTTACACGACGCCTCACACCATTCATCTCTTTCATGGGATCTCCCTGTTTGTGTTATTAAAACCTATATTCTATTAAAAATTTGCTTCAAATTATGTCTTGTTTCCATCCGGTCACTTGAGAAAGTTACTTCAGGAAATCAGCTAATTAATTACTTTATTTCAACACTGGCACCGGCAGCCTCAAGCTGTTTCTTGATGCTTTCCGCTTCATCATGTGGAATGCCCTCTTTAACAGGAGCAGGAACACCGTCAACAAGCGCCTTGGCCTCCTTAAGGCCCAATCCTGTGATTGCACGAACCTCTTTGATAACCTGTATCTTCTGATCGCCTGTTGCTGTCAGGATTACGTTAAACTCTGTCTGCTCAACGGCTGCAGCGGCCTGCTCTACGGGGGCAGCGGCTACCATTGCCACAGGGGCAGCAGCGCTGACACCAAATTTCTCTTCAAGTTCTTTTACGAATTCAGAAAGTTCAAGAACTGTCATATTTGCTATAAAATCTACTACATCATTCTTTGTGATATTGGCCATTGTATATATATCCTCCTAATATTTTTTAATTATTTTAATTTGTTTGCGGAACCTGCTTGCCTTCAGCCTTAGCGGTTTCGATTGCCTTCAATGCATTCATCAGGTTAACAAGTACACCATTTGTAACCCTGACAAATGAAGTCGGTACAGCCTGCATTGCAGACAGGACCATAGCCAGAAGCTGCTCCCTGCCCGGGAGTTTTGCAAGCCTTTTTATGCCATCCAGATCCATCATTTTACCGGATATCTGTCCGACCTTCAGTTCCAGCTTATTGAGATCCCTTTCCAGATCAACAAGAACCTTTGCCGGAGCAACAACGTCTGAGTAGCTGATGGCTACAGCGCATGGCCCAACAAATTTATCAGCGATTGATTCAGACCCGGTACCCTTGCTTGCAATTCGTAGAAGCCTGTTCTTGACAACGTAAAATTCGGAATCGATCTTTCTCAGTTCATTCCTGATCTTGTCCATGGATCCTACGTCGAGACCCTGATAATCGACAACAAATGTTGCCTTGGCCTTTTGAAGCCTTTCTTTCATCTCATCGATGAAAACCTTTTTCTTATCCTTATCCAAGTATTATCACCTCCTCCTGTCCTGACATTAATAGTTGGTCAAAAACAGGGGTATGCTGTTAGGAGAGAAGCCAATAGCATAGTCTGAGCAGGCATTTTTAAGCGATTTCACTGCACCCGCTGTCTTTGACTATATAACCATTCAAATTCCGGCTGACTGCATAGGGCAAAATGCCCTGTGCGCCTTATGTGAATGATCTAATTTTTATTCATCTTCAACTATTGCCTGTTGAATAACTCCTTTGTGAAAAGTGGATCTATTTTTATTCCAGGTCCCATGGTTGTTGATATGGCAATACTTTTTAGATATGTACCTTTACTTGCCGGGGGTTTAAGTCTGAGAATAGTATCCATAAAAGCGCTTACGTTATCAGTAAGTTTTTCGGGCCCAAATGAAACTTTTCCCATTGGGGCATGAACAATACCGGCCTTTTCTACCTTGAACTCTATTTTACCGGCCTTTATCTCCTGAACAGCCTTGCCCACATCAAAGGTAACAGTTCCCAGTTTGGCATTTGGCATCATACCTCTTGGGCCCAAAACACGTCCAAGCTTGCTCACAGTGCCCATAATATCAGGAGTTGCAATGGTCTTATCAAATTCAAGCCATCCACCCTGTATCTTTTCAACATACTCATCAGATCCTGCATAGTCAGCGCCCGCCTCAAGAGCCTCTTTTTCCTTTTCACCTTTCGCAAAAACGAGTACCCTGACTGTTTTACCGACTCCATGGGGAAGGGCTACAGTTCCTCTGACCATCTGATCTGCGTGCCTTGGATCAACACTTAATTTTACTGCAATATCCACTGTCTCATCGAATTTAGCGACATGACAATCTAGCACGAGCTTAATGGCGTCGGAAAAGTTATATCTGTTAAGTCTGTCTATATTTACTGCTACCGATTTATATTTTTTTCCTCTTCTAGGCATTTTATTTCTCTCTAACTTTCAAATTTTAATTGATAATAAATCATCAATAACTATTGAGTCACCTTAAGCCCCATGCTTCTGGCGGTACCTTCAATAATTTTAACCGCACCTGCCATATTATATGCGTTTAAATCTTCAAACTTTGTTTTGGCAATCTCTTCAATCTGTTTTTGTGTAACTTCGCCGACCTTTTCTCTGTTCGGGACACCGGAGCCCTTGGCTATCTTTGCGGCCTGCTTCAGTAACACCGACGCCGGCGGAGTTTTAGTGATGAATGAGAATGTCCTGTCAGCGTAAATTGTGATTATTACAGGAATGACTGTTCCCATTTTATCCTGTGTCCTGGCATTAAACGCCTTACAGAACTCAGCTATATTTACACCATGCTGCCCAAGAGCGGGGCCGATAGGAGGAGATGGGTTTGCCTGACCTCCTTTAACCTGCAGTTTTACGCTTCCTATAATTTTCTTGGCCATTAGAATCCTCTTATATCTTATTGACTTGTATAAAATCCAATTCAACCGGGGTTGCACGCCCGAATATTGTTATTAATACCCTCAGCTTTTCCTTATCCTGTTTAACCTCTTCTACCGTTCCCTGAAAATTGCTAAAAGGTCCATCAACTACCCTTATTTCATCACCTTCCTCAAAAGAATATCTCGGTTTTGGTTTTGTAATACCCTCTTCCATCTGGCGGATGATCCTTTCAGCCTCACTGTCCGGGACAGGATATGGTTCGCTTCCGCCACCAAGAAAACCTGTCACCTTCGCTGTATTTCTGACTGTGTGCCAGGTATCCTTGTTAAGCACCATCTGTACCATAATATAGCCGGGATAGAACTTCCTTGAGGATGTCTTTTTCTGACCTTTTTTCAACTCAACAACCTGTTCTGTCGGCACAAGGATCTTTCCAAAAT
>CAZXUA010000142.1:0-12430 GCA_964643755.1 uncultured Desulfatiglans sp. | reverse complement strand
TCTCTCTCCCATTTTAAAATATTTTTCAGTTTCATAAGGTTGATGGTTCAGTATGAAAATCATCTCCCTTATATTATTCTCAAGCAACAGCTCTATCAGATGTTCTGCTACAGGTTTATTTACAACAGGCATCAGGTAATCTGAAGTCCAGTTGGATACAGGGCTTAATAGCTCAGGTTTATCAGCAGGCAGAACTATTGCCTTCATATTGAACCCCTTGATAGAAATCTCTCATTTTCAAAATCCGGTAACACCTTAAACAGGTTATTCAGTTTCATAATGTTGAATATCTGCATGATATCCTTACTCGCATTGCACATAAAAGGGGTTTTTTTATGTAAGGAAAGATGTTTTTTTATTTTGATAAAGAGTGTAAGCCCGGTACTGTCTAAAAATTTCAGCCCTTTTAAATTTATGAGACAGTCTTTATCTCCTATAGCTTCCATAAGCCCCTGCACATCAAGCTTTGCAATGTTTGTGGCGTCAAGTCTGCCATAAAGCTCTATTGTGAAAAGACCTTCCTTAAGGGAAGTTGCATATGAAAAGGTTGTGTCATCACTGGCATCCTTTATATTTTCTATTATCTTTATATAATCATCCTGGTTACCTTCTTTTACAATATCCCGGAGGCGGTTATATTTAAGTGTTTCAGCAATAAAGGGTTTAATACCTGTAAAGACAATTTTTTTTCTGACGCTGATGCAATATTTCCATGCATCAATCAGAAAACCCATAACATAAAGATCCAGATGCCTTGTCTCATTAAAATCCATAACAATAACTGAACCCTTATAATTAAATATGAATGACCAGATATCAGTTATTGATTCCTTTATTGCATTGCAGGGCATTTTCAGTATAACAGCCTTATCATAAGCCCTTACATTAATACTTATTCTATTTGAGTTGTGTGATGATCTCTGGCATCCAATTTTTACCATCAACCTGCCTGCCTTGTGCAACAGGATCGGAAGAATAACAGATGTCCCGAGTTTAAAAAAACCGATGAAATATCGTTTCCATAAACGGACAGGGTCTTTGTATATTCTGTATATCCACTCGATGCCATTCTTCTGCATCCAGCCAGGCGCCCTTGATACATCTCCTGTGATAAAACTGAAAGAACCTCCCACACCTATTGAAACTGGCACCTTAATATTAGATCTGTTTCTGTTAAACCATATCTCCTGTTTTGGATTACCAAGGCCAATAAAAAGTATGTCTGCCCCTGAATTATTTATCATGGTAACGATCTTTCTGTCTTCCTCAAGGGAATCAAGCATGGCCTCCCCTTCAGTTGTAATATCAGGTGAGTATGTTCCGGCAATTTTAAGGCCCGGATATCTCTCTTTAAGTATCTTTGCAGCATTATCAGCAATGCCCGGCCTTGCGCCAAATAGAAATATGGATTTATTATCTTTTGCTGCCCTTTCTGATATGAAAGGGAGCATGTCAGACCCTGTAACCCTCTCCTTAAGGGGCGAATCCATGAGCCTTGATAACCAGACAATAGGCATGCCGTCGGCTGTAACAAGATCAGCCTGTCTCAAAATATCCAGCAATTCAGGGTGACGCGACCGCTCACTACTCCATGAAAGGGTGTTAGTTATAAAATCAACATTTACTGTTGCAATATATTTGGGGGAGCTGCTCTCTTTGTAGTCATCTATAATCCGGAATACAGAGTCGATCGCCTCAGCCATGGTCAGGTTATCAATGGGGATACCAAGGATAGATATGCGGTCTCTTTTTATCATCAGTATGCCCCTCTTCCTGTTAATACCGCAGGTATGGTCTTAAAGAGAAGCTTTATGTCTGTCCATATGGACTGGCTTTCTATATATTGCAGATCAAGATCCACCTGACCATCAAAGCCTATATTGCTTCTTCCGCTGACCTGCCAGAAACAGGTTAACCCTGGAGTCACATCAAGTCTCTTGAGATCTCTAAGCCTGTATTGTGATACCTCTGATGGAATAGGGGGGCGGGGCCCGACTATTGACATGTCTCCTTTAAGGACATTAAATAGCTGTGGCAGCTCATCAATGGAGAGCTTTCTTATGATTTTTCCTGTGCGTGTCAGCCTGGGGTCCTTTTTGATCTTAAAAATAAGAGACTGGGTCTCATTCAGGTTATCTAACTCGGCTCTTATCCGGTCAGCATCAGGCACCATTGACCTGAATTTATACATGGTAAATCTTTTGCCTCTTAAACCGACACGCTGCTGGCAATAGATTACAGGCCCCCTGTCTTCAACCTTTATTAATAATAATGTGATAAGAAAAACCGGCGACAGCGCAACGATCAATAGTATAGATAAAATAATATCAAAACAGCGCTTGATAAAAAGGGTGGATTTAACTACAACCTGCCAGCTATAACGCTTGAAAATATAATAGATGACAGATCGAAAGCGGGCAAACCTGCTTCCCCCTTTTGCAAACTTATCAAAAAGTCTCTCTCTTAAAACATTTTCCCGCACACATGCTCCATCGAATAGATATTTATCAAAATACTAACGGGACTTCGCAATACCTGTTTAAATATTCTCAGAAAAAGTATCGGGATAATATATGAGAATCTTTAATAAAAACTGAAATCGGTTAGGTTTAGCAACTTTAAAGCCATAATTTTTTCATTCTTAGAAGAAAATAGGTGCAGTATTTTTTATGTTACAGTTATTTTGATTCGGTAAAGCGATACGGCATTATTATTGCATGAATTTATATGTTTCCAGAATAAATTCTGGATAGGCATACATTATTTTACCAACTAGTGTCTATCCAGAAAGAGGCAAATTCTTGATGGGGCATTCATCTGTCATCGATCATCTGCCAGCGGGCTATTGGTTTGAAAGTCTTTTACTGAAAGCTGAACGCTGATTGCTGACCGCTTGGATGCAAAAATGACAGTTTTTGGATGGATACTAACTAAATAAAAGCGTAAAATTTTTCATGGGTAAATATGTTAAATCATTAATAATAACATTTTTAGTTTTATTAGCATTTTTATCTAATTCTCCATTATTTGCAATGGGCATATTGCCTAAACCTCCTGTGAAAAAACCACCTGTAATAAATAATCCTCCTCCTTCAGCACCTGCGCCCATTGCACTTACGCTAATAGGTATTGGTGCAAGTGGTGTAGCAGGTTTTTACTTAGGCAGGCGAAAGAAAAAACAATAAACTTACAATAGTAAAGAAATATATATGGAATGCCGATTAGAGATTGAAGTTTTTTATTTCAGGTAAAATAAAATTACCGGGAACAAGAAGGTTTTAAAAATTAACGCTTTTATTTGGTTGATAACATGAATAAACAATTTTTATCCATATTATTTTGCATAATGCTGCTTTTCATATCACTGGGTATTAATCCTGCATATGCAAAGAAGCCACCCTGGGCAGGCGGTCCTGGCGGACCACAAGATTATAACCCTCCACCATCTGCGCCAGAACCTATCTCCATGATACTTATTGGAATGGGAGTAAGCGGTGTGGCAGGCTATTATTTAGGAAAGCGAAGGAAGAAATAGATATATTACAAGTTGATTATTTGAACAGTGCAGCATCAATGGAAATAGCAGACCAAAAAGAAATTATTAAAGAAAAGGAATATTTTTTATACTGCATTGTAATATGCATAGCAGCCTCTCTGCTTTTTTATCCGTACTTTAAGTGGCTAAGTGTGCAATGGAAAAACGACCCTTATGATACATTCGGATACCTTGTGCCTATCGTTTCAGGCTGGATAATTTTTTCTAAAAGGAAGGAGGTCTTCTTAAAACCTGTCAATAATACCAAATGGGGTTTGCTTATTTTTATTTCAGGTGTTGCTCTTGCCATGTGCTACCGATTAAATTACTGTGCAGTTATGGCATCTATTGCTCTACCTGTTCTCCTTTATGGTCTGGCGATAATTTTATGGGGAAAAGAGCGAAGCCGTTTACTTATGTTCCCTCTTTTTCTTCTGGTTTTCCTTTATCCATGGGGCGATATCCTTGATGCTGTTGTTGGATTTCAATTAAGATTGTTCAGTGTGAATGCTGTCTATGTAATATTTAAATGCATGGGGATGGATGCAGCCATTTCCGGGACATTGTTATACACTGGGCAATTTCTAGTTGATATTGCCCCTGCCTGCAGCGGGCTCACCATATTAAATGTGCTTCTATTTATGGGTGCAATTGGG
Source organism: uncultured Desulfatiglans sp. (assembly GCA_964643755.1). Lineage (GTDB taxonomy): Bacteria > Desulfobacterota > DSM-4660 > Desulfatiglandales > HGW-15 > JAAZBV01. The sequence continues at coordinate 8,239 of CAZXUA010000142.1, read as the reverse complement.
GCATATCTATATAATGGGACAAAATCAAAAGGTGTAATAATATTTTTATCAGTGATACCCTTAAGTATTTTGCTTAACACCATCAGAATTTTTATTACAGGTCTGACAGGCCATTTTATTGGAGAAGAAACCGCCCTTAGTTTTTATCATGATATCTCTGGCATGTTTATATTCGGACTTGCCCTGCTCTTTTTATATTGTGAAGCCTCTCTCTTTAACCGGATGGATAAGACAAAATGAGCATAGAAAAAACAGGTATATTAAAAAGGATTTTGTATATTGTACTTTCTACAGGGATACTGATTGAAATTGTCCTGATATACAAGGATATTTTTATATGGATGAAAACTGCATGGTTTACCTATCCTCCAGACAGGTTCGGCATTTTTATCCCGCTGCTTTTTTTATTAATATTTCTGTACAGGCTTATAAGGGATCCCGTTAAAAGGTTAAATGGCAACAGGATAGGGCTCTTTGTAATAGCAGGCGGTGCATTAATCTATATTATTGGCATTTTTGTTGATATCCATATCATACAGGGAGCATCACTTATTGCCACATGCTATGGTATTGTCTGGTATCTGATGGGATCTTACTGGGCAAGGGTTATGCTCTTTCCGTTTTGCTTTCTCTTTTTAATGTTGCCCACCACATCTTTTCTAATGGAGTCCATATTCAGCGTACCCTTAAGAGATATGATCGCAAAGATATCATGCAAAATACTCAATTCAACCGGAAGCCCTTGTGAAACCATAAACTGTGTTATGTATATTTATAATACGGAACTCCCTGTTCAATATTTCAGGGAATCTATTTCATCACTAATGATGCATATGATCCTCACCTGTATTGCAGCAGAATTTTTATTAATAAAAAACTGGAGTAAATTTATATTTATTTTTTTACTGTGGGCTCTGTATGTCATAATATCACACGCGATCATTTATCTGGGAATGGGATGGTGTTATGCATTCGGGAGTATCAATCTATCTGAACTCATTTGGGCATTCAGGAAATGGCTGCCTGCCCTAATACATATATTGATGCTGATATTTACCTGGATCATGGTCAGAAAAATTAGAGGGAGAAAAGAAAATGGGAACAGATAACCAGGCAAAAAAATTAAAAATAATATTCCTGATACTCTTAGTTGTTATCCTCTTTTTGTACTGGTTTGATAATAAACATAAAAATGTAGAAATAGGCTATTCCCTGGATAATATCAGCATGAATATAAATGATTGGAAAGGAACCGACATTTCTCCGGGTGAAAAGGAAAAAAACTGGGTAGAGCAGGGGGATTTGATAATCAGAAGCTATCAGAGAGATAACAATACAGTTTATCTGGTTGCAATACAGGAGAAGGGAGACCGTCACAAGGTCCATTCACCTCAGGACTGTTACTCAGGATCAGGCTGGGTGATCTTAAGAAAAGACAGCATAAGCATAGGTGAAGATAGTGTAAAAAATAAAATTGTTCGCAGAATGCATGTTGTAAAGGATAATAATTCAAGATTAGTCTACTACTGGTTAACAAATGGAGAGGATAGAACCGAAAGTTTCAAAAGACATCTGGTTATGTTTCTGAAAGATATCCTGATAAAAGGTGTTTTTAAATCCTGGGTCTGTTTTCAGATTTCTGCTGAAATAAAAACAGATGTTGACACCACTTCAGAGCTAATTGAATCATTTATAAATGATCTTGAAAAGCATGGGGTTTCAATATAAAGGTAAATCAATGGATAATCCAGTCGATATATTGTTTATCACCTTTAATCGTATTGAGTATGTCAATAAAACAATTAATCATTTGCTTGGTGATACAGCAAATTTCCGCCTCTATTTATGGGATAATGGCTCAAAAGATGGCACGGCTGATGTTATTAGAGAAGTTAAGGATGAAAGGATCGCTGAACGCCATCTATGCCCTGTCAATGTAATGCAGGCCTACCCGACTGAGTGGTTCCTTGATAAATGCAGATCAGAAATTATTGGTAAAATCGATGATGACACAATTGCCCCATACGGATGGATAGATAAAATTGGAAATGCACTTGAAACAAATGAATCTCTTGGAATGGTAGGTTGCTGGACATTCTGGCCTGAGGATTATGAAAGAAACAGAATAGAGGCATCAAAGAGGATCATAGACTTTGGGAATCATCAGATCCTGCACAATTCCTATATTGGCGGAACAGCATTTTTGATGAAGCACAATATCGCAAAAAAATATTATATCAGGAATCATATGGGTAATGCATTTCCTATAGATCGCATAAAGATGACATTAGATGGTTACATAAGCGGATGGTATTTTCCCCTTATATATGCAGAGCATATGGATGATCCCAGGTCAGAGCACTGTCTTATGACAAAAAAGGGCGGTTTTGATAAGAATGCCGCTTTAACAGCAAAAGTTCGAAATATCAAGACACCTGAACAGTATCTTGAATGGATAATGAAAGACGCTGATAATATCCTGACTACTCCAGTAAAACAACAATTAAAAAATATACAAGAAGAGACCTCTTTTAGTAATAGAATAAAGAGAAAAATTAAAAGCTCGATTTCAAAAATCTTTTAGTTGTTGCCTCAAATCGCATACTAAGGATAAAAATGTTTACTAGCCATCTATACACAAGATTATTAAAAAGCAAAACCGATTCACTTAAGATATTAAGTATACGATCCGCCATGTGGAGTTTAATGGGTAAAGGGGGAAGCCATATAATAAGACTGGCCGGCAACCTCATTTTAACGCGCATACTTTTTCCCGAGGCATTTGGCCTCATGGCCACTGCCAATATTGTGCTGGTCATGGCAGAACTTTTTTCTGATACAGGCGTTAAAACCGCTATAATCCAAAATCCAAGAGGCGCAGAGCCTGCTTTTCTTAATACAGTATGGGTTATTAATATAGTCAGGGGAATAATACTAAGCTGCTTTATAATGGCAATAGCCTGGCCTTTGTCTATATTTTATGATCAGCCTGTTTTAATGAATATCTTTTTTATTATGGGTATAAGCCATTTTATCTCAGGCTTTGAAAACCCTGCGCTCCCTCTCCTTATAAAAAAATTCGAGGTAGAAAAACAGGTGAAGATGGAGATTGTTACTCAGATAATAGCATTAACTACCACCTCTCTATTTGCATATTACATGCAGTCAGTCTATGCGCTCGCCATTGGATACAGCATATCAGTGCTTTACAGGCTAATCGCCACCTATTTTGTAATCAGATTTCGTCCTCACGTTTCATATGACAGAGGATCAGGAAAAGAGATATTTAATTTTGGTAAATATGTATTTATTAATACCCTGATCACGGTAACAGTTTATCAGCTGGATGTACTTCTGATCGGTAAGATACTGGATATGACAACTCTTTCTTATTACAATATAGGCAAAAACCTAGGCATACTGGTATTTACCTTCTGCAGTCAGGTGGTATCTCAATCATACCTGCCAGCTGTTAGTTCAGTTCAGAATGATATCTTAAGGGTACAGCGTATCTTTAAAAGAACAATTACTTTTTTTCTGACTATATCACTGCCTGTTTCACTGATAATGATAATATTTTCTCACGATATAATAAAGATAATGTATGACCCCAGGTATGAACTATCATACATATCTCTAGCATGGCTTGCCATTGCCGGAATATTCAGGATAATAGGAAATTTTTCAGGTGCAACATTTTTTGCAATTGGAAAACCGGCGCTTGAGACTACATCGATGGCAGCAGGCTTAATTATTGTGGCTGTAGCACTTTTAACGGGTGTTCACATGGGCGGGCTTTCAGGTGCCTCATGCGGTGTTGCTATTGCTATTTCTTTTATACCTGTCATAGAAAGTTTTCTTCTTGTGCGTTCAGTTAAGTTCTCGGTAAAGACAGTTATTGGTCCATATTTGCATGTCTTTTTTATCTGCGGGATCTGCCTTGTTGTTCATCTGATGGTTAAAACATGGGTTCCTTCTCTGTTTAATAACAGGATAATATATGCAGTCTTTATTTCGCTTTTTTCTATTATATTATCAGCCTGTCTATTCCGCATTATTGAGGGACCAAATCCGTTTGGTGACAGGGGCGGGGGAGAATCAATAAATTAAAAATTAAGGGCTGGCTTTATTAACACTGATTCTGTTGTGCAGAGGTTTACCTGATAATAACCCATAATAATATCTTATTGCACCTGATAATTGTGGAAATATTACAATAATAGCATTTATTGTATATATTATCGTATCTTTCCAGGGTCTGTTAAACTCTCTTTTAAACCTGAAAATACTGAACAAGGGCTTTAGTAAAAGCAGTAAACCAAGAATTATGCCAATAAGAAGATGACCTGTCATATATCCTGACAGCATCAGGAAAAGAGGAAATAGAGATCTTGTAATAATGCGCAATGTTTCCCTGAGCCACATTTTCTCTTTATTCTTAAGATATCTAAAAGATAGTTCTGCATATGCATGTCCGCCTCGAAATGCCCTTTTGAGATATTTTATAAAACTGCTCATATTAATATCATGAGTCGCCATGGTGTGGCCAGAGCGGTAAATTAACCAGCCCGTTGCTCTGATCCTGTAACTTAAATCAGGGTCTTCTCCTGCAATCAGATGTTCATCATATCCATTAGCATCTTCAAGTGCCTTACATTTAATTAATACTCCTCCTCCAAAGAAGTTACACGGCCCCTCTTTACCTGCCCACTCCATTTCTGCAAGGATATGATATATGTTTTTATCCGGGTAGGTTTCCTTAAGCATTCCTGTTACTGCCCCGACATTTTCTTTCAGTATATTATGAGCATGCATAAACCAGTCTGGATCAATCATCATATCAGCATCAAGAAATTGTATTATTGGAGATGAAAGGGTATGCCATCCCATATTCCTCCCGCGACCCGGTGTCGGGTGAGGGTTATTAAGTTGTATCACTTTTACACCATTAAAACGCATTGCTACATCAGGTGTGTGATCAGATGATCCGCCATCAACATACACTATATCAAGTAAATCCTGTGGATAATGTGCAGCCCTGATGGAATTAATACAGTCGGCAATATGAGCGGATTCATTTATGCCTATTATTACAACCCCTATCTTCGGAAGTATCTTTTCCATATTTTATATGCGCTTAAATGACCTGTGTGCTTCACATAATGTAAAAATAATATAGCTCATAATTTGTTTTGAGTTTTCTCTTTTATTATGAGCTTTTGATGTATTGCTATATAGATTCTTTATAAATACCATGGCATTCCAGATATATTCTATACCCATCACAATAATAGCATAACACCACCCGTAAAATTTTATGTAATATTTCCATTCGCTTTCAAGGCGAATTTTAAGTATCTGTTTGCCATTTGACGAAAATTTACTGTCGGAATTTTCAGCGCTTTTGCCTCCCAGGTGTACAACCTCTGTGTAGGGATAGAAAACGACATTCCATCCTGATTTTTTTGCTGAGAGACAATAATCTACCTCTTCAAAATATAGGAAATACCGCTCATCAAGATATCCTATTGAATCCATTGTTTCTCTACGGATAAGAAAATAGGCGCCTACAACCCAGCCAACATTTCGCGGGATCGAGTGATCCCACCATGAAAAATCTACCCTGCCAAAAAGCCGAGACTTAGAATAGCGGTCTGAAAGTCCTGTAATGGTAAAAAATTTATTCAACGCTCCCGGAAGCATCCTGGCAGAAGGCTGCATCCTGCCATCAGGGTCTGTTAGTTTGCAGCCAAGTATCCCTGTATCAGGGTGCTTATCCATATATGATATTGTCTTTTCAAGAGTGTCTTTTCTTATAAAGGCATCAGAGTTTAATAAAAGAATGTATCTGCCTTTTGCTATCTTCATAGCAGGAATATTACCACCAGCAAAACCTCTATTTTCGGTGAGTCGTATCAGCCTGACCCATGGGAAATTGCATTCAATCATGTCAGCAGAACCATCCTTTGACCCATTGTCGACGACTATTATTTCAAATACTATCCCCGATGAGTTCTCTTTAACGCAATTGATGCAATCAGCAGTTAATTCTCTGGTATTAAATGAGACTATTATTATGGAGACATCAGGAATTGATTTGCTGCTATCTTTTAACATATTGTAAATCCATATAACTCTTACAGTTCATGACTTTTCTTATCCAGATTGCCTTGTACAAATCCCATTGTCCAGTATGATAACCCTGTTAGGAATAGAGGTAATGACCTGATAAACCGGAAAACGTGAAGCAGGCCTGCATTTACAATCCTTGGTATAATCCGGCAGCATTTTATAATAAAAAACAAAGGTACAAAGATGAAAGGGAAAATACCTGATTGATAAAAACTTCCTGATTCATTTTTTCTGTATATTGCAACATATTTTCCGAGCAGTTTTTGATTCGCAAAAAAACTTTTCCAGTTTTCCCTGAAGATATGGGACACAGTAATTTGAGGTACAAACCAGACCTTTTCAAACCTGCTTATATTGATGCCCAGCATGACATCTTCGGATGCCCTCATATCAGGAAACCCCCCTGCCTTATTAAATATTCCCCTGTCACAGAATAAATTACAACTGGGAACAAACTTTTTTACCCTATTTACTCCAACCGGCAGGAATTCATTAAATTGAAGGTAATACTGCGCGAGTGCGATAGATTTACACTTTTGAAAATCAGGAATTTCTATTCCTCCCCCACCGGCCAAATAACCAGATTCATAAGCCTCTTTGATTTTTTCAAGAAAAGCAGGTGAAGGAATTACATCAGAATCTAAAAATACCAATAAAGATCCTTTTGAATGGCTTGCACCTAGATTTCTACCTTGTGAAGGAGAAAGTCTTTTTTCAGATCTGATAAATTGTATAATACTTGATGACGCATACTGAGAGATAATCCTGTCCACATTTCCATCGTCAGATGAGTCGACCACAATCACTTCATAACCATCTATATTTTTCTGATTGATTATGCCTTCAATTGTATGAACCAGTGTCTTAGAAGAGTTATATGAAGGTATAATTACTGAAATCTGCGTGCTCATGATCTATATTTTATCTGAAGGTTTCCAAAAAAAATTGAGTCATCTTATTACAGTTCTTTTCAAGATCATACATATTAGCCACTTTTTTTCTTGCATTCATTCCTATCTTCTTCTGAAGCTCTTTGTCACTTAATAGCGATTCAATTTTATCAGCGAGTGTAACAGCATCAGAAGGAGCGATAAGCATGCCATCTATATTGTCATCAATTAACTCCGGGATACCTGTTATGCGGGTAGTGATGCATGGTATTTCTTTTGCCATTGCCTCCATCAAAACTACAGGGACACCTTCTGCAAAGCTGGGAAGGACAAAGAGATCAGCTGTATCATAAGATATCTTTACCAGATCCTGCCCCAGTGCTCCGGTAAAGGTAACTGAATCATTTATGTTAAGATCCTTAGCAAGTGACTCAAGCGATTCACGATCAGGACCATCTCCAATGAATGTCATGATGTATTTAATTCCCTTTCTTTTTAACAGGGCACAGGCCTCTAAAAGGATATGTTGACCTTTAGCAGGGACAAGTCTTCCAACACATAAAATAATAGGGATTGCATTTTCAGATTTTTTTGCAGGTGTGAATTTGGATATGTCAACGCCACATCGTATTATATGAAACTTATTCCAGTAGCTGTAAGGCACAATCCTTATTAATTGGCTTTTGCAGAAATGACTAATGCACCTTATCTTTGATGCCCTTTTGATCTTTTCTGCAATCAGATTATTATCTATATTATAGAAGATATCAGGGCCATGTATGCTCATGCTGAATGAAACCGTGCCATAGCATGCAGCAATCATGGCAACAGTAGCCGCAGGATTTGCAAAATGAACATGGATGTGATCTATCATGTTATTAAGAGCCCAGTTCACAAGTATGCCTGCCTCAATAAAATAACCAATTGTTTTGGAGAGGCTAAAATGACCTTTTCTTCTAAATTGAAAGGTGTTAATTAACATTGAATAATATCTGCAAGGGGATTTAAAAAAGAGCTTAAGATGATCTAATATAATACTAAATTTTGACCTGTTTTTAATATACAATGTATTCTCAGCATCTCTTTTTTCCTCATCGGTCATTTTTATCAGCATCTCCGGTTTTCTAATGGATGCTGTTTTAATATCAAGGCCGCTTTTTCTCAACTAGATCGGAAGAGCGTCGTGTAGGGAAAGAGTGTTGGTAGGGGGGGGGGGG
>CAZXUA010000141.1:0-12498 GCA_964643755.1 uncultured Desulfatiglans sp. | reverse complement strand
CCGAACGGTGCCATATCTCGACGCGGCCCTGTTCCGGTTTATACCCGATCAGGTTATAATGGGTTGCATTGCGAAAGCCAAACACAATACCGGTCATCCCAAGGCCGCTGAATTTAGTTCCTGTGAGTATATGGATCTTCCTGCGGTAAACCTCTCCTGATGGGGTGGAGTCAAGCAACATGGCGGTACAGGAACCTTTTAGAGCAGCCTGTGGGTCCGGCAGTAAAACATGAACAGAATCCCATTCTCCTTTTCCTTCGGTCAGGTTGGCAACCCTGAAAGGTTTCCATGAATGTTTCACTGGATCAAGCGTAAACAGGGGCGTGTTATCGGATTTCATAAAACGAACTGATTCAAAGATCACTTCAAAATCTGTAATGCGGACCGAACCGATCCCTGCCTTACCTGATACAGGGGCATTGTTTTCAAAAGATAGTAGTTCTTTCCTGTTTTGAATAATGCTTACCCTTTTCCCTGTAACTATAACTTCAAAGACCAGCCTTGCCCCAATATTTACCTCAGCCTCTGCAGAGGCAAGGATTTCTACAGAATCTCCTGTCTGACGCAGGATCTCAAAACGGGCCTCCTGAGGGTTGAAACCTGCAAGCCACAATTCCTTTTCATTGATATAACCAAACAGTATGCCTGAGGTTGAGCTGTATGTGCCGCCGATATTCAGTGTTATTTCAGCACGGAAATCCCCTGCCTCCCCGGCAATAAGGCCACTGGACACCATATCGTCAGGTGCGAATGCTCCGGTCATTTCAGTCAGACCATGACACCATGTTACCGATTGAGCCTGTGAAGTCGGGTCCATAACAGGTTCAGCCATTACAGCGCTATAGGCAGCCCAGCCATTAAGCCAGATAGCAACCAGTATAAACCTGCCTAAAAATGATTTCATCATTAAGGCCTTTCTCATTCTGATTGGGGTGATGGTTTGGTTTTATCCGGTGGCAGGGGCAATAACAGAGGTTCAAGACCGGGCAGTGCGATTTCAAGGGACCCTTTACCGCACCTTACCATTCGACCAAAGCGCAGGGTTCCGCGCTCTTCCCATTCGGGCAGGATTCTCATGCTATCATCCTCCCAGGCTGGCGGGGTGATCTTTTCAATAGAGGCAGAAGAACCATCTTCTGGTATAACCCGGATAACTTCAGGGATAGAGATCTCTACCATGTTTCCGGTAGAGGTGCTGAGTAACCCCAGATCTACCTCTGTATTGTTTCCTGTCCGGGAACAGCTATAAACCCTGGCACGGATATATTCATTAGCAGCCTCTGCGGTTGGGGCACTCCCCTGCTTTCCGGGCGCCTTTGAGGTAAGGGGGATATTGATGTGGCCGTTGTCAAAGTCCAGAAACATGAGCTGCATGGCATCGGTTTTTGATTTATCTATCTCAAAACGGCATATCCATTCGACCTCATCATTATGACGCGGAAGGCTTATCTCTTCATCGTCCTCAAGGCGTGCAATGCCTCCGACCCCGTAGACAAGATAGACATGATCACCGATACGGGGCACCAGATATGCAGTATGCTGAACTGCCTCTCTTCCGGAAGGTTTTCTTGATCTGCCAAACCCTGCCAGGCTTCCCATTCCGGTGGTCTTCCATTCTATGTCATCCATGACATGGGGCGGCTCCAGGTTGCGCCAGGCCGTGGAGACTGCAACCTCAATCTGGTCGGGCTTGTCAGGAAGAGGCGCAAGGGTGACATCGAATACCGTCAATTCAACCTGTTTATTATGACCCTGACCATTCAGCCATCTGGTTTTACCCTCCTGGCCCCCGGTAACCAGGACAATCATCAGCCATGAGGCGCATATGCAAGCCAGGTTCCTCATACTTTTAATACCCGCCAATAAAGGAGACCTTTTTGTAACCTGAAGGAATCTTATAGGTATCTGCAGGGGCTGGTTTTGTAGAAAAATCAACAAGCTCTTCTGTGGTTTTTATTTCCACTCCCATGGCCTGTGCACGGCTTATGGTCCTTACAATGACCCCTTTGATTTTTTCCATCTCCTTCATTATTTTTTCAAACCCGGGTTGTTTAGACAGCATGGCGCTTCTGGCCTTCCAGTAAGCCTTCATATCTACATTCAGATCCTCGGTTGCCCATACTTCACCAATGCTTTTACCCATGCTTCCCATATCTGTTATCATCTCATACTTCCGTGAATTCCAGTTGCCGATTTTACTCTTTTCCCCAGTATCTCTTACACTGACTTTAATCTGGGCCATCATACCTTCCATCATCCCGCGCATGGCAGCTGCAGAGGCTCTATCTTCCTCATCTTCAGTATCAATATCATCTTCTACCTCATCCATCATTTGACCCATGCTCGCGGGCATCTCTGCATAGGTTTTGTCAGCGTGTTTTAGGGCATAGCTCTTTTGCTCATCAAACATGATCAGGGTGGATGTGCCATCGGGAAGATTAACCCGGCTGGCCTTTTCTCCTATCCATGTCTCAGTGGTTTCGTTTTTTTCCGGTATGGTCTGGCCCATCACGGTATATGCATCAGAGCGCCTTACCTGTTTCATATAGGTATCAGCCAATGCAATTGTCTGGGATAATAGAAATAAAACAGAAATAAAGAATATGGAAAATAACCTTTTGTTCATTTGTTTATCCTCCTTTAACAGGTTTTAAAGTATATAAATGATTTAATCCTGTTGTGATGCATATGCGTTCAGTATAGTCATGGAGGCACAGGTAAAACCGCGCTGAAACGCCTCGCACCACCCCTTGTCCATCAGGGTCACAGAACCCCCTGCCTCTGCGCTGATTTCAAGTGATTCTTCATAGCGGAAACATCCCTCCATCTCTATGGATGCCGATACCAGGGTTTTGGAGCCTCCCACTTTAGCCTCTACTTTTACTTCCCGGCACAGTGCCTCGCCTATACCGGACATATATGACTTGGCCTCCTGGATCGCCTCTGCGGTCATTTCGCCGTGCTTGAGCACCATTGAGCTTATGGTAAACTGGGTGTCAACCGCACCGCTTATGGCGCCTATTACTGTGGCCATTTCGTTGCTGAGCGCCCCTTTGGTTTCAATAAGGGTACGTTCAACTACCGCCTGGTGCAGGCCGCTATCAAGCACACCAATGGTATGGCGGCTGAGAGGATTTATATGCCACCAGCCCCACCGGGGTTTGCCCTCAAAATTGACTGGCCTTAAAGGGAGCATCACCACATGGCCAGATTCAATTGTTTCATTGAGCATTGTTCGGACATTATCCGGGAGAGGCAGTTCATCCAGATATTCCTGTTCGTGTATTGAATAGAGACGCGATGGTATCCCCGCCTGTGATGCAAGTTTCATAAGCGTAGCTGTAGTCAGCGCAGATCTGCCTGTAGCCATGGCTGTAAGTTTTCCTTCAAGAACAGAGCTGATCACCCCCCGGCTGAACTGAAAACTCTCAGTTATGCGTCGCGGCTGCCCTGGGAATCCGATGGCCCCTGTTTTATCACGCCTGAGATCCAGGCTTATCTCCTGCCCCTTTATACCGGTATAAAGGCTGTTTATGATAAGCCGGGGCTCTTCAAGATAGGAATAGATGCCAAGACGGCCTGCCAGCTCTTCTGTTAAAGGATCAATAAGGGCCAGATATGCCAGATTAATAAAATGACCACTGTAAATGCCAATGAGCTCTTCCGATGATAGAGAGGTTTTTAAAATGATTTCCTTGTTTGATCTCTCCTGTTTGAGCTCTTTCCTTAAGCGCTCTATCTCGGCATGGGCCTTAAAACGGCTCTCCGGTGAATAAACAGCCAGCTGGTTCTTTAGTTCCTGAGGATTCATAAGAGAGGTCGAATATAAGAGGGCATGACGCTGAAAAAGGGGAAGATTACCTTCAGAATCAACAGTGGAAATAGGCCTCAGATCCTCAATAATATCCTCCTCATCAAAAATTATTCTTGACCTCAGGCGGAGATATAATAGTCTCCCATCATCATTTGGGCCAGCAGCAGGGATATCAGTGCCCTTTAAAATGCCATTATTTGAGAATATCTCTGCCCTCCACGTTGTGACAGGCTCATGGATTGTCTCTTCCTCTTCGGGCTGACCCCCGGCCAGGGGATCTACAAGGCGCCGGGCCGGATCGAGCTCTTCCATCTCTCCTTTTCCTCCAAAGGTGATTCGAGGGTAAATGCGGATATAGAGCGGTTGATTTGAAATAGATTCAAGCGCACCATCCCACCATAGCAGCTCCTCGAACTCTCCAGGTTTCTTGCTCCTTTCTCCCTCAATGGTCAATTCCACCTGTGGCAGCCTTGTCTGAGAGAACCTGTAAAAGGTTTCACGCTCGTCTGAATCAAAAGTGGTCGGTTTGGCTCCTATAAATGAAGGATCAATGTCTTGCCATTTACCTTCAGTAAGCACCTGCACCCAGGTATGGTGGCGAACCGCATCAAGCAAGGCAGGTTCTGTTGCAGGTTCTGAGAGAGGTACATCCTCCGGCCATGAATTTTTAGCTGGAGGTGCAGGTATTGCATATTTTATCAGGCTTGATGCAGCTTCATCATCCAGATCAGCGCACCGGAAACGGGCGTGGTGACCGGCCGCCTCAAGAAGGGCTGCCAGAAGCCGCGATCGTTCAATACTGTTGCCCCGGCCATCCTTTAGTACCTGCGCAGGGCTGCGCAGTATGCGGCGGTTAAGGGCCGGAAGGGTGCGGCTATTCACATATTTAAGCAGTGCTTCGGGTGATTTTCCGGCAGAAGCAATAACAGTCGCTATTGCAGGGTCTGTGTCAGCGGCCCTTGCTGTAAGTGGATTATAAATAAAACAAGAAAATGCAAGCAGGATGAAAATTACATTACACCATGTGTTACAAAAGGTGTGGGATAAATGGAAAGCTAAGAGGATTAACCGCTTTTCTTTAAAGAGGGGGGATGTGGTGAATAAAGGGTAAAACATGGCAACATATACTCCATTTTTTGAGTCAGGTTAACAGTGATTACCTTATTTAAGGAAGTTAATTATATGGAGCAAAGTAATGCAAGTCAATAATCTATTCGCAATATTCCCTGGTTTTTTATTATTTTTATATAGTTGGATTTAACTTTTTCACCAATACTAAAAAAACTAACCCCTTTTTCTGGATTTTTATATCTCCTCCTTTTGGCGCTTTAGAACGGTCTAAAAAGTTTATTGAAAAAACATCCTAAGGATAAGGACTATACGACAAAATCGTTTTAGAAAGGATCATTTACTGATCATCCCTGACCAGTATTTCAATTTTTCCAGCAGTATCTGCGGCTCTATGGGCTTTGAGAGATAGTCATTCATACCCAGGTCAATGCACTTCTGTTCATCACCCTTCATGGCATGGGCTGTCATCGCGATAATAGGAACATTATAATTAAGCACGCCTGAACCTGGGCTGCGTATGATCTCTGTTGCCTCAAACCCATCCATTTCAGGCATCTGCACATCCATGAACACAATATCATATGGGTTCTTTTTAAGCGCCTCAATGGCCTCATGACCATTATTAACCGGGTCTGCCTTGTATCCGAACTTTTCAAAGAGTTTAAGGGCCAGTTTCTGGTTAACAGGATTATCCTCTGCAAGGAGTATCTTAATGTTGCGCTTTTCGGAATCAAGAAGTGAATGTCTTGTTACAAGCACCTTTTTTTCAGGATCTTTCTTTGCATATTCCCTGTTTTCTATCACTGCCTCAAGGCAGCTTAAGAGCTGTGAATGCTTTACAGGCTTTGGGAGGTAGGCGGAAAAACCTATCTCCTTAATACGGTTTGCATCACCCCTGAGCCCGAAATAGGCAATAAGAATAAGGGAAATATCCTTCAGGTCGGGTCTGGATTTGATGATCCGGCCAAGCTCTTCACCGTTCATGTCATCAAGCATCTGGGCGATGATACATATATGGAAGGGTCTTTTTTCCATTTCAGCCATTTCCATTTTACTAAGCGCCTCTGCACCTGTCGAGGCCTCATCATAGGGGCATCCCCATGAAGAGATGTGAGTGCTAATGCTCTCCCTGCTTGAATCATTTTTATCAACCAGAAGAATCTTCTTTGATTTAACAGCATCACCAGGAATGATAATCTCAGCTTCTATCCCAGGCTGTTTTTTAAACATGGCTGTAAACCAGAACTGTGAACCCTTCTCCACTTCGCTTTTTACACCTATTTCACCACCCATCTTTTTTACGAGCTGCTTTGATATGGCAAGCCCCAGACCCGTTCCACCATATTTTCTGGTTGTGGATGCATCCACCTGTGAAAATGATTTGAACAGTCTCTCTATCCCCTCCTGCGATATCCCTATGCCTGTATCTTCAATCGATATAAGGAGTTTAACCGATGATAAGAGCTCTTCCATTACTGATACCCTTATGGTAACACCGCCATTTGCTGTAAATTTTATGGCATTGCCTGACAGGTTGGTCAGAACCTGCCTGAGCCTTCCCGGGTCTCCTAACAGTTTTGAGGGGACATCAGGATGTATAATGCATGAGAATTCTATTGCCTTTTCATGGGCCTTTATGGCCATCATATCAGCAACGCTTTCAACAGTGGTGTGAAGATCAAAGTCTATCTCTTCAAGTTCAAGCTTGCCTGCCTCGATCTTTGAAAAATCCAAAATGTCATTTATCAGATTTAGAAGTGAATGGGCGCTGTGGGAGACTATCTCCGCATAATCCTTCTGTTCATCATTAAGGGGTGTATCCATAAGAAGACCGGTCATGCCGATTATGGCATTCATCGGCGTCCTTATCTCATGGCTCATGTTGGCAAGAAATATGCTTTTAGCCTGATTCACTGATTCTGCCAGTTCCTTTGCCTTCTTAAGCTCCTCCTCCGCATTTTTTCTGTCTGTTATATCTTCTATTATCCCTACATATCTCACCCCTTTATCAGAAAAGACAGGTGAAGACTTCACATTTATCCAGCGGGTCTCTGACTGATCAAGGATTATCCTGCACTCCTTTGAATAACTTGAAATCTCCTGTAAAGATTCTGACCATTCCTTTGAAAAACTCTCCCTGTCATCAGGGTGAAAGAAATTCAACCAGTCAACAGTCAAGCTTTCCATTAAAGAGAGGTGGAATATATTCTGCCACCTGGTATTGGTATATAAAAGTGATCCGTTTTCATCTGCCTCAAATACACCCACTGGAAGCGTCTCAGATATAAGCCTGAATCTCTCTTCACTATCCTTTAATGCCTGCCTGACATTTTCATCTGCTGTTTTTTGATCCGGGGTCATATCCGAAAGAATAGCTGATTCATGGGTTACTGTACCTGACATTGAATCTCCAGAAAATTTGGTCTAAATTAAGAATATTTTACATTAATTAATAAAACAATAGATCATAATTTAAAATATTAAGTTTGCATTATCTCAAATATGCAGGAAATATGCCTGAATCACATGTAATTCAAAATTCATTAACAGGGTTTGTTATAGCTTGATATCTTATTGATATAAAAGCTTTAATTTAAAAACCAGTTAGCCTTGCGATACAGGTATGGAAACCAAAAAAAACTGTTTCGTCAAAAAATAGACCTGTTACATGATAAAGCTTAAGTATTTTGGATGAACACTGTCTGGCCGGTTATTTGAGTTCAATGAATTATTCCAGTATTGATTATTCCAAGGCGATATCAAAAAATGAAAAGCACTAAAAACATAATGCAGGGTTTCTTGACTTGTATGTGGGATGGTGCTATTTTCCACCTCTCTGATAATTGGATTCCATCAATTGTTATGCGGATTTATAAATTTCAGGCCTTTAATATGGCCGCTTTAAACGGAGGTAAAGATGTTTGGTATAGGCATGCCGGAACTTATAATCATCCTGATCATAATTCTTATTATATTTGGGGCAGGTAAACTCCCTGAAATAGGAGCAGGAATCGGAAAGGGCATAAGAAATTTCAAAAAGGCCACAACTGATAAGCCCGAGGAGATTTCCTATGATGAAGAGGAGAAAAAAGAGAAAAATTCTAAAAAAGATGAATAGTAATCACCCGGATTATATTTTCCTGCAATTATAATCCGGGTATTCTTTTTTAACTTTAGGCTTTAGAATGGTATTTCATCATCCGGGATGGATATCGGCTCTTCAACGGGGGGCCGTTCATTCATTCTGTCAGAAGCATCACCCTCCCTCTTGGCTGATCCGAGCATCTGCATGGTATTTGCTATTATCTCTGTGGTATATCTTTTAATACCCTCCTTGTCTTCCCAGGCGCGTGTCTGTATCCTGCCCTCAATGTATACCTGCTTTCCTTTATGGAGATATTCACCGCATATCTCTCCAAGACGCCCAAAAGCAACTATCTTATGCCATTCGGTTTTCTCCTCTTTAGCCCCCTCCTTGGATGTCCACTGATCGGTCGTTGCCAGACTGAAATTAGCCACAGCTGTGCCTGACGGGGTGTATCTTACCTCAGGCTCACCTCCCAGATTCCCGATTAATATAACCTTGTTTACACTTGCCATTTGTATCCCCTTAAAAGAAAAATATCTGATGTGATTTTAAGCCATACAGGGTTTAATTAAAAAAACTATACATACTGCCTGCTCTGAAATCAAGCCATTTATATAGTGTCCATCCAGAAAGAGGCAAATTCTGGATGGGGCTTTCAGCTGTCAGCGATCAGCTGTCAGCTAAATCTTTGATTTGAAAGTATTTTACTGAAAGATGAATGCTGATGGCTGACCGCTTTAATCCAAAAACGACAGTTTTTGGATGGACACTATATAACATAAATCGTATTGACTCAAAATTGCATTCAGATTAAGGTATGTCTCAAAAAAATCATAGGGAATCTGATGCTGAAGATAATACCTCTTGGCGGACTGGGCGAGATCGGGCTGAATATGATGGTTATTGAACATGATCAGCATATTATTGTAATAGATGCAGGTCTGATGTTCCCTGATGATTACATGCCAGGTATAGATATGGTTATCCCTGACTTCAGTTACCTCACCCTGAACAGGGAAAGGGTAAGGGCGATAATACTTACACACGGGCATGAAGATCATATTGGCGCAATGCCTTTTCTGTTAAAAGAGCTGAATGTGCCTGTTTACGGGACTAACTTTACAATCGAGCTGTTAAAGGCCAGACTCAGTGAGTATGAATTACCGGAAAAGGCGCTTTTGAAAAAAATCGAACCGGGTGATATATCGGAAATAGGCCCTTTTAAGATTGAATATATAAGGGTAAATCACAGTATAATAGATGGTGTAGCGCTAGCCATTGAGACACCGGAAGGGATTATAATACACACCGGTGATTTTAAGATAGATCACAGGCCTGTAGATGGGTATTTTACTGACATTAACCGGTTTTCATATTATGGTGGAAAAAACTGCCTTGCGCTTTTTTCAGATTCCACAAATGTTGAACGTGAGGGGTACACATTAAGCGAATCGGATGTCAGGGAGACCATTGAGAATATTTTCAGGCATTCTGAAGGGCGCCTGATAATTGCTGTTTTTGCCTCTAATATCGCAAGGATTCAACAGATAGTTAATCTGGCACAACAATATGGCAGAAAGATCGCACTGAGCGGGAAAAGCATGAAGACCAATACCGCTATTGCAGTTAAACAGGGTCTGATGAATATCCCCGAACAGTTAGAAATAGCGGAAAAGGCAATTAAAAATTACCCTGATCATGGGATAGTTGTTATAACAACAGGAAGCCAGGGGGAGCCCATGTCATCTTTAACCAGGATGGCAAACGGGAATCACAAGGATATTGTCATAAAAGAGGGGGATACAATAATACTTTCATCCAGGTTTATTCCGGGTAATGAAAGGGCAATAACAGCTATTATAAACAACCTTTACAGGAGAGGCGCCAGGGTTATTTATGAAAAGGTGTCGGCCATACATTCATCAGGGCATGCCTACCAGGAAGAGCTTAAGCTCATGATAAATCTGGTAAAGCCAAGGTATTTTATTCCGGTGCATGGTGAATACAGGCACCTTGTAAAACACATAGAGCTTGCACGGTCAACATGTATCCCTTCAGAAAATACGATACTTGCTGAAAACGGGGATGCCATCTGTTTTGAAGAAAAGAGGGGTTGGCTTGATGGAAAGGTGCACACTGGAAGGATGCTTGTTGATGGCAAGGGTCTTGGCGATATAGATGATACGGTCATAAGAGACAGATTAAGGCTTGCAGGCGACGGTGTTGTAATAATACTTATTGTTATTGATGATCAGACAGGCGAGATATTCTATGGCCCTGATATCATTTCAAGGGGTTTTATATTTGAAGATGAGTGTGGAACCATACTTGATGAGGCAAGGCAGCAGGTGCTTGATCTCCTTTCTGAATTTAAAAATCTTGAACATATGGAGTGGTCTGATATAAGTTCTGATATTAAAAGGCATTTGAAACGTTATTTTTACAGGGTTATTGACAGCGGGCCATTGATACTGCCCATTATTATTCCAGTATGAAAAAGATGGATAAAAAAATTAAAGAAACAGACAATATTGCAAATGATTATGCGCCCATAAGGAAGGAGATTAGAGGGATCATCTTTCTTCTTATCTCCATAATACTTGGTATGAGCCTTTTCACCTATCATAACCAGGACCCTATATTCTGGATCAGGACAAGCAGCAGCGGTGAGGTTCACAATCTTTTCGGGACAGTGGGATCAAATATAGCCGGGTATTCCTTTCATCTGATCGGGTTTTCCGCATTCTGGCTTGTTGCCGTATTTCTGATAGCCTCCTTCCTGTCATTAACAGGAAGACCCCTTGTCCCTCCTCTGGGGTATATATTTGCTGTCATCATCCTCCTTATATCATTTTCAGGCATACTGAGTCTGCAGATGCCGGACATGACAGAGTTCAAGGGTGGGGATTTCAGGAGCGGTGGTTTTTTAGGCTATTTTATCGCCGGTTTTTTTTCACGGCTATTGAATAATTTCGGCGCAGGTGTATTGCTCTATGCCATCTTTATTGTCTCGTTCATGATATGTACCCGAATATCATTCGGCTGGCTTTTTTCAAAACTCTTTCTCTGGATGGTTTTCACATACAGAAAGATACGGGAATACAGGACCAAAAAGATAGAAAAGATCCGCAAGAGCCGCGTGAGAAAGACGATAATAGAGGAAG
The DNA here is from genome assembly GCA_964643755.1 of uncultured Desulfatiglans sp. Taxonomy (GTDB): domain Bacteria; phylum Desulfobacterota; class DSM-4660; order Desulfatiglandales; family HGW-15; genus JAAZBV01. The sequence continues at coordinate 1,361 of CAZXUA010000141.1, read as the reverse complement.
AAAAAAACAAACCCAAGGCAAAGGTAAATATCATTGAACCGAAAAAAGAAGAGGTAAAAAAGCCTGAACAGGAGTCTTTTGCATTTATGAACAAGGCCGGTTTCAGGCTTCCGACCGCTGATCTTCTTGATGATCCGCCAAAAGAAAAATGGTCAGTGGTTCAAAAGGAAAGCCTTGAGATGAATGCAAGGCGGCTCGAAAAAAAACTTGAGGACTTTGGCGTGCACGGAGAGGTTGTTGAGATATCGCCCGGACCTGTTATCACCATGTACGAGTATAAACCAGCGCCGGGTATAAAGATCAGCAAGGTGGCAAGCCTTGCTGATGATCTTACCCTTGCCTTAAGGGCCCCAAGCGTGCGTATTGTAGCGCCTATCCCTGGAAAGGATGCAATAGGAATTGAGATAGCCAATAACAAGCGTGACCATGTCTATCTTAAAGAGGTACTGTCATCCAATGATTTCAAGGACTCAAATAACAGGCTTACCATTGCGCTTGGCATGGATATCACAGGGACACCTGTAATTACAGACCTGGTAAAGATGCCCCATCTCCTTGTTGCAGGGGCAACCGGAACAGGAAAGAGCGTATCCCTTAATGCGATGATCAACAGCCTCCTCTTTAAACTCACACCTGATGCAGTAAAGTTTCTCATGATAGACCCTAAAAGGATAGAGCTTTCAGTATATAAAGATATCCCCCATCTTCTCCATCCTGTAGTAACAGAGCCCAAGGAGGCAACACGGGCCTTAAGATGGGCTGTGCAGGAGATGGAAAGGCGTTACATGCTGCTCTCTGACAGGGGTGTAAGAAACATAGATGCATATAATAAGAAGATCATTAAACAGAAAAAGGCAACAGCAGTAGGCGGCGATGAGGGCTTAGGTGAGCCGCTCCCCTATATTATACTTATTATTGATGAACTCGCAGACCTTATGATGGTTTCAACAAGGGAGGTTGAGGAATACATCACACGGTTGGCCCAGATGGCAAGGGCCGCAGGCATTCATCTGATAATAGCCACACAGAGGCCATCTGTTGATGTGCTTACCGGTATTATAAAGGCCAATTTCCCTACAAGGATCTCCTTTCAGGTAAGCTCAAAGGTGGATTCAAGGACCATCCTCGATACCAATGGCGCTGAGCATCTGCTTGGCGAGGGTGACATGCTCTTTATGCCGCCAGGCGTAGGCAAACTCACAAGGATACATGGCGCCTATATCTCAGAGGATGAGGTAAAGAGGGTGACAGATTTCATCAAGGCGCAGATGAAACCCGATTATGACTCAACCATTGAGGCGCAGGTATCAAAGGATGTAGAGGAGATCGATGATGAGCTTGAAAAGTATGAGAAGTATGAG
>CAZXUA010000140.1:0-12518 GCA_964643755.1 uncultured Desulfatiglans sp. | reverse complement strand
GGTTAATGGTGCCCCGATAGCCAATGCAGGCCCAGATCAGAATATTGATGAAGGCCAGGTAGTTACGCTCATCGGTTCTAACTCCATTGACCCGGATGGTACAATCGCCTCTTATCAATGGACTCAGACCAGCGGCACACCGGTTACCTTGAGCAATTCTGCATCTAATCAGTCCACTTTCACAGCCCCATATGTTAACCCTGAAGGTGAATCTCTAACATTTGAATTGACTGTAACAGATACACATGGGCTTAAAAGCACAGATTCATGTATTATAAATATAGTATGGGTAAATGATCCCCCGATAGCTGATGCAGGTGATGACCAGAATATCAATGAAGGTCAGCAGGTTACCCTTTCCGGTATAGATTCCATTGACCCGGATGGCACAATAGCCTCTTATCAGTGGAAACAGACAGGCGGAACCATAGTTACCCTGAGCAGTTCAACAGTGGCACAGCCAACCTTTATGGCCCCATATGTTAACCCTGAAGGCGCATCACTGACATTTGAATTGACAGTAACTGATTCAGAAGGATTAAAGAGCTCTGATTCAGTTATCATCAATGTGATATGGGTAAATGATCCGCCTGTGGCCAATGCAGGAAACGATCAGAATGTCATCTCCGGGAAAACGGTAACCCTTAACGGTTCAGGCTCTGTTGATCATGACGGTTATATAGTATCCTATATGTGGAGCCAGCTAAGCGGTATTCCGGTAACACTTAAAAACCCGGCAACGGCAAAACCGACCTTTACACCAAGGATATTAACACAGAGCGAAACACTGGTATTCCAGCTCGTAGTAACTGATAATGGCGGTCTGAAATCCTCAAGTGAATGCACTGTAAAGGTAACCAGATCAACCCGCACTATAAAAAGCAGTTGGAACCTTGTTACTCTCCAGAAAAGTACACAGAGCACAACGGTTAACAGCACCCTTTCATCAATAATGGATAATATCATCAGTGTATGGTCTTACGATAATGGCTCATGGAAAGTGTATGACCCGTCAAAACCGGAGACCAGCAGTATGCTCAATGAACTTGCATCAGGAAAGGCTGTATGGATGAATATGCGTCAGGATGCCGAGCTGGAGATCCCCTCTGATGTGACTGCTGACCCGGTTAGCCTGACACCAGGCTGGAACCTTGTAGGGTATAATTCATCAGCATCAAAGAATGTATCAGATGCCCTGTCCACCATCTCAAGGAATGTAAAGAGCGTATGGACATATGCAGATGGAAAATGGAAGGTTTTTGACCCCCAGAATCCTGGGCTCAGCGATCTTAATGTCATGGAACCGGGATTTGGCTACTGGGTTAAGGTAGATAAACAATGTTCATGGACATACTGATATAAACTACTGATTATTCTGTCCATCTAATCATATAGCGGGGGCTTAAAATGCCCCCGCATCCTTTAATAATAGAAACAATTCAAATTTTTCTTTTCATCTTTTTATTATCGCAAGGCGGATATTCTAGTGAAAACTTAAAAATTGTATTTTCAAGCCTCTCACCTCATCAACTGCTTGATAAAGAATATAAATTGGAGATAATGCAGGAATTCCCTGTAGATGAAAAAGATCTCAACGAAATAAATTATCAGGGTTGTAGCTGGTATTGTTGTGGTAACACAATAAATGTAAAAGCTTCTTTAGTAACAACAAAAAATGGAATGATATACAGCCCGGAAAACGTGTGTGATCTTAAATTAAATACTGCCTGGGTCGTAGGAAAGGCCGATTATGGTATCGTTGAGTCCATCGAGTTTGAAGCTATCCAGTTTCCCTTTCATACTATAGAAATCTACAACGGCTTTTCTAAATCGTTAAAAGCATGGAAAGAGAACTCAAGGGTAAAGAAAATAAAATTATTTGTAAATAATAACCCGCGGTATATTCTTGAATTAAAAGATACTTACCAATTACAATCGTTCCGTATTGGCACTTTAAATAAAGATAAAGGGACTTTGACTTTAAAATTTGAAATCATTGATATTTATCCTGGCGAAAAATACAAAGATACTGCAATAACAGAAATTAATTTGATTTATGATTAACGCTGTCATTAAAAAGTTGCGTGGCTTCGCTTAACCCAACCTACAAATTCCATTTTTCCATGCATGTGATAAATATTTACTCCTTCTTAAAAAAATATATTGATAAAAAATATTATTAAAGATTATAAAACTGTTGAAAAATAATTAATGCTAATTACTATGTCAGCTTTTCTTAACATGCTGACTTTATTATGAAAGGGGCGGGATCGAGGTGAAAACAGCTTTTGACAATGAAAAATATATTACAGAACAGTCCGCGGAGATAATCGAGCGTGCTAAAAGATTCAATGACAAACTCTATCTGGAATTTGGCGGAAAACTCCTTTATGACTATCACGCCGCAAGGGTGCTGCCGGGGTATGACCCCAATATCAAGATGAGGCTCCTTCAGAAGCTTAAAGACCAGGCAGACCTGATCCTCTGTATATATGCCGGTGATATAGAAAGAAAAAAGATGAGGGCCGATTTCGGCATTACATATGACTCAGAGGCCCTGAAACTCATAGATGACTTAAGGAGCTGGGGAATTGATGTGCTGGCGGTGGTTATAACACGTTATAATGGTCAGCCATCTGCCAGGCAGTTTAAAAACAAGCTTGAAAGACGGGGCATTAATGTATACACCCACCAGTTTACAAAGGGGTACCCGACCGATCTTGACCTTATAGTTAGTGACGAAGGTTATGGCGCCAATACCTTTATAGAGACAAAAAAGCCTCTGGTTATTGTTACCGGCCCTGGCCCTGGCAGCGGAAAGCTCGCTACATGTCTTACACAGGTTTATCATGAGCATGAGAGGGGTATAAATGCCGGGTACGCTAAATTTGAGACCTTCCCCATCTGGAACCTGCCCCTGAATCACCCTGTTAATATTGCCTATGAGGCGGCTACTGCTGACATCAAGGATTTTAACATGATAGACCCGTTCCATCTTGAGACCTATAATGAAAAGGCTGTTAACTATAACCGCGATGTTGAGGTCTTTCCGGTATTAAAAAGGATTTTAAAAAAGATAAGCGGGGGCGAATCCCCTTACCATTCTCCAACAGACATGGGTGTTAATCGTGTTGGTTTTGCAATTACTGATGATGAAGGAACAAGGGAGGCATCCAGGCAGGAGGTTATAAGGAGGTTCTTCAGGTATCAGTGTGAATATGCAATGGGGCTTACAGGCAAAGAGACTGTTGAAAGGGTTGAACTCCTTATGGAGAATTTTAATATCAATCCGGAATACAGGAGGGTTGTAAAACCGGCCCATATTGCGGCAGTTCAGGCCGGGGAAAAGAACAAGGGTAATGAAGGTATATTCTGCGGGGCTGCCATTGAGTTAAAGGACGGCACCATTGTAACAGGCAGCAATTCAACATATCTTCATGCTGCATCGGGCCTGATATTAAATGCCATAAAGCACCTTGCGGAGATACCTGACAAGATAAAGATCCTGTCACCCAATATAACAGAGTCAGTCAGGAACCTTAAAACAAGGGTGCTGAATGAAAAGAACCTGAACCTTGACCTCCTTGAAACACTGATCGCCTTAAGCATAAGCGCCACGCATAACCCTGCGGCCCAGCTTGCAATGGAAAAACTTAATGAACTCAGGGACTGCGAGGTGCATATGACCCATATCCCGACACCTGGTGATGAGGCGGGTTTAAGACGCCTGGGCGTAAACCTGACCAGTGACCCGAATTTTTCTACAAAGGATCTGTTTATTGGTTAACAGGCCTTTCTTTTATGAAGGCATTAACGATTGCATCCAGTTTTTCATTGATTTCAGGGTCAAGTTTGTCCACAGGGACATATTGAGCCAGATCATAGAAATTTTTCTTTGCCATCAGGTTATAAAGACCAATTTTCTTAAAATAGAGCTTAAACAATGGCGTTAAAAAATCATCACTGACCTTTGTATTTATATCCCATGGCGAACCTTTATCCAGGGTTTCCATGGATTTTTCCACCTCTGATATTGCATCCTCCATCGCCTTAATTCTTCGTTTTGATTCAGCAGGCGAAAAAAGCGGACCGGCTGCATCTTTCATTGCGGATGCCTCAGCATAATTTAATAATGTCTCTTTTGTGCAAAGGTAGTTTTCTATTTCTCTGCGTCTCCATTGTAAAATAGGGATCCCTATATCAACTGGTGTATCAGGTTCAAGTCTGTCAAAAATGGCTAATCCATGTAATCCTAGGCAAGCTTCTCTTAATCCATGAAAGTGTTTTTTTATTTCACTGACCTGATTCGCTACGTAGTGCACAAAAGGTCTCTCCAGGATTTTACCCGCCTCTTTATTATTAAGCATCTGTGCAAATGCCCGAAGTATTGCCAGGTCTGTTGAACCTTCAAGATAAAGTACCCAACCTGTCTGTTCAGCCTGGTAATAATGTTCAAAACCTATCTCTTTTAAAGACTTAATAACCTGAGCGCCTCTATCGTTTATCCTGTGTGGTTTCCCGACAAAGGCAATTACCACATCCCTTTCGGCTGCTTCATTTAGCATAACTTCAGAATGACTTGCTGCAATTACCTGATTTCCATTTTCTTTTGCTACATCAACTAATAGTTGATAGATCTGTCTCTGTCTCAATATCTCAAGATGAGCATCAGGTTCATCAAGCAGTAAAACAGCGCCTTTATTTGCATACATGTATGAAAGTAAAAGAAGGGTTTGTTGAAGCCCCCTTCCTGAAGAGGAAAGATCAAATATTATGTCATGTTCTTTATAATTTAATGATATTTCTCCGCGTTCGCTAATATACTGCGGTGAGCCTAGCTTACTTCCAAACAGTGATTCTATCTGTTCGGTCATCCTTTTCCATCCTTCTTTGTCTTCCGTGCAAATTTTGTAACAGAGATTTCGGAGGACTTCAGCAGTTCTGCCTTCACCGACTCTTACATTGATAGCCCCTTCATCGAGTCGGGTTTCATTTGCTGCTAACCCGGACATGGGCGGAAGAAAGGCAATTCTTACCTCTGAAACCAAATCAGGAATCTTCATTACTGATACATCCTGCCCTTCAGTAACACGCAATGGGCGGCAATAAAAAGATTCTTCATTAGCATAATAAAATTCAAGCCCGCATTGCCATGTTTTATCTTCGGTTATTCCTTCTACTGTTATTTCAATGAAAACATTTTTGGTCTCCTGCTTTCCATCTATTTTGCTGACATCTCTTACATTTAGATCACGCCAGAGTAGATTTGCGCCGGGAACTGGAATCGCAACCAGGTCTCTGCGGTTAATGGTGACCCCGGGGCGTTTTTCCGGTGCGGTTTTACCTTTTCGTTTCTCATTCCATCTCCTTAACCCTATTTCCCACAGGGCGAGTGCCTGGAGTGCTGATGTTTTGCCAGAATTGTTAGGGCCTATAAACACGACCGGATTCCCCAACTCGACTTCAGCCTGATCTAATTTCTTGAAATTCTTCACAATCAATTTAGTAAGCATTTTTTATGTACCTCTGATTTTCAGATTACCCTTTCAATTCTCTTATGTAAGAAATGTGTTAGATTAGACTATATAATTTTATAAGACTATATATTTTTAATGTATCAAAAATTTATGTTATCAATAAGGCTAAGAGGCTGAAAAAGCAAGGGGAAAAGCTGGTTACCAGTATATTCAGTCTTATGATGTCAGGCATCCTGATTATAACTAAAACCTTTAAAGCAGGTTGATTCGGGCTCTTTTTTGGGATATAACCACAACCCATAACCAGAGAGGATCAGTAATTAAAATGCAAAAAATCCATTTCTTGCCCGTTGCGTTCTTATTTTTGTTGATCGTAGTTAATCCCGGGTACTCTCTCGCAAAAAAGCCCGAAATAGTACTCACCTTTACCAACTGGACATCACAAACCTCACCGCCGGGCAGGGCCACTGAAAAATGGATAGAGATGATAGAGACCCGCACTCAAAACAGGGTGAAGGTGAGGCCATTCTACAATGCAACGCTTCTCACCGGAAAGAACACCATAGAGGGCATATTAAGAGGCGTTGCGGACGTGGGGATGAATACATCATCATTCAGGCCTGAAAGGTTCCCAATGATGGCGCTTCTCAATTATCCACATCCTTACAGACATACAATGGTGCCAATTCTTATTGCGTGGGATATGTATAAAAGGTTTGACCCGCCGGAATTCAAAGGTGTAAAGGTTGTCTCATTCAGTTGTAATGGTCTTGGTGAAAGGGGCGGCGGTTTTTTTGGCAGGTTCCCTGTCTATTCAATAGATGATGTCAGAGGAAAAGAGATAAGGTCTACCGGCACTGGTGTTCAGGCCCTTGAAAAACTGGGGGCATCACCTGTGTTTATGCCTGTGTCAGAGATATATGAGGCGCTTCAGAAGAATATCATCAAAGGCAATTACACCACATTCGAGATTATAAAACCCTTCAGGTTCAATGAGGTCATCGATTATATTACGCCATTTCCAGCGCCTGCTGCTGTGATGTTTACTATTGTTAATGAAGAAAGGTTTAACACATGGCCTGATTATCTAAAGAATACGGTAAACGATATCAGGATGGAGCACAGTGAATGGGCAGGAAATTTTGCCCAAAGGGCAGGAGAAGATGGCCTCTCATTTGCCCTTGCAAACGGGGTAAAGATAACAGAGATTTCCCCTGAGGAAAAGGCAAAGATGATGAAGGTGTTAAGCTCAATGACTGATGACTGGCTTGAACAGACAACAGCCAGGGGACTCCCGGCAAGGGAATGGCTTGATGAATTTAACCGGTTGCTTGAAAAATATAATGGGCAGTATTAAATATTGATTCACCACCCGCTATGCTGGAGGCACAGAGGACACGGAGAAATATTTTCATTATATTATGTAAATATATGGACTCTTTGGAAAAATCTATGGTCAGGAATGCACGGGTACGCCACAGCGTGCCCGTGGTGGCATTGTGCCAGGTATGATTAAAAGGCACAATGCATCATACCCCTACATTAGTGCACAACATAATGATGATAATCATATGAAAGGAATATATTTTGGTATTTATTGAAAAAATAGTACATCTCATCTCCCGCTTTCTCAACTGGATAGCAGGTATCTCTGTTATTGCCATTATGGTAATAGTATGTATCAACGTAATAGGCCGTAGCCTATTCGGTATGCCTTTAAAAGGCACTGTTGATATATTGAGCCAGATGGGTGTGTTTGTTATTGCATGCGCCATCGCCTATACACAGTTTGTTAAAGGCCATATCCGCATAACCATTTTACTGGACAGGCTTCCAAAGAGAGCGAGTCACTTTATTAACCTCATCATGGATACCCTGGGTGTGATACTTTTTATTATTATCACATGGCAGTCTATCCTTTATACAAAAGAAGAATATAAAATTGGTGAACTGACAGAGGTATTAAGAATGCCGGTGATGCCATTTGCCGCCATAGTCTCTCTTGGTTGCCTTAGCCTTACCCTTGTCCTTGTTACAGACCTTATCAAACTGTTTTCAGGAGGCAAAAAATGAGCGGCGAGATAATTGGTCTTCTGGGTATCCTGATAATGGTCATTCTCATGATACTGGGTATGCCCATTGCCTTTTCCATGATACTGGCAGGGTTTCTGGGGTTTGCCTGTCTTACCTCATTTGATGGCGGTCTTTTTATCCTGAGCGATAATTTTTATACCCAGTTCAGCTCATACACCATGCTGGTTATACCTCTATTTGTGTTTATGGGCGAGATAGCCTTTCATTCAGGGATAAGTAAGAGGATATACAACACTGCCAATGCATGGCTCGGGTTTATCCCCGGAGGTTTGGCGGTAGCAACCATAGGGGCGTGTGCAGGGTTTTCTGCCATATGCGGGTCAAGCGCCGCGACTGCTGCAACAATGGGCACTGTAAGCCTGCCAGAAATGAAGAAGAACAGCTATGACCTCTCTTTAGCCGCTGGCACAGTTGCAGCAGGGGGCACTTTGGGCATACTTATACCGCCCAGCATTGTGCTTATCGTATACGGGATACAGACAGAGGTCTCTATTGGGAAACTTTTTATTGCAGGTGTTTTGCCAGGTGTCCTGCTCTCTATATTGTTTATAGGGATTATTTTAACAATGTGCATTATCAAACCCTCCCTGGGTGCGCCCGCTTCAAAAACCAGTTTAAAAGAAAAGATCAGGTCATTATCAGGGACTGTCGAGATGCTGCTCCTGTTTCTGCTTGTGATAGGCGGGCTTTTAGTGGGATGGTTCACCCCAACAGAGGCAGCAGGCATAGGCGCTGCCGGGGCTATTGTGATAGGGCTGGTAAGACGCAGCCTGAGCTGGGCAAGTTTTAAAAAAGCTATTACAAACACCACCCGCACATCAGCAATGGTGCTTCTGATAGTTGGAGGGGCAATGATCTTCAGCCGCTTTCTTACAATTAGCGGTCTGCCCCAGTCACTCGCGGAATGGGTGGGAGGGCTCAATGCCTCGCCATATGTTGTTCTGCTGTGTGTTATGATTATCTACCTTATAGGGGGGGGTATTATGGACTCCCTTTCATTTCTTATCATAACCGTTAATATCTTTTTTCCTGTGATAATAAAGGCAGGCTTTAACCCTATATGGTTCGGGGTGATAATTGTTATCCTGCTTGAGGCCGGGGCAATAACGCCTCCTGTGGGGCTTAATGTGTTTGTGATTAAGGGTATAGCACAGGATATTGAACTGCATACAATCTTCAAGGGCATTATACCTTTTCTTTTGGCTATCCTCATCGGTTTGATAATACTCACCATATTCCCTAATATTGTGCTTTTACTGCCGGGGATGATGAGGTGAAAAAAAGGAGTTAAAATGTAAGTCTAAAACTTGCTCCGCCCTCTTCAAGATTACCTGCGCTGATAAACCCGCCGTGGTTGGACATTATCTGCCGTGTTAAGGCCAGACCTATACCGCTGCCATCAGGCTTTGTTGTAAAATATGGGACAAATATCTTCTCTAATATATCTTCCTTAATGCCGGGGCCGTTGTCAGTAACCTCTATTGTAACCATTCCCCTTTGATTAAGACTGCATGACAGTTTAATCATTCCGTCCGGTTTTTTAGCAAGGGCCTGTTCTGCATTTTTTAAGAGGTTGATGAGTGCCTGTTCTATCTGTTCCTGATCTATATAAAGTTCAAGCCCATCAGGATTAACCTCTGTAACAAGCCTGATACTGCTGTTTAAATTGTCTGCCTCTGTGATCTGTATCACATGGGCAAAAAGATCCTTTACCTTTGTTACCTGTTTATTTGGTTTTGGCAGACTTGTAAGTTTCCTGAAGTTTGTTACAAAATCCATAAGATTGCCAGCCCTTCTGGACATGGTTAGTGAAGCGTTAACTATCTTTTCTATGTTTCCTTTTTGCGGATGATCAGTTGGAAGCCCATTTTTTACATCCCCGGCAATATCGGCGGTGGTCTGTGCAAGGGAGGCAACAGGTGTTATGGAATTCATGATCTCATGGGTTAATACCCTCACAAGGTCCTGCCATGCAGTAAGTTGCGTGGACTCCAACTCCTGGCCTATGTCCTGAATGCTGAACAACTTTTCTGTGCCTGTATTCCCTGTAACTTCCATAAGCCGTGTCCTTTCAGCAAGGTTGTGCAGTGCAAAAAAACCGATAAAAAACTTCACCCACCGGATATTTTTCTAAAGCAATCAGTCCAGATAAACGAGTCAATCGCACTCGGAGGATAGTTTTATTCGACAGAAGGGATAGCTTCTTTATAATTCCATGGCATCCACTGGCCTGGGTTGATTGATATAAGTGAAGAGTAACCTGTGCAACCCTTAAATTACCGGCAAAGATATATTTAATGGTTTATCCGCCCTTTACCTCAAAATGGTCGTCTATATAATAGGTATCAGTAACATTACTACCACTGTATACCTTCACCTATAAATATCCAATGTCAAGGGCTGACCCCGATTTTCATTCTTGATATTGTCAAGAATGAAGGTCTGACCCCGTGACCCCTTTAAACAGACATCAAAGCTTGAACTTATGTTCAGGCTTATGTTTGAGAGATACTGTGAAGAGCTGAAAACCGAAAACATGAGTTCCGAGATTTACGGTGAGTATCTAAGGGGCATGAGCGAGGAATACAGGGAGACAAATTCAACAGCAATGGTGGTAAGGGATTTTATGGCTGGAATGACAGATGAATACTTTCTATCACAGTGCCGCAAACATCTGTTTCCTGAAATTAAAGTTGCCCCATCACAGTCATACAGTTATATGGACTGATTGATTTATGGAAATAAGTTCATCCAGTTCCATTATCATGCGGGTGAAGGATTTTGGCGAATCAGATCTTATAATCACCTTTTTTACCCCGCTGGAAGGTAAGATTAAGGGGATAGCAAAGGGGGCGCGCCGGAGCAGGAAGCGCTTTGTAAACTGCCTGGATATCTTCTCGCATGTAAAACTGGAATACAGCCTAAAAAAAAAGGATGGCCTCTATTTCATACACTCAGGCAAGCTCATTGACGCTTACCCTGGCTTAAGAAAGGATTACGCGACACTCATCAAGGCAAGCTACATGATAGAACTTACCGAGATGCTTTTTCCGTGGCACCTGCCTGACAGCAGCATGTTTGACACACTCATGAACTCCTTTGAGATGCTTGATAAAGGGGGCAATACCGATATTGTTACTGTATTTTTTGAACTGTCAGCCATGGCCCTTGGTGGGTACAGCATTAACCTTGAAAAATGCTCCATATGCGGCAGGGCCTATAAAGGGGTTGGAACAGCGGTCTTCAGGCCCGAAACAGGGGGCATAGCATGCATGAGGTGCCAGGGGATAACAAAAGCCACGCCTGGCTTAAGCCCTGACACAGTAAATATGATAAAAAAAATTCAGGCGGGCATGTCAAAGGAGTGTTTTGATACCTGTATATCAAAGGATTTCCTGGTAGAAATAAGGCCGGTACTGAAACTCCACAGGGAATACAGGCTCGAAAACAGGCCAAGAACCGCGGTTTACCTGGAATAGAAGGGGTGTTTTTACTTTAGAAAGAAATTCCTTACCTGTTTCACTAATCAATAAAAGGATAGAATAATGGATTTATATATACTGGCTATGCTGATAAACCTGCCTTCTCAGATAGCCATTCATTTATAAGGGTGTCTTCAGGTTTATCTAATGATTTAGCTTTATTTTTTATAAGGGAATATAACTCAATATCGATTCCTATATACTTTTTCTTTTTAAATGAGAATTTGATTTCTTCTACCTTTCGAACATCATCGCACTCTTCAAAATCGTGTTCATCCCAATATTCAGAGGCCTCATTTATTGACATATTTTTTACTTCTTTATTTTTTCCCATATCTTTTCCTTTCATTATTGTTCATATCTCTTGCTGTGACAATAAGCGCCTTATTACTTAATTTCCTGATAAAAAAGACAGATAAAAAGCGTCCGTGGTCTGTTTTACCAAGTGCATTATATAAATGCTCCCCTTCAACTCTGCCCTTTTCTTTTTTAAAAATAAGACAATTGCCACTTAAGACCTCTTCTACTTCAGAAGGCATGACATTATGTTTCCATGCAAGCTTTTCGACTATGCTATCAAACCAGATAATATCATCTATTATGAACAAGGTTCAACCCGCCAAGTAATGTTTTCATATGCTTTGTATATGTTAATCTATAATAGCGATCAATTAGGAGAAAGTCGATATAATAAAATTTCAAATTGTGGCTTTCATATATCAACGATAGTATCATTTGATACTATCATCAAGCTTTAATAACCCGCCTCTGTCGGATAAACACACTTATATTTTTTGACAAAAGCAATAGTGTATGGTTTAAAGCAGACTGTCTTACATTCAGCATTGCTTTTATACCTACAGTTATAATTCTTGTTCCCCCTTATGTTATTTACCGGAAAAATGCTTGCAAAAGTAAAGACGGTTAAAGGTAAAACCTTCAACCGTCTTTTTATTCAATTACATCCTTTTTAAAGATTAGAAAATAATTATTGAATGTTCACTTCATTATTCTATAAAATTCTAAATCTTTTTAACCATTATTCTACTACACGCTTAATAATGATATTTTTAGGTAAAGAATTACCTGTCCACCCTGCCATCTCTGTTGTAAAAATCAGATGGATTTCATCTTCTTTTATTGTACCTTCATAGTTAAATTTCATTTTTGTTTTGTTAAAATCAACATCAACTTTAAAAGAAAAGTTATCACCTTTTATTACACCGTTTTTTATCGGTATCCATTCATCAGTACCTCCAGAAATTGTCCCTGTTAATTTATTTTCATCTTGTTCAAAATTGAAAGTAACAGTTATAGGTTGACTATCTTCTGTCTCTCCTGCAAGTGTTCCAGCCCACTTGCCACTGATATCAGAATATGGTGAAGCTGTAGATAACGTAATAACAACAAAAAAACTAACAAAAAATAATAGACCTGTAAAAAAATATTTTTTCATTTTGTTTCT
>CAZXUA010000139.1:12196-12668 GCA_964643755.1 uncultured Desulfatiglans sp. | reverse complement strand
CGCATCAAATGTTATTGAATACCACGGTAATTGCAGCACCCTCTCATGCCTTTCCTGTAACAGGAGGTATAACATGGAGGAAAAGAGGCATGAACATCTGCCAGCATGTGAGTGCGGCAAAATACTTAAGCCCGATATTGTATTTTTTGGCGAAGGCATACCTGAAGAGGCCCTTAATCTCTCCTTTAATCTGGCCTCAAATGCCAGGGTGCTTTTAATAATAGGCACATCCGCCCAGGTTTCTCCAGCAAACACCATCCCTGTAGTTGCCTCAAAAAACAATGCTACGATTATTGAGATCAATAAGGAAAAGACCTGGCTTACAGAACAGTTGACAGAGATCTTCCTTATGGGTAGCGCTGGTGATATTGTTTCAGGGCTTTTAAAGGAAATTGTCAAGGCAGGTGCATAATTTTGTCCATTGAGATAGAAGAGACTGTCCTTAAAAAGGCATGCAAGGAGATGATAGAGA
>CAZXUA010000139.1:0-12186 GCA_964643755.1 uncultured Desulfatiglans sp. | reverse complement strand
TGTCTCCCAAATGCCTATAAAGGGACCATATACAGGGTTGGAAAGCTCCCTGAATTAAGGGTTGAGGGGATCACCTCAGGGGTTATTGATGACTACCGCGAAAAAATAGAGTGGGGGCTTGCCGGGGTATCAGATTATAACCCGCCCGGAAAGCCCTGGTCTTTATACCGTGACGAACCAGACAGGCCCCTTGAGACAATGGGCTGGTGCGTTGAGCGCCAGAAAAGCTGGACATCCGAAGACCCTGAAAATGACTCCAGGAGCGTAAGACTTCAGCTTGAATCAGGGGATGAAGGATTTCAGCATATGGAGCCTGTGCTTGTAAGAAAGATTGATCTCAACCTTGATATGTACTCCTCTGTTGTCTATCCGAAAAATTATTCAGGGCATGTGATCTGGTCAGACTCGGATTATGTTGTGGTTGCCGTTGTAAAGATATATTTCAGGCCATATACCATCAGGATGAACAGCCATGAAACAAGGGTGATAAAAAGGCTTTCACGCTCACTTGGCACTGAGCTTTTAAGTTATCAGCTAAGACAGGACTCCATGAGGGCGATGCAGGAGATTTCAAGGGACAGGCTTAATGCATGTAATATAATCGCTGACTCCCTGAGGAATGCCATTACCAAATCGGGAATGATCTTTACACTGGCAAAAAGGGAGATTGCCTCCTTAAGAGAACAGTGGGAACTTTTGATCCTTGAGGCTAGTGGCAGGGAGAATCCCAGAAAAAGGGCCATTGCAAAGCTCGATAGTCTCCTTTCAGAATTTTCCATAAAAAATAAGGATGCGGCAAGAGAGCTTCATTCCGCGCATGAGAGGCTGATGGAACTCTCATTACCCCCTTTACAGGGTGAAAAATGGCTCAGGATGCAGGTGGAAGAAAAGTGGGATGAACTGATTGATCTTGCTAAGGTTGATTTTAAGATAAGGGGCAGGGTAAAGGAGATGATCGATGAGATAAGAAATGCCCTTGGATTCGGGTTCAGCCCGGAGTATACAGACTCCTTTAAAAATATGCCTGAAGGGCTTAAAGAAAGATGGGTGAGTCTCATTTATAAAGAGATAGAGGGCATGAAGGACCCTGCCATTGATCAGCTTGTATCTATTCTGGAAAACCCCGAGATCAATATTCCTGGGCAGGAAAAGACAAGAAAGGCCCTGTTGCAGCTTAAGGCCCTTGCCGAGACAATGGGCCAGCTTGAAAGGAATACAAATTTCCTGATTAACCAGGTCCTTATGGCGAATGCAGGAAAAGAATTCAGGGGAAGCCAATACGGCAACAGGGATAAAAAGGGTCAAAAGGCCATATCTGTTAATGAGAGTTTTATACCTGTATGATTTAACCTCCTGATTTAAAAGCCTTTCCGGTTTAGTAAAAAAAGTATTGTAAAATCTGAAAATTATATGTTATGAAGAGCCCGTTTTTAATGCGCCCGTAGCTCAGCTGGATAGAGCAATGGACTTCTAATCCATAGGTCGGGGGTTCGAATCTTCCCGGGCGCGCCACTTTTTTATTTTGATTCCTAATATGAATATCTAGCCGATGAAATAGCTTCTATTCTTTGAACTGACTCTTCTCGCTGGCTTATGAGAATATTTTAAGCTATTTTTATCAAAAAGAAAGCAAGGCAACCTGTGGTTATAGTTTTATTTACTATTTAATATTAAATTTAGATAATATCTCTAAAATATATTCATGGTAAAAATTTATGCCATTTATTAACTAAAGTTAATATCTAAATAGCATAGCAAACCTGGCCTATTCCAAAAAGTTTGTCGGTTTCATCTCAAAATAAAAAAGACCTAAATAAAAGAAATAAATTTTAAAGTATTATCGGAGTAAAACCGATATTTACTTTTATTTTACAAGAAAAATCATGTTAAGGGATAACTGGGGATTATATATAGATAAAAAATAATTAGACTTAGTTTATATATAATTTGACATCTAAGTAATATATTATCTTGACTTTTAAATATTATTCTATTATATTACCAAATACATAAACATTAACAAATATGTCAAATGAAAGGAGACAGTATGGCAACAACTAATCAAATTAACTACAGGTTAGGTCAGGCAAAGAAAAAGTTAGCAAAGCTTAGCAAAGACATCGTAACCACAAAAGCCAACGTTAAAAAGTTTGAAGCAGCACTAAAAAAGGCTAAGGCAGAAGAAAAAACCAAAGCTAAAACTAAAAAGAAAGCAACCAAAACAACTGGCAAGAAAAAGTCCCCGGCTAAAAAGAAAAAGGCAGCCGCTAAAAAGAAAGACTAATATTCTTTCTATTTAAAGGGATATAGGCGGGTCAGTCACCTTATAACCAGCTATACTTTATAGGATTTTAATATACCTGTTAGTGTAGAAGCAGGGCTTTGGGTCTTTTTTAAAGACCCCACGTCTCCAGTTGCTTTATCATCCTGACCCTATGACTGCCAGGCCAGAAATATCTTTTACATTTGGGGCAGAATTTGACTTCCCCGGTATTCTGGTGAATTACAAAATCTGGTATTCTCCCCCGGGCATCTCGGGTCTGCACACTGTGCAGCAGGACATTGCACCTTATGCATCTCCTGAACCAGAATTTCCTGTCCATGGGGAGAAACCAGGGGTTTTTTAACTCCAAAAGTTGATCCCTTATTTTATTTTGGGTTATCAGGATCAAAGGATTAAGTCTGCCTTGCAGGTGACGGTTTTTAGTAATCAGGATCCTGCCCTCTTTTAGCAGTTTTTCTATTTCATCCCCATTATAAAGAGATTGGTAGTGGGCATCAAACCCCATTATCTTCAACCATTTTGCGAGTGTACCGAGTGAAGAGTCTATTACAAATCTGATTTGTTCATTGCTCATTTGTTTTTCCATGTTAACAGTCTGTATAAATGGCTGTTATTATATTTGACGTTCAGGCATGTGTAAATAATTTGACTGGGTGTAATGGTTATTATAGATATTAAAAATTCAACCATATTACATAAAATACAGGAAAATTTACATGCAGAAGATAATGATAGAAGGGGGCCACCCCTTAAAGGGGAATGTTAAGATAAGCGGGGCGAAAAATGCCGCATTGCCTGTTATTTCCTCCTGCCTGCTCACCGGGGGCTGGCATAAAATAGATAATATCCCGGATTTAAGGGATATCCAGACAATAAAAAAAATAATGGAGGGAATGGGTGTCATCTTCAGGGAGGAGGGGGGCACCCTCTATATAAACAGTGAAAATCTGAATAAATATGAGGCGCCATATGATCTGGTCAGGACTATGAGGGCCTCTATTCTGCTCCTTGGCCCCCTGGTTGCACGTTTTGGGATGGCAAGGATATCTCTACCAGGCGGGTGTGCAATTGGCGCAAGACCTGTTAATCTGCATCTAAAGGCCCTTTCATCAATGGGAGTGGATATGTTTCTTGAAAACGGGTATATCAACGCCAGGACAGACGGCATAAAGGGTGCCGAGATATTCTTTGATATACCTACTGTAACCGGAACCGAAAATATTATGATGGCTGCTGTAAAGGCCAAGGGAGAGACCATCATAAACAATGCGGCAAAGGAACCTGAGATATCTGACCTTGCCCATATTTTAAGAAAAATGGGGGCTGACATAGAGGGAGAAGGAACAGATACTATCATTATAAGGGGAAAAGAAGAATTGCATTCCGCTGAACACGAAGTGATTCCTGACCGCATTGAGGCAGGCACCTTTATGATTGCCGCTACTATGGCAAAGGGAGATATAGAGATTGCAGGTTGCAGACGTGAAGACCTTTATTCAATAATAGAGAAGGTTCGGGCTGTTGGTGCTGTCGTTGATTCGAGTGAAAATGGAGTGTCTGTAAAAGGCCCGGATATATTAGAGAGTGTTGATATCAAGACAATGCCATTTCCAGGCTTCCCAACAGATCTCCAGGCCCAGTTTATGGCCATGATGTGTATTGCAAAGGGATCAAGCGTTATCACAGAGACCATATTTGAAAACAGGTTCATCCATGTGAGTGAATTAAAGCGCATGGGCGCTGATATTACCATAAATGGTAATCAGGCACTGGTGAGGGGGCGAAAACGGCTGCTTTCCGCACCTGTAATGGCAACAGACCTCCGGGCAAGCGCATCCCTTGTACTTGCAGGTCTTGTGGCTGAAGATGGTTTAACAGAGATAAGCAGGATCTACCATCTTGACCGGGGATATGAAAAAATGGAAGAAAAGTTCAGGCTGCTTGGCGCAAATATATGGAGAGAAGTAAACTGAGATGCTTGATCGACCCCTTGTACCAACATTTATATGGTTCACAGTGGGAATCTTTGCTTGCCGCTATATCCCATTTATCAATGATCTGCTGCTTATTATTTCTTTATTCATTTTACTTTTGCTTTTCCTGTTTTTTTTAAACCGGAGAATATTTAAATCCTCTATCATTCCTATATGTTTCCTGTTTTCAGGTATGTTTATCGTATCGTGCAGGGATATCAGTTCGGAAATTGTCAGGCTTGCAGAAAATAAAAAGATAATCCTTGAAGGGACCGTCATCAGCCCGGTAAAACAGATCGGCCAGGCAGAACGTTTTGATCTGAAAGCTGAGAGACTTTTATTAAATGAAAAGATGATTTCTGTAAATGAAAAGGTCCAAGTTTCTGTTTATAATAACCCGGTAGTATACACTATAGGCACACGTATACGATTTCCATCAAACATTAAACCATTCATGAATTTCAAAAATCCCGGGGCATATGATTATGAATTATCCATGCAGATCAAAGGAATTTCATGCACAGCATCAGTATCTGACGGGAGATATATTGTCCCTATGGGAAGGGGTGACCCCGGTTTTTTAACTGTAATACTGGAAAAAATAAGGCAGCCCTTTCGAGCAATCCTGAAAAGCACATTATCTGAAAAAAATAATTCATTATACCGAGCCCTTCTTCTTGGCGAAACAGAGGGTATAGATGATAATTTAAGGGAATATTTTAACCTGACAGGCCTTGGTCATGTGCTTGCTGTATCCGGTTTACATGTCGGCATGATAGCATGGTTATCCTTTTTTATTTTCCGGCAGGTTCTCTCTGTCTCATACAAACCTGCCATAAAATATAATATTAAAAAGATGGCTGCTTTTGTTACCTGTTTTCCTGTTATTGCCTATACTGCCCTCAGCGGATTTCAGGTATCCGGGCAAAGGGCCATGATTATGGCACTGACCTATCTCTTTTCAATTATTATTGAAAGGGAGAGTGATATCTGGTCAACCCTTCTTTTTTCGGCCTTTATTATACTTGCTATTGATCCCCTTGCCATTGAGAGCATATCCTTTCAACTGACCTTTCTTGCAGTGGTCGGGATAGTATGGCTGACACCCTTTATTCAAAAAATATTTCCGGGTATTTCAGGGAAAATAAAAAATCACCCGCGCCTGAAGAGCTGCTATTTTTACCTTACAGGTATCATATCCGTGAGTCTTGCTGCCAATATTTTTCTGCTACCGGTAACGGTTTATTATTTTCACAGGGTATCCTTTGTATCGATTCTGGCAAACCTTCTTGTTATACCTCTTATGGGGTTCATCATTTTACCATCTGGTATGTTTTCCCTTCTTGCACTTTTTATATCATCAGATGCTTCTCGATCAATCCTTTTAATAGGCGCATATGGTCTGGATATTATGATGTATATTATAGAGTATCTTGCCAGCCTCCCATGGGCCTGTTTCTGGATGGTTATTCCCGGTATCTTTGAGATACTTTTCTTCTATTGCCTGCTGTATTGTATTGTCTGTTACAGGAAAGGTAAGATGATAAAATACAGTATGATTACCATCCTCCTGTTATTTCTGCTGGATATCTCATACTGGATTTATGATACAGGTTTTAATAAAAATATGAGGGTGTTTTTCCTGGATGTGGGGCAGGGCAATTCAGCCCTTGTACAGCTTCCTGGTAGAAAAAGGATGCTTATTGACGGCGGGGGTTTCCAGGGAGATACCTTTGATACAGGTAAGAGTATTATTGCCCCATTTCTTTTAAGGAAAAAAATCCTCCATATTGATTATATTGTCCTTTCACATCCCCATCCTGACCATATGAAAGGTCTCAAATTTATAGCCTCTGTATTTGATCCTGCTGAGTTCTGGCATAACGGTGAAGATTCTGAAGACCATGATTATAAAGAACTGATCGATATAGTAAAAACCAGGGGTATCAAGATGCTTAGGCCTGATGACCTGGCTAAGGGGATGTATGTTTCAGGGGTAAAGATAGAGGTGTTTTATCCTTTTTCAGGTGAGAAAAGGTCGCAAAACCCTAATTTCAGCAGTCACACCGTAAATGACCAGTCCATTGTGGTGCGATTGAGCTATGCCGGGAGATCTGTAATATTCCCAGGCGATATTGAAATGAATTCTGAAGCCATTCTCATAAATAAATATGGGAATAAAATAAAAAGTGATATCCTGCTGGTTCCACACCATGGCAGCAGATATTCCAGTTCAAAGCCATTTCTTGAAATGGTTAGCCCTGAGGTATGTATCATATCTTCAAGGGGGGGGAACAGGTTTGGATTTCCCCATGTCGAAACCCTTGACAGATTGAACAGCATCAGGGCTAAAATATTCAGGATAGATCAGGGTGGCGCTGTTGAAGTCAAAATCGGCGAAGGTATTTTCAGTGCAGGATATTGTCTTGACTGAATGTTAATAACTTCCTGATTTCTTTTTTGACTCCAGACGATATCTGAAATATAATCAGATATGAAACAGGGGAAAGATATGGAAGAGGAAGAATACCGGAAAAAACATACAAATCTGATGATACTTAAAAGTGTTCAGGATTACCTGAAAACTGATACCACATCGTCAGGGTCTGTTTTTCCTGTGAAGATACCTGATGAGCTTTTCTTACAGGTGCTCAGGCTTGATGGGCCGGAAGTACTGGACCGCACTGTGCATTATATCTTTAAACTTGGGCTTGCCTTATGGAATGAAAGGTTGTTTGACAAAGAATTTGGTTCACCTGCTGCCCTGAATGAATTTATTGATATAATGAAAAGCCGGATAAAACAGGATAAATAATCTTTTTCATCCAATGCAATAAGAAGGCTCCTGGATATGGGTTCCCCTGCATCTGGGACACTTGCCCGGGGAATGTATCTTTGATCTTTCCCTGAAAATAAAACCACAGCCAAGGCATTCTGCAGGTGTGATTATAAACCGTTGAGGGGCTCTCACGCTTTTCCTTACATGTTCAAGGTGATCCAGAGCCTCCCTCATGGAAAGATGCAGCTTCGAGGATATTTCTAAAATTGTGCATCTACTGTCTGACAGGAGTTCAATTATTTCTTGTCTTTTTGTCGGCATTAACAGATATTTTCCTGAAATATTAATATACAGCTATTATAGATGTTATGCTCACTTTATTGGTGCATCAATTCGGGTTAATGTATATTATTTTCATTTTAAAAAATAAATGAAAAAAGAGGTGGTATTGATGGGTAGCAGGGTATTAATTATCGAGGATGATGCAAAGATAAGAATGCTCTTAAAGGAATATCTTGAAGGAAATGATTTTGAGGTTATTACCCTCGCTGATGGCAATCATGCATTGGACTTTATTGACACCAAATCCCCTGACATCGTGATCCTTGATATCATGCTGCCAGGCAAAAACGGTCTTGAAGTGCTTAAGGAGATCCGTCAGAAGAGCACAATACCTGTTGTTATGCTTACAGCAAAGGGCGAAGATGCTGACCGTATAGTAGGTCTTGAGCTGGGGGCAGACGATTATCTGCCAAAGCCATTTAACCCCAGAGAACTGCTTGCGCGTATGAGGGCTGTCATGAGGCGTACTTTCCAGGATAGAGTAACAGAGGCTGACCCTGATAACCTGGTTATTGCAGGGGGCATTGTCCTGAACAGGGCAAAGCAGACCGCTGTGCTCGATGGGGAAGAGATTGAACTCTCTTCAACCGAATACAAGATCCTTGAGGTCTTGATGACAAATCCAAACGTAATATTGAACCGGGATCAGATTATGAATTACGCAAGGGGAAGGGATTTTATGGCCTTTGACAGGAGTATTGATGTGCATATCAGCAAGCTCAGGTCAAAAATTGATAAAAACCCCGGGGCGCCCAGAAGAATAAAGACCATCTGGGGATCAGGATATATGTTTGTGGATCAAAAATGAAACCTCCAAAATTATATATAAAGTTTTTTCTCTCATTTACCTTTATGCTGATAATTGCACTGCTTATGATTTACGGGCTACACATGAAAACAGAGGTAAGGGCAAGAAATCGTTATATCAGGGAGCAGGTCAGGCTTTATACAATTGAAAGGGTAATCCTTTTAGCTGAATTGATTGGGGAAAAAATCAGGTCTGAGTCGTATGATATCTCCGATAAGATTATCAATGATGATATGCAAACATTCCTTAACAACCTTGCAAAACTTAACACGGCAAAAATATGGCTTACAAGTAATAATGGTCTGCTATTAAAGACCTTTGAGGGTGAGATACCCGCTGACCTGTCATCCGTTACTGATGAGAACAGGTTTGTAAGCGATGATATAATATTATATCAGGGATTTAATTCGACCCGTGATATCTATGTTGTATCTCCTGTAAAGAATCCTGCCATAAAAGATATGGTCTTCCATGTAATATTTGGTGAAAGGAGAAGCGGAGAAAGAGAAGGAACAGGTTTTATATTTGGCCTGGCAGGCATAGGGATTATTATACCGATCCTTATAATCCCTATCTCAAGGTTTATTACGGAAAGGGTAAAGGAACTCAAACAGTCAGCCCTTCGTATTGCTTCAGGCGACCTGGCGCACAGAATAGATATCAAGGGCCGTGATGAGATAGGTGAACTGGGTGCCGCATTCAATCAGATGGCAGATAAGGTGGAAAGGATGATTTTGGGGGGGAAGGCATTGACCGCCCTTGTCTCTCATGAGCTCAGGACCCCCCTCACGAGGATCAGAATAGCAGAGGAAATATTACGGGAAAAACTGGAAAATGAGAAACAGGAGACCTATTTAAGACATTTAAATGATATCAGGGAGGATGTTGAATTTCTTAACCAGCTGATTGGCAGGATACTTGAACTATCAAAAATTGATATGCTTGAGGCACGTTTTGAGATGCAACCATTTGATATCAGACAGTTAATTCTTGATCTGATACAACAGCTTAAGCCTATTATTGACCGGAAGCACATCTATGTGTATACTGAGTTGTCAGTGGTCTCAGGTTTTATTGGAAACAGAAGTGCATTAAGCACTGCCTTTCTAAATATACTTGATAATGCAGTAAAATACACTGCCCCTGATGGCAGGATCTATGCAACGCTTTTCCAGGGAGATAAAAAAGCGGTGCTGAGTGTTGTAAACAGCCATAAAAAGCTTGATGAAGAGGATCTGTCCAGGATTTTTGAGCCCTTTCAGAGGGCTGGGGATTCTGATATATCTGGCTCAGGGCTTGGCCTGGCCATAACACAGAAGATCATAGAAAGGCATGGCGGTATTGTGAGGGCATATAATTCAGATAGAGGTTTTGAAATCAGGATAACACTGCCTGTACATTGCCATCAGTAAAAAAATGTCCGGTGTGCCCGTTATCCAGATTGGTAAACGATTAATTATTTTGAATAAAAAACTTGACATATTGTGGTTGTTGATTTAATAAATTCGCTTTTTGAATTACATTCAGGATAGATAAAAAATGAAGACATATGTTGCCAAAGAACAGGAAATAGAAAAGAAATGGTACCTTGTAGATGCACAGGATATGATACTTGGCCGTCTGGCAAGTCAGATTGCCTCGCGTCTCCGGGGAAAACACAAGCCAATTTTTACTCCACATGCTGATACCGGTGATTTTGTGGTTGTCATCAATGCCGAAAAGGTCTCTCTTACAGGCAATAAATGGGATAAAAAAATATATTACCATCACTCCGGTTATATGGGGGGGCTTAAACAGATTTCTGCCAAAAAACTAATTGAAAAGAAACCTGATCAGGTTTTATATATGGCTGTAAAAAGGATGCTTCCAAGGACTAGTCTGGGAAGACGACAATTAAAAAAGCTAAAAATATATGCAGGTTCTGAACATCCACATGTGGCCCAGAATCCTCAATTGATAAAGATGTAGGAGGTCTTAATGGCTCAAGACTTATGGCATGCCGTAGGCAAAAGAAAAACTTCCATCGCCCGTGTATGGTTAAGACCGGGTACCGGAGTTATTACAGTAAATGATATGGCTCTTGATAAATATATCACGAGAGAGTCGGGCGTTGAGGTAGTAAAACAGCCCCTTGAAATTACTGAAACTATCAATAAATATGATATAAATGTGAATGTAAAGGGTGGCGGAGTCATCGGGCAGGCAGGTGCTATCAGGCATGGCATCAGCAGAGTGCTGGTAAGCATCAATCCTGAATTTCGTCCGGCCCTGAAAAAGGCTGAACTGCTTACAAGAGACCCGAGAATGAAGGAAAGGAAAAAATACGGTCAGCGCGGGGCGAGGGCACGTTACCAGTATTCAAAACGCTAATCCCTTTTCCTTTCTTTTGGTTTTAATATTATTCTGATTGGTATCCTTTAAAAGGAAGCTGATATAGCTTCCTTTTTTATTTCTTGTAACTGGAAATCAGAGTGGGCGAAAATAAAAACATAAGGCTTATCCTCCAATATGAAGGCACCAATTATCATGGCTGGCAATATCAGAAGAATGGTCTCTCCATTCAGGAAATATTACAGGAAAAGCTGGCATTGATAATCAAAAGCAAGATTAAGCTATACGGCTCTGGCAGAACCGACGCAGGTGTGCATGCATTATACCAGGTGGCTAATTTTATTTCCGATACTAAGATACAGCCAAATTCCATAAAGATGGCCTTAAATTCGTTGCTCCCTGATGATATCAATATATTAATGGCCGAATATGTCTCCCCTGAATTCCACTCAAGATACAGCGCAAAAAGAAAGACCTATGAATACAGGATATTAAATACACCTGAATCAGACGTTTTTTTGAGAAGATTTACCTGGCATATAAAAGAGAGCCTTGATCTTGTTGAGATGAGAAAATGCCTTTCCATGATAGTGGGGACTCACGATTTTTCATCTTTCAGGGCATCGGGCAGCTCCAATATTAACCCTGTAAGGGAGATGTTCAGGGCAGAGCTTTTGGAAATAGAGCAGGATGGTACCATCAGGTTAATTTTTGAGGCGAGTGGTTTTTTAAGACATATGGTGAGGAACCTTGTTGGTACCATTGTTGATGCAGGCAAAGGTAAAATTAAGGATGCCGAATTTAAAGAAATCCTGGAGTCCCATGATAGAAAGAGGGCAGGGGCAAGGGCCCCGGCCCAGGGGTTATTTTTAAAAATGGTAGAATATTAGTTTTTTTTAATCCCATACACCGGGAATATATGCCTTGCACCTTGGACAGTGGCCATTTTTAATATTATTGAAGTTTACTGTAAACCCGTAACGGTCTATGAGCAGGTTCCCGCAGTTATGGCAGCAGGTCTTTTCACCTTCATCCCCCGGCATATTGCCTGTGTAAACATATCTGAGCCCGGCGCTGTAACCTATCTGTTTTGCCCTTAATAGTCTGTCAGCCGGTGTTGGTGAAATGTTGTTCATTCTGTAAGAGGGATGAAATCTGCTTATATGCCATGGTATGTCTGCGTTCTGGGTCTTTAGAAATTCTGCAAGCTTTGTAAGCTCTTCCTCTGAGTCATTCAACCCTGGTATCAGGAGCGTGGTGATCTCTATCCATATCCCCATTTTTGCCAGTATTTTTATGGTGTTAAGTACCGGTTCAAGCCTTGCGCCACATTGCTTTCTGTAAAAATCATCGCTAAATGACTTAAGGTCTATATTTGCGCCATGAAGAAAGCCGGAAAGCTCCTCAATACATTTTTCAGACATATACCCATTTGTGATAAATACATTTCTCAGCCCCTTTGAAGCTGCGATAACCGCAGTTTCCTTTGCCAGTTCAAAGAAAATTGTGGGTTCTGTATATGTATATGCAATGGTCTCTGCATTTAGATTCAGCGCCTCAATGACTATATCTTCAGGTGAGATACTTTCACCTGATAATACCTTGCTGTTAACAGGCATCTGGGAGAGATCGGAAGAGCGTCGTGTAGGGAAAGAGTGTAGGATAGGGT
>CAZXUA010000138.1:0-12753 GCA_964643755.1 uncultured Desulfatiglans sp. | reverse complement strand
GCATCGGCCTCATTTTATTCCCTGTTATTGGCCTCAATCTGAAATCCTGTTTACAATATGAAGAATGAAAGTTGACAGGTTTTATTTTCTGGTCATGTATTCTGGGATAAAATCCGCTGTACAAAAGATCATCAAGACTTTGTATATCGTCAGAATAGAGTTCATTGTATGAGAATGGAAGAAGCTTGAGAATCCCGGTCCTGCCTGCAAGAGATTGATCAATTGAATTTATATATTCAAACTGATTACTACCGGTCAGTATGAAAAGACCATTTTTATGTTTTTTATCTACAATTGTCTGTATATATGAGAGTAATGCAGGGACGCGCTGTATCTCGTCAAGGATGGCACCCTCTTTATACTGGTTTAAAAAACCTACTGGATCACTGGCAGCAAATTCCCTTGTGGTCGGATTTTCAAGTGATACATAAGGCTTTTCAGGGAAACAGTTTTTCACAAGAGTTGTTTTACCTGACTGTCTCGGCCCTGTTATAGTAACAACCGGAAATGATTCATATAATTCCAAAAGGGTTTTTTCTGATTCTCTTTTAATCATCGCAAGGCCACACAATTTATGTATTTTGGAGAAATATATCCCAAATTGCATAAATTATCAAATTATATTTCAGCAGGGTACAAGGTTGTATCCGGTTGAGATAAAGTCAGGCCGAACCATCACACATGAAGCCTATGCGGGCCTTGATAAATGGAGTACCCTGGCCGGAGAAAATGGCGGAGACGAATCATGGCAGCACAAAGGAATACAGGTGATGGGCTGGAGAGAGTGTGGGCAATTGACTGATTGAGAATGTATGGTTTTCCCTGTGTAACATCACACCTTAAAACATAAAAACAGAGTGCCAGATGATTTTTTAAGGTATGCAACCCCTATTTACCTGCTGTTCCATAAATTTATGGGACAGGTTAATAATACACCTGATGCATTTGGACGTTTACCCCTGTGGTAATGGGACTTCCTGGAAGGTAATTGAAAAAAGATATTGAATTACGAATGAGCGCCTCGCTTCAGCCACTCCCACAAAAACAGTCACAAATAATACATGATATAATGCCTTAGCCGGAACTAACTGTATTGACATAAAATATCCAGAACAATATATTCAATTTGTTAGCATAGTGTCCATCCAAAAACTGTCATTTTTGGATTCAAGCGGTCAGCCATCAGCGTTCAGCTTTCAGTAAAAGACTTTCAAATCATAGATTTAGCTGACAGCTGATCGCTGACAGCTGAAAGCCCCATCCAGAATTTGTCTCTTTCTGGATGGACGCTAGCATAAGGTTTTTAATTTTTTTAAAATATTATTCATATCCTTAACTCGGGAATTTGAGCTTATCTTTGGTGAGACCTATGGGATACAAAAAATTTTTGTTTCTGATTATTGCACTTGCCCTCATCGTACAATATTTTTTCCCAAAAGCTGGTTATGCTCAGGATACTACACCACCCTCATTAATCTACTCAAACCCTCGCAACGGTGCAACAGGGGTGAGCAGGGCGCTTCCCATTATTTCATTTACATTCAGTGAGCAGATGAACAGATCAGGTATCGATCTGGCAGTTACCGGCGATTTCCCCTACACAACAAGCTGGTCACCTGACAGCAGAGTACTTTATCTTACTCGATCTAACCAGCCCACGCTGCTTGCACAAGGTGAAACCTTAACCTTTACTCTAAACGGAATATCTTCACATTTCTGTGACACGGCAGGAAATCCGCTTCCCATGACAAATCTCTCTTTTACTGTGGGTTCAGATACAACCATTCCATCGGTTTTATCGTCAGATCCTGTCAACATGGCAACCAATATAAGTCCAAATCTTACTCAGATTTCCATTACCTTCAGTGAGGCAATGGAAAGAAGTCTCAGTTTTTCAAGCAATTTCCCGGACTTTTCTGCAATCTGGTCTTCCGATCAAAAATCAATTACTATTACGAGAAATGACCAGAATACACCTCTTCAATATGGGACTACCTACAATTTGATTTTGAATCCAGAAGGTTATCTGAATTTCCATGACTTTCAATATAATTACCTGCCACAGACCACTATAAGCTTTACAGTAGTCGCGGCTCCTGTTAACCCTGATGCACCTGTGGTAACATTTACAAGTCCGGCTAATGGAGAGACAGGGGTGAGATGCGATCTATCCCAGGTAATTATCCAATTTAACAAGATGATGAATGGCGGAGTCAGCTACACAAGTAATTTTCCAGCGGCCTCAATTTCATGGTCTTCTGACCGGATGACTCTCACACTCACAAGAAATGATCTGAATTCCCGCCTTATTGCCGAAAATGCTTATACCTTTACCCTGAATCCGGGCACCAGCACAAGCTTTAGAGACATGTCAGGAAATCCTCTCCCTCAGACGGTGTTTTCTTTCACAACCGATGTGTCTGATGAATATGAACTTATAAAAATATCCGCATCACCTGAAAAAGGTTTTGAGTGGCCATACTATCTCAGTATTCCCAGGACGCTGAGCAGAAATACTATACTGCTTGTAGAACCAAATAATACCGGTAGATCATCAGACGATTTAAATTACCATGATACCGCCGCTTTGACCCTGATCAAGGGGAGGTCGAATTTTGCAGTTCGTCTTGATGTCCCGCTTCTTGTTCCGACATTTCCACGCCCCCTTACCCCAACTATACCCGGAGGAATCTATACTCATGCCCTTGACCGTGCCAGCCTGACAACAGAAGAGATATATTCTGGAAACAGCATCAAGCGCATTGATCTTCAGCTTATTGCAATGATACGAGACGCTCAGGAGCTATTAACATCAAGAGGCTTTAGTATGGACAAAAAAATCTTCATGATGGGCTTTTCCGCATCCGGCGCATTTACCAGCAGATTCACCATGATCCACCCTGAAATTATCAGGGCTGCTGCGCCGGGATCACCAGGAGGTTGGCCTTTGGCCCCTGTTTCAGAATGGTGGAATGGCACAACACTAAGATATCCGGTAGGCATTGCCGATATGGAAAGCCTTACAGGAAAGCCCTTTGTCCTCGCTGATTTTAAAAAGGTGCCACAGTATATCTATGTAGGAGACAAAGATACAAATGACGCTCTGGATACAAGGGATTTTCCTCAAAATGAGATTAATGTTATCTGTACAAATCTGAACTGTAATGCTTTGCCATTGCTTGTCGAACGCTGGCCGGTATCAAAAGAAATTTATGAGTCTGCAGGAATTAACAACAGGTTTGTTATCTACCCAAATGTGGCGCATTCAATAACCACACAGATGTTTGAAGATATATTGCAGTTTTTTAAGAGATACAAGGGGCAGAAATCCATGCCATGGTTAAATTTACTTCTGTCTGAATGATTAAATAAATATGAATGAAAATTCACTAAAAGCGCTACTCTCTATGGGAAGTGGATCAGGAAGATTTTTAAAAATTTTATTGATTAACTTTTTTATAAGAACTCCATTTTTGTAAAAAGACAACGAGCGCTTCATTCTTGACTGAAAGGGCTTCTGAACAAATATCATTTTTTGCTCTTAACCTTTGAATCTAAAGGTTATCTTTCCTTGAGATAGTCACCTTTTCAAATGTTTTTGTCAGCCATGCGGTCTCTTTGCGCTCAACTTTCTTTTCCAGCTCTATGCGAACGATCTCATAACCCTGTTCAAGGTGTTGCGAAAGCATCTTTTTGAAATTCATCTGGAGGGTTGAGTCATCCTTAATGGCAATATCTTTCTGGCTGGTAATTGTCTGTTCATATTCCATATGTTCCTGGCTGGCATTACTGGCAGGATTATCAATATCCCCGCTATTTTCAGCTTCATGTGGAGGCCGGGGTTCAAAGTATCGGCAGTATTTGGCGTATCCCGGCATGATTGACTTCAAGAATATCACGCCATATTTTTCATTTTTAGAGGAAAATATCCTGCACCTCAGCGGGCTGTCAGCCTCTTCTATTACATTGACGCATGCTGAACAGCGATCTTCACGTACAGGGTTAGTTAAAAAAATGAGGGATGGATCGTCAGGCGTTGATTCATCTTCTGTTGTAATAAAGGTACGGGATATATCTTTGAGACTCCTTGCAAGGCCTTTTTTTTCCATCCCTTCCTGCCCCCCTGTTCTATATTAAAACATGCCTTTTAATAATTATCCTCCGGGTCAGAGAATGAGTATGCCGAAGAATTCGCAGCAAGGGCCTCAATCATATCGGTGTAACTTGATCCGGAAGAGTAATAAGCGGTGCTCTCCTTTTCAGCATACCCGTATTCATTCGAGCCACTCCTATAGCCGGTCTCTATAAAATCCTCTGTCTTTTGCAGAATATCATATGCTGAGCCCGGCGCCTTTAGCCCCTTGTAGGCATCTGCGGCATCTGAGCGAATCAGCTCATCTGCCAGGTTTTCATAATCAATATGCCCAATGGCATGCCTGTCATAATCTCCAACCGGCTGGCCAAAATCAACAGACTCCCTCAAACGGATATTGTAACGTATAACCGTTTCAAAGAGATGTTTACCAAATTCCGCCTTTACCTTTTCCAGAACAGTTTCAGAGTAACGTGTCCGGGCATCAAACATGGTGATCAGTGCGCGTGACCTGATTTCGCGATCAAGCTTTTCATTCAACATCAAGATAATTTCAGTTAGCTTTGCCACCCCGCGGAGTGAAAAGAGGCTCATATCAATGGGGATAACCACCTCATCCGCAGCGCGAAGGGCGTTAAAGCAAAGGTGGCCGATGCTTGGAGGGCAATCGATAATGACATAATCATATTCTGCAACAAGACCCTGTATGGCATTATAAAGGCGATCCTCCCTGCCTTTCAGGCCGGTTAATTCCTGCTCAAGAAGGCTCAGGGTAATATTGGAAGGGGCCAGATCAAAGTTATCTTTAATTGATATCAAAATCTCATCCAGCATGACTTCTTCACCCTGCTTGGGTGTTATCACGTCATAGATGCATTTTTCAAGATCAGAGGGCATTATATTTAGTCCCATGGTTGCATGGGCCTGGGGGTCAAAGTCGATCAGGAGAACCCTCTGTCCCTTTAGCGCTAAAGAAGATGAAAGATTTATAGCAGTTGTGGTTTTGCCACAACCCCCTTTCTGGTTTGCGATGGCAATAATCCTCATATACCCCTACCTCCTCTGCTTCATTTTTTGATGTTTTAGATAAAGATAGAAATCCTCGTCCTATGGGCGGGGTTTTTTCTTGAGTAATTCACATACCAGAGGTAAATGAATACTTCAAGATAAAATACAATATCTTGTAATTTTTTTTATTAACAAAACAATTTGTTGTGCATTTTGGAATAACCTTGAACCTTAAACCTTAAACCTTGAACCTTGAACCTTAAACCTTTGAGCCTTTTTCTCTCCTCCCACTTTCCCCTTGATTTTTCAATCAATTAATCTTAAACCTGACCCATTGTATCCTTTTGGGTATAGTGAATTACCAGCTTAGAAGTCTTATCGATTTATACGCATTTGTTTTACTGAAATTAGTTACCTTGCTGAATGTGAACCTTTTAATGAAATGGAGACACGTTTATGGCATCAAGACTCAAGAGTGCTGATGGATTCTACGGATGGGTTAACCTGGTGGTAATGTTTTTCTTCAATATTGCATTTATGATGATAATGCTCTCATTTGCGCTTTTTCTCCCCTCATGGGTCGAGGAGTTCGCATGGAGCCGGGGTGACATGTCCCTTGCACAGGCTGTAGGTCTGGTGCTGTCAGGCCTGACCGCACCCCTGGTAGGAATCTATATAATGAAAAAGGGGGTCAAAACGGCTATGGTACTTGGGAACATCCTTTCAGTAGCAGGGCTGGTACTTGTCTCCTATCAGCAGCAGATATGGCAGCTCTTTGTAGGATATGGCGTGCTTATCGGCCTGGGCATGAGCATAGGCGGAATGCTGGCCTCCATGACTGTAATTAACAACTGGTTTATTGTAAAACGGCCAATGGCGCTCAGCATTTCAATGACCTCTATGGGCTTTGGAGGGGTGCTCTTCAACCCGCTCCTGATGAAACTCATAGAATCAATAGGCTGGAGAAATACATACCTTGTTATTGCAGCGGCGTCATTATTGTTTTGCGTGATCCTGCCCGCCTTTTTTCTTGTTAATAAGCCGGAAGATCTGGGTCAGATCCCGGATGGCCCTGTCTCCTTAAAGGATAAAAAGGTTGAATCAGCACATCCGCTACAAACTAATCTGTATAAAACACCTGTTGACTTTACAGCAAAGGAGGCCCTGCTGACTGGTACAATGTGGCTTTTGATAGGTTATGTTATTGTTCAGTTCACCGCCATGCAGATGATGATGGCCCATCAGGTTACCTTCCTTATAGATATGGGTTTTACGCGCACCAGCGCTGCCTTTGCAGGGGGCTTTTTCGGATTTATGATGGGGATCAGCCAGCTTGGGATCGGTTTTCTTGGTCTCAAGATCAGGATGCATTCACTCGCTGTAGCATCGATCTTTTTTGGCATTGCAGGTCTGGTAATCATACTGTTTGCCAGCTCTATGGGCATTGTAATTTTGTGTAATGTCCTCATGGGGATAGGATTCGGCATACAGACCATTGCCTTAGGCAACCTCATTCCCGATTACTTTGGCAGAAGCGAATTCCCAAAGATGATGGGTTACACCATGCCTTTTACCATTGTTTTCTCTGCTGTCGGTAGCCCTGTAGCAGGATATATCAGGGAGGCAACGGGCAGTTACATACCGGCCTTTCAATTCGGCATTGGGGTGCTGGTTCTGGGGTTAATATTCATTCTCTTTGCGAAGCCGCCCATGCATCCTTCGCTTAAAAGAATATAAGCAGTGTCCATCCGGGAAGAGATAAA
Organism: uncultured Desulfatiglans sp.; assembly: GCA_964643755.1. Classification (GTDB taxonomy): domain Bacteria; phylum Desulfobacterota; class DSM-4660; order Desulfatiglandales; family HGW-15; genus JAAZBV01. The sequence continues at coordinate 5,889 of CAZXUA010000138.1, read as the reverse complement.
TTCTGGATGGAGCCTTCAGCAGTCAGCGATCAGCTATCAGCTAAATTTTTATTTTAAATGTCTTTTGCTGAAAGCTGAACGCTGAGGGCTGAACGCTTGAATTCAAAACAACAGTTTTTGGATGTTTATTATTTACTCTCTGTTTTTTGTATCTCTCCTGGTTTACCTTCCTGTGGCTCATTATCAAGAACCTCAAGCAGTTCCACATCAAACTTCAAGACCTCATTGGAGCCTATCTCCTGTCCAGCGCCCCTCGAGCCATAGGCCAGATCAGCAGGGATAAACAGTCTGTATTTTCCGCCGGCCTTCATCAGTTGGAGCCCTTCTGTCCATCCCTTGATCACCTGATCAGCCTGGAAGGTGGCTGGTTCGCCACGTTTATATGAGCTGTCAAACATGGTCCCATCGAGCTTTGTTCCCTCATAATGAACCCGGACCCTGTCGGATACCCCAGGAGATTTTCCGTCCCCCTCTTTGAGCACCATGTATTGCAGGCCGCTTTCAGTTGTTATAACACCTTCCTTTGTTTTGTTTTGTTCGAGAAAGGCCTTGCCATCCTCCAGATTTTTCTTAGAGGCTGCGGCTGATTTTTCCTGCTCTCTGGCCATCAATTTTTCAGAAAATGCTTGAAGCAGGGGTTGTGCCTCCTCTGCTGATACCAGGAGTTTATTTTCCTTCATTTTATCTTTCATGCCCTGGTGCAGGATAGATAAATCGATTTCATCCTTTATCTCACTGATGGACTGCGCCATGTTCACGCCGATCGCATAGCTTATTTTTTCTTTATCTGTCTGGAGCGCTATTGTTTTTGGCTGCTGCTCTGCCTTCTCACAGCTTAAGGTTAATGCCAGCAGGGTGATACACAGGATTGTCTTTATTCGTGTTTTCACGGTAATTCCTTTCAATTAAAGGGTTTGTGCCGGATATGATTATTTAATAAATGAACTAAATGATATTGAACCGGCAATAAATTTTTAAATTCACGCAGACCCTACCAGAATCTTGCGGCAGATACAAATTGTATTTTCAGACAGCCATGATTGGTAACAGAACGATTTTTTTATCAAAACACTTTTATTTTGTTTAAGAATTGAATATCATCCCGATATACACAACATAATAACTACGCAATATATTAATAATGAGATGGTATTTAAGTTGAGGCGCCCATGGAAAATAAAAGCATACAGAAGATATATCTTTCTGATAAAAATACCGCCCTTTTTGAATGCCCGAAGTGCCATGTATCAAAGGAGTCGGATGTCTCAAAATATAAAAACCTGGAGACCTCTATCAAGCTAAAGGTTAAGTGCAAGTGCGGGAATGTTTATGAGGTAACACTGGAGAGAAGGAAACAATTCCGCAAAGGGACACAACTTCATGGCAAATTCACCTATCATCCGCTTTCCGGAGAAAATCAAAATGGCACAATGACGGTTGTGGATATCTCAAAAGGCGGTTTAAAATTTAAGACGCCTCTGGAACCTAGGTTTAAAAAGGATGAGATCATTGAGATTGAATTCAACCTGGATAACTCTGGCAAGACCCTTATCAACAAACAGGTCTTTGTAAGAAATATAAAGGGCACCATTGTGAATGTGCAATTCTGCTCCTTTGACCCAAACGATTCAGGAGACAAGGCCATCGAATTTTATCTTATATGAAAATGTCGATAAGCCTATAAATCCGGTTTAAAGACGAATAAAAGTTCTTGAAAAATTCAAACAGGTCAAAACCCTTGAAACTATCCGAGATCATAAACATAGAATATCAGTTGTACAGGGATGCAGAATCCGGCATGGCAGATATGCAGGAGAGAGACCGCAAAATCGGTATGAGTTTTACCGGCCCTATAGAAGACCGTGCAGCCATATTTCGTTTCTGGTTAAAAAATCTCATGGATAAGGAGACCTTTCGCTGGTCATGGTTTGATTCCACATTTACATTTTTACGCTATTTAATATTTTTTTTCTTTCTTATATCAGGTGCATTCACCTGTGCAGGTCTCCTTTCCTATGACGGGTCTCAGCCTGTCAATATAGTAAACTTTATAGCTGTTTTTGCAGGTCTTAATATTCTGCTTTATCTCCTCTTTATTCTGAATCTGCTTCCTTACAGCTATCGCAAAAGAATCCCTCTCATCGGGGATTTTTATAGGCTGGCAGGGTTCCTGTTACGTCGTATTATTGTAGCAGCAGGGAGGCGTCTATATAAAAACAGGAGAAAACCCATTCGGTTCGTGTCAGATATTTTCCACCGGATAGAATCAAGACACATCATATATAAAAACATAGAGAGGTGGCTTCTCTTCAGTATAACTCAGTTTGGAGGTTTTGCCTTCAGCCTTGGAGCCTTTATATCATGTATCTATCTAATTACATTTTCTGATATCGCTTTTGCATGGAACACCACACTGGATGTTTCTCCGCAATTTTTTCACAGGGTTATTCAAATTATTTCTGCCCCATGGTCTATTTTCAATGCAGATATTGCCCCAACATTAGGCCTGATCGAATCAACCCGGTATTTTCGTCTTGATGGTGCCTATTCCGGCACACAGGGTAATGCCCTTACCGCTGGCGGATGGTGGCCCTTTCTGCTATGCATCATCATCTTTTACGGCCTCATACCACGTGCCATCTTAATGGCGGTTTCAAATATCAGGCTGCATATTTTGACTAAAAAAGCTCCCTGGCTTTCAGCAGAACTGGATTCATTATATAGAAGACTCACCTCCCCTGTGTATCTCTCCCAATCTGTGAAGAGTATGCCCATTGTAAAAAGGAATGAAAGAGCGCAATCAACGGTATTTGATAGTAAGGAGATAAATGTCCAATCATGCATGGTTATTGTCTGGGGAGAGGCAGAGCTGGATGATGCTATAATAAAAAGGATTATTGGTTTACAGTTTGGATGGAGCATTCATGATATCGTGCATGCAGGCGGACTGGATAATAATCAGGATCAGAAAATCCTTAATGGTTTTGGAAAGGGCACACAAACAGAGCCTATCCTTTTTATGGCTGAATCATGGGAGGCGCCGGGCAGGGCGGTTGAATATTTTCTGAAGCGCCTGCGGACAAAAATAGAAAAAGAGAGAAGGATCATTATAGGGCTAATCAATATTGATCATGGAAAAAGATTGATGGCCCCTGCCCTGGCAGATTGGCAGAACTGGCAGGAAGCAGTAACAAGGCTTAATGACCCTTTTACAGTAATTGAACCGGTAACAGAGGCCCAGAGATGAAAGATATCCCGCAATTTGCAGTTATCGGAAGGGTAAACAAGGGAAAGTCAAGCATCGTAAGTGCGCTGGCCGAGGATGATGCTGTCGTTATTGACAGCAGCGCAGGCACCACACTTAATTGTCAGGATTTTCCTGTGGTGGTGGATGGCAGGAGCATCATCATACTGATTGATACGCCCGGATTTCAGCAGGCGCCAAGGGCCCTTGCCTGGATGAAGGAGCGTGAGACATCTGCTGCAAGCAGGCGCGATATGGTTAATGATTTTTATAATGCCTTTAAAGACACAGAGGAGTTTGTTGATGAGTGCAGGCTCCTTAAGCCCATCCTGGACGGTGCAGGTATCCTTTATGTAGTGGATGGGGCAAAACCCTTCAGGCGCAATTTTGAGGCGGAAATGGAGATACTGAGGTGGACAGGCCAGCCCCGCATGGCGCTTATCAATCATATAGGAGAGGATGACTATACCAAAACCTGGCGGCCTGCGCTTGATCAGTATTTCAGTGTTGTGAGGCAGTTAAATGCCCAGAAGGTGAGATTCCGTGATAGGCTTGAGTTGTTTCAGGCCTTTCGTGAACTCAACGTGGCATGGCGGCCCGGCGTGGATGAGGCCATCAGATACCTGAATATCGAATGGAAGCGGCGGGAACGTGAGAGTGCCCATATAATAGCCGATATGCTTGCAGATGAGCTTACATATCATATGGAGATCGGCCTCGCCAGGCATGAGCATATTGAAGGCAAAAGGCCGGGCCTTGAGTCAAAATTCCATGACTGGCTCCGTAAAAGGGAAAGGGAATCACGGCAGGCAATTGAGCGACTGTACAGGCACAATAAACTTGAGAGGGAAGAGACTGACCTTGATAAACCTGTATTTCAGGAGGACCTCTTTGCCGAATCCACCTGGGAGAGGCTGGGACTTACATCAAAGCAGCTCCTCACTCTTGGAGCTTTCACAGGCGCTGCTATTGGCGGGACGCTTGATGCTGCGGTTGGCGGATCATCATTACTTTCCGGAGCTATAGGCGGGGCCATTATAGGCGCAGGGTCTGTTGCCTATTTTTCAACAAGAAGATTCGCATCATTAGAGCATGTGAGCAGGTTCTTCAGTGGTGGTAAAGTTGTCAGGGTGGGGCCGCACAAAAATCAGAATTTTCCATGGGTGCTGCTTGACCGTGCCATCCTCCATTATTTAACCATCCGCGATTATGCCCACAGCCGCAGGGAAAAGATCATTATTAAAAGTCATGATCATGCAGGCATTGCAAAGGGGCTTGAACAGGAAAGGCGCAGGGAACTTGGCGGGATATTCAGCAGACTCAGAAAAAACCCGGACAATATCAATGATGCAGAGAAGATAAGGCTTGAAGAGATACTGCTAGAGATCATTTGTAGGCAATACACCTGAACCCAAGGATATTTGAAGGGCTTTTGGGGTCGATTAAAGACCTTGCAGTCAGAGTGATGTTTTCGCCGGAAACCCAGCTTCCGCCCTTGGCAACAAATAATAAATCCCTCTCTTTTGACTCATAGCTTGCGGTCCATTCCATTACATTCCCTATGAGATCATATATATCATATTTATTGGCCCCCTTTTTATATTTATCAACAGGGGTTGTACCCCCGATGGAGCTGGCCTCTATATTGCATTTATCCTTATCCGGCTTTTTCCCCCAGGGGTAATCAAGCCCTGAAGATGTGCGGGCAGCGGCCTCCCACTCCTGCTCTGTGGGTAGCCTTTTACCTGTCCATGCAGCAAAGGCCATCGCATCTTCAAGGGTAACCTGAACAACAGGATGATTCCTTTTTCCATGAAGGGTGCTCCCTGGCCCGAGAGGTTGAAACCAGCATGCCCCCTCTATCTTTTCACTCTTCAATGATGAATTCCACTCCAGTATCTTTTTACCGCTCTTTTCATCAGTCATATACCTGAACCGCCCTTTATATACCGTGCCGTAACCCATGCGCTCTGCTGTTGTCACATACCCGGTCTTTTCGGTAAAAAGTTCAAAAAGGTGATTTGTCACAGGGAATTTACCAAAATAGAATTCAGGGAGATCTATAAATCTTTGTTCTTTTTTATCTGCTTTTGAAGAGGCGTTTACCATAAGAAACCTGCCCCCAGGGATAAGAATATACCTGTTATAGTATCTTTCTGTATCCGATAGCATCTTATCAAACCTGTCTGCCAGGATCAGTGCCTTTTCCTGACCCTCTTCACTTATGTAACCTGTCGTGTCATAATCATTCAGTATCTCCTCCAGGGTATAATCGTCATCCTCAAGGAGTTCCGCTATTTCATCCTCAGGCACCTCTTCCAGTTCCTCTTCAGGTATCGCTTCAAAATCATCAATTATTTCATCTTCTGCCTCCTTCGCTGGTAGATCCTCTAGCTCCTCTTCAGGCGCATCTTCAAACTCATCAACCTCATCAATGGGTTCCTCAACAGGCTCTTCTATGATCTCAAACTCATCTACATCTGCCTCAGCACCCTCTTCAGAGACCTCCTCTGCATCCACCTCTTCAACCTCTTCGTCCTCTATCTCATCAACAGCCTCATCCTCTATCTCGTCATTGAATATTTCCTCAAGCTCCTCTTCAGGCGCATCTTCAAACTCATCAACCTCATCAATGGGTTCCTCAA
>CAZXUA010000137.1:0-12779 GCA_964643755.1 uncultured Desulfatiglans sp. | reverse complement strand
CATAGCACGGCTCCTACCCGCTCCAGGTTAGAGACTAACTGCCGTTTTTAGGTTGTAACTTCTTACATCAATCCATGTCTCATTACCGTCTTTCTCAAGTACAATAGTGGAGCATTTGTTAAAGTTGTCATGGAAAATGACCCTTCCACCAATTTTTTTAAGGGCATCCTGGATGTTCCTGCGAATATTCAACTCTCCGGGTTCAGTTGCCCCCTTGTTAAGTTTGTATTCGATGTAATACTTGCTGCCTTCGACAATTACCTGCTTTTTATACTGGTCAATAAGCTTATAGCTGTCATAATCAGCGTATTTATACCCTGAGATATAAAAATCCGGCATCCTTGAAATCAGGGGATGATCCATGCTCCCTTTTACATCCGGCTCACCGAGTACTGAGAATGTAAAACAGATCAAAAAAATCAAAAAGATAAAAAACAGTGCAATTATTCTTTTCATGTTATTCCTCCAAGTAATAATTATTCATGCTGTTAAAAATATACTGACTTTAAACCATAGCTTTTATGAATGCAAAAACCATATTATGCGGGTGTATTGAATTATCCTGTTGTAGAAAGTTATTGGATCATAATAATTCTTCTCTTTTACTTATGTACAGTAGGCCCGGCGTGTCATCAATCCGGCAGGCTGTCAAAAACAGGGTATTGATACTTTCTGTTTTGCGACTAAAGACATGGTAAATGTCTGATATTATAAATTAAAAGACCTCATATCTGCTGGCATAATATATGCAAATTAAACTTTAAGCCCTGCTCAAACCTCTATCTCTATAAGGCGCAAATTGAGGCAAATGTCATCAAGCGCCGGTAATCCCTTTTAAAAAGCAGCGGTGTAAGGCCTTTTTTTCAAGATTTATAAACGGTGTATTGATCCTGAAAGGGAGTATCTATGATTCGTAAATCTATTCTGATCGTAGTCATATCTTTTCTCTCCCTGAATCTCTTTGCCGCAGAAGATCTTAAAGGCGCCCTTAAAGAGGGTAAGTTTAGCGGTCAATTCAGATCATATCTTTTTCAAAGGGATTATGATGTAAGGAATACAAGGGAGGATTTTGCTACCGGCGGCATGCTCTATTATACCTCCGGTGATCTTCATGGCATAAGCCTTGGGTTTGCCTTTTATACAGGCCAGGGCATGGGGCTAAATGATGATGATAAAGATGTTTATGGCCTCCTTGACAGGGACGCAAACGGCAATCATAAAAACTTTACTGTCCCGGGAGAGGCCTATATCAAGGCACTATTTCATGATACCACCCTGAAACTGGGGAGACAGGAGCTTGAACTGCCCTGGGTAAACACTGACGACAACAGGCTTACCCCCCAATCCACAAACGCATATACACTAATCAACAACAGCATTAATGACCTTGAACTCCTCTTTTCCTATATCACAAGGATGAGGGGCAAGGCATCCGACTCCTTTGTGAGCATGACCGAATATGCGGATATACCTGCTGATAAACATGTCTCTGCAATTGGCCTGACCTACAAAGGGATAACCAACCTTGAACTCTATGCCTGGGATTTTTATGCGAAGGATTTTATCAATAACATTTACATGAAGGCAATCTACTCAGGTGAAACTGCTAAGGGTTTTGCATGGCATTTAACAGGGCAGTATCTGAAGCAGGATGATACGGGCGACAGTTTAGGCGGTATGGTAGATACTTATATGTATGGCCTTGAGGCAGGTGTAAAAAAGCACGGGTTATCATACAGCCTTGCCGTTTCAGGCATAGGGGCTGATGATGTTATCTACCCCTGGGGCCATGATTTTCTTGTGTCAGCAATGATTAATGACCTGTATCAGGCGGAGGGCAAGGGGTGGATAGCGGCCCTCTCCTATGACTTTGCTGATGTGGGCATACCCGGACTTTCCTCAAAGATTGTTTACGCTGATATGAATACCCCTGATAGCGGTATCAATGCAGCCACCGATGTAACCGAGACAGACATAACCCTTGCATATAAATTCAAAGGCTTTTTTGAAGGTCTGGGAATAAAGGCAAGATATGGTATTATTAGAAAGGATGAATCCCTGGGGGGTGAAGATTATAATGAGCTGAGGGTACAGCTTACATATGATTTTTAAATAGTGACCATCTAGGAGACTGTCCGAGAATAGGGTTTTTCAAAAATAGCACCTAGTAAATTCAAATACTTACAGGTGCAAAAATGCTCAATTTTGCTATTCTCGGACAACCTCCTAGAATTTTCTTCTTTCTGGATGGACACTGTATATAACCTAATTAAGAGGAGCGAAAAATGGGATGGTTGAGAGATCAGAAGATTGGGGTGAAGCTGGGTATCGGTTTTGCCGTAATGATTATGTTTATGGTCTTTATTGGTATAAGGGGTTACCTCAACGTAAAAAGCATATATGAAAATCTAGATGAGATATTTTCTGTAAGTCTGCCTGCCCTGGACAAGCTGATTGAGGCAGACAGGGATCTTCAGCAGCTCCTTGTGGCTGAGAGGAGCATGATATTTGCAGATGCGACATCAGATACATTCAAGAAACTTGTTTCTGATTATGAAGAAAATATGCGGCAGTCTGATGAACGCTGGAATATCTATAAAGGGCTTGCATCCACAAATGAGGAAAAACAGCTTATACCCAAATATGATGCGGCCAGAAAAGAATGGCAGGTGCTCACGAAGAGGGTTGTGGATAGCCGCATGTCTGACACAAGCGAAGCCAGGGCTGAGGCCATTAATTACACCCTTGGGCCTGCAATGGAAAAATTCGAGGATATGAGGGAATACATCAATCAACTGACAGAGATCAACCTGAAGCTTGCTGAGGAGGCTAACATAGAGGCAGCAGCTACATACAAAGATACCATTGTTTCCTTCTTTATAATAATCGTTATAGGTGTATTGATAGGTATCTTGATGGCCTTTATACTGGGCAGGGGTATCACAAGGCCGGTCAAGGCGGCAATAGCAGGTTTGCGCGACATAGCAGAGGGTGAAGGTGATCTTACAAGGCGGCTTAACATATCCAGCAAGGATGAGGTGGGAGAGCTTGCCAAATGGTTTGACACATTCATAGGAAAATTACAGGGCATTATAAGTGATGTGGCCAAGAGTACAAACACCCTTGGCCTATCCTCAAAAGACCTGACCGGTTTATCCTCCGAGATGTCAGAGGGTACAGGCAACATCTCATCAAAGTCAAGGACTGTTGCCTCCGCCTCTGAGCAGATGAGTTCAAGCATGGTCTCCATAGCCGCCTCCATGGAACAGGCATCCACCAACCTTGATATGGTGGCATCATCAGCAGAGGAGATGAGCGCAACTGTAAACGAGATCGCAAAGAATGCTGAGAACGCAAGGGGCATAACAGGTAAGGCGGTAACCCAGGCAGGGAGCGCCACTGCAAAGGTGGATGAGCTTGGAAAATCTGCAAAAAAGATAGGCAAGGTTACAGAGGCCATAACAGAGATATCAGACCAGACCAATCTGCTTGCGCTTAATGCAACAATTGAGGCTGCACGTGCAGGGGAGGCAGGGAAGGGTTTTGCGGTTGTTGCAAACGAGATAAAGGAGCTGGCCAAGCAGACAGCAGAGGCCACAGAAGAGATAAAGACACTGGTAAAAAATATACAGGATGAAACATCAGGGACTGTTGTTGAGATCAGCGAGATAACAAAGATAATAAACGATGTGAATGAGATCGTTACCATGATTGCAACCGCTGTTGAGGAGCAGTCAACCGCCACAAGGGAGATAGCCGGTAATGTGTCTCAGGCATCATCAGGAATAAACAGTGTTAATGAGAATGTTGCACAGAGCTCAACTGTATCAAATGAGATCGCCAAAGATATAGGCGATGTGAACAGCCTTGTTGAGGATTTGAACAGTGTGGGTGTTAATGTGACTAAAAGGGCAGTGGAGCTGAATGGACTGGTAGAAAGGTTATTAAGTATAGTTGGCAGGTTTAAGACATAGGATTACTGTAATGTTAATAATTACTAACAAAATTCATGATCTGATAAACCTTTATTGACCCTTTTTCTGATCCATCACGTGCTTTCCACTCGACAGTCTTGGAATCAAAATGTTTACCACTGAAGATTAATCTAAGTGGCGCTCCAATGAGGTCTGCATCTGCAAACTTTACCCCTGCACGCTCTTCCCTGTCATCGTACACTGTCTCTATTCCCTTTGCACATAACTCATGGTAGATCGGTGTTGAAAAAATCTCCTTCTCAGCCTCTTTGAGATCGATTGTGATAATGTGTACTGAAAATGGTGCAATGGAGCTGGGCCAGAGCGGGCCGAATTTATCGTGACGTGCCTCAATAACAGATGCCATCAAGCGGCCTATTCCGATACGATAACATCCCATTAGCGGTGTGCATTCCTGACCTGTTTCATCCAGGTAACGCATTCGCATCCTTTCGGTATATCTTGTTCCTGCCTGATAGATATTCCCAACTTCTATTCCTCTTTTTAGGGTGAGGGTGCCTCCGCATGATGGGCATATATCCCCATCTCTAACTGTTGCGATATCGGCAATCTCATATCCACCGGCATCTCTAACAAGGTCAAAATTTATGTAATGGTAATCAATGTCATTGGCGCCTGTGACAAAATTGGTTGCGCCTACAATGGATTCATCAACAATCACCCGGCAATCGTGTATGCCGATGGGTGATGCAAAACCTGGGATCGCACCGGTTTTTAACATGGTATATTCAGAGGCGGCAGCAGGCACAACACCAATGAGTCTGGTTAGTTTATTCTCATTGACCTCAATATCGCCCCGGATAAGTACCATTACAGGTCTGCCCATGCTGTCTGATTCATAAAAGACAACCTTTGCAGTTTGCGATTCCGGGACATTTAGAAAGGCTGCAACATCCTTGATTGACTGCTTCCCCGGTGTGTGAACCTTTGTGAGAGTTGATGGCTGCTGTTTTTCCTGTATCCATTTGCAGCGCGCCACTTCAAGGTTTGCTGTGTATTCGCACTCTTTGCAGACAACAATAGTATCTTCACCGGAATCGGTCAGTAGCATATATTCATGGGCGACTCCTCCAACCATCATCCCGGTATCGGATTGTACTTTTTTAACTTCAGGGATACCGCATTTTGTAAAAATGCGGCTGTATGCAGAAGCGCATCTCTCATAAAACTCGTCAAGGCTTGCCTGATCTCTATGGAACGAATAGGCATCCTTCATGGTAAATTCACGGAGGCGAATCATGCCCCCTCGTGAATGCGGTTCATCCCTGAACTTTGTTTGAATCTGATAGAGCATGAAAGGATATGAGCGATAACTTCCCGCTTCATTACGCGCCAGATGCACTGCCGCCTCTTCATGGGTCATAGCGAGAACCATGTCATGACCTGCCCTGTCTTTTAAACGCATGAGCTCTGGCCCAATTGATTCGTATCGCCCCGATTCATCCCAGAGCTCTCTCGGTAGCATAACAGGCATAAATACCTCCTGTCCATTAATGGCATTCATCTCTTCACGGACAATATCCTCGATTTTCCGGATTACCCGGAGCCCCAGTGGTAATAAGGAGTATATGCCATTTGCAACCTGCCTGATATACCCTCCACGAAGAAGGTATGCATGGCTGACAAGCGATGCCTCTCTCGGCATCTCTTTGGCCCTGTTTCCGATTAGTTGACTCAATAGCATGATATTTTATCCTGTAGTTTTTATCTGTAAGATAGCTGCCAATATATTATTAATCAATAAATTCGTCGACAACACGTTCAAATATCCCATTAAATACCTGGATGTTGCCATGTTCATTAAAACATTCATAGGTGACATGGACAGTATCCTTACCTTCGTAGAGAACTGCTGTTTCCTTCACGCAGATGCTGTTATTCTTTTTTGCGATTCCTTCGATAGTGTGGTTGTCAAGCATTCGATATGCAACAGTGTCGGCAAATGTGGTACCTGTGACCGGACTGTCGCTTCCATCAAGTTTGCCCTTAACGGAAATAAAGAGATGCTCATCCCTGTCATTTACCAGTTCTTCGCTTATTGAGATATCAATGCCGTCGGTATTGATTGTGAGAATCTGGCTCTTTGTATTCGGAAGAAAGCCTGATTTATCAGGATTCAGCTTCCACATTCCTGTAAATACATGTTTGGACATAAATGATTTACCTCTCAGGTGTGCTTACCTATGCTTATTTAAAAGGTCATATATAAGATCACATTGACCTTTTATGTGATTTCCTATAGTTGCTTTCTTGTCTTTCGCACCTCTGTATGAAACTTGCAGGTGAATATGCTTATGAGTGCAATCATATTATGCTTGCATTAAAGATGTTTTTTATATAGATTTTTATTATGAAAACACAGCATAAAAAGATAATCAATGCCATATTCTCTGAACCAGTAAATGGGAATATAGAATGGCGTAAAATTGAGGCCCTTTTTATCGCTTTAGATTGCAGAGTGATTGAAGGTTCTGGATCAAGTGTCACGTTTGAGAAGAACGGAATTCGAGCCTATTTTCATAGGCCGCATCCATCAAAAGAAGCATTAAGATATCGGGTTAGAGATGCCCGTAAATTTCTTGAACTATTGGGAGTAACAAAATGAAGGCAATGAATTACAAAGGCTACTTCGCCAGGGTTGAATTCGATCCGGAAGATCATATTTTTGTTGGCCACATTATTGGCATACAAGATGTTGTTGGATTTCATGGGGAATCAGTAAAAGAGCTTGAAAACGCATTCAAAGAGGCTGTAGATAATTATCTTGAAGCATGTAAAAAGCTCAAGCAAAAACCTAATAAACCCTATTCCGGCAATTTGATGTTACGAATACCTGTGGAAGTTCATGCAGCCATAGCTGCCGCTGCCGAATCAAATGGTAAAAGCATTAATCAATGGGCTAAAGGTGTATTAGAGACTGCAACCAATAATACCTGATAACCTAATGTGCATACCATCGGTATACCTTCCTCTTCATTTTTGGTAGAAAGCCGGACTTGTCAGGGTTCAGCTTCCATATGCCTGTAAATCCATGTTTGGACATAAACATTTATTTTCCTCCAGGAGCGGGTTCCCACTTTTTTTGAGACTTGGAAATTTCATAGTAGCCAGGTGTACTCAGTGCCACAATACCTCTATTTATCTTTCCCATTATTTTAATAATTGCATTTTCCAGTTGTTGCATGTTCATAATCTGAACCTGCTCTTCTACCTCATTAACATTAGGGTAGAAAACATATCCCTCTGAATCAGCATCAGGATGTTTGGGGTCATAAAACTTTTTGAATTCTCCAGGTACATCATCAATTTTTACTATCTCAAAATCCTTATTTATTAATACCCCCTTTCTCCTGTAGGGGCCACCGTCTGATGTTCTGGTAACTTTTGAATTCATGATATTCATTGAACTAACATTAACTGCAACTCTGATCGTTTTCAGCATCTTCGCCAGTTCTTCCAGTAGCTCTTGTTGATCCGGTATCTCATAAATTAGAGGATCATTTGAAATGATGTTAACCTTAAAGCTTTTGCTCTTCAGGTAGTCATACAGGCTCATACGCTCATACTGCTGAGCTGCTAACAAATCTTCGCCATTTTCAGAGGGGATTTGCAGCTCTATGGGTGTCACAACCAGCGCCAAACCATCAGTTTGTTTAATACTCTGACAACCTGATACAGTCATGAAAATAGTAAGCACAAAAATTATTTTTGATTTCATAATTCATCTCCTATTTAGTTTATCGATTCGGGAGGCATCAGTTTAGTATTGGTTCTGACAGCCCCAACCACTCTGCGGATGGAATCGATGACCGTATCAGGTTTCTCGAATGCAATCGCATGCCCACTATCGGGCACAATATAGTGGTAGCTGTTGGCGGACTGGCGAGCTATAGACGCATGCTCTTCATGAAAGATATTTAAATAAATTGACTGATCTTCAGCCGGAGCATCGGGATTGGGAGATCTCGATGCTGATAGAATTGCAAGCGGAATATCAGGTGGAAGCCTGCATCCTTTTATTTGAGATGTACTGATATTTAAATTGAGCCATTCAGCGCATGATGTCTGAAAATTGGATGTTTTACAACTCTGCGCAAGGTATAAATCCTTTATCTCTACAGGCAGTTCCCCAAGTAATCCAGGCATTATCAGATGACCGGCTCCAAAGTGAGCAAGAAAATAACCAAACTTTGCAACTCCAATGAGGTTTTTATTGGCGCGTTTTATTGATTCCGGAATATTATCATTCTGTAACAGATCAATAACTGAATCCACCAGGACCAAACCGGCAACCTGATCAGGGTATTCATGTGTGAATAACCGCACATTATATCCGCCAAATGATCCTCCCACAAGGACATATGGGCCTGGTATTCCGGCCAGTGTCAACATGTCATGCAGCTCCTTTACAATCTGTCTGCTTGTACGCTCTTTCGGACCTCTGTCGCTCCACCAAAGCCCTGCCCGGTCATAAGAGATTACCCGCGTGAACTTTGCAATTTCAGGTTGGATATTGGCCCAATCAAAACCGCCTCCAGCTAAACCGCTATCCAGCACCACAACAGGTGAACCAGTTCCGCTGCTCTGATAATGCAGGCGGTATCCGCCTATATCCACAAGCTGTCCGGGCGGGGGATATAGACGTTCAGTGCGAGAGTCAGTATAAGCCTGAAAAATATAACCACCAAGAAGAATCAGAAATATAAAAATCACACTGCCGATTCCAAGGCGTTTTAACCAGGCGAGCACGGCTTTATTTAGGTTCTTTCCTGCATTCATTTTTTATTTTCTCCTTTACTCTTATTAATGATGCTGCGGTTTGATATAAATCTGTTAATACCAATCTATTGTAAATCGTCATATTAACGCATTCCCAGCACAACCGCATATTCGGTCAGTTTATTCTGGTTGAAATGATTGATGCGAATATCACTAAAACCGGCTTTCTTCAGAATTTCTGATACATCTGCTGGTGAGAATAACTGAAAAACTTCTTTAGCAAAAGATGCTTTTTTCATTTTTTCTTTTGAACGAAGAGAAACTGCAGCCAGGCCACCAGCTTTGAGAACTCTCCTGATTTCAGAAAGTCCTTTGAGAACATCGGGCCAGAAATATATTGTATTGACTGTAAACACACGATCAAAAGTTTCATCAGCAAATTGGAGATTTAAAACATCCCCAAATCGAACATCTATTTTTCCCATCTCTATTTGTTTTCTGAATTTTCGTTCGACCAATTTTACCATCTCGATGGAGTAATCAATACCTGTTACCTTACCGCTTTTTAAGAGATTCATCGCTTGTCTTAACCCTGAACCACCGCCAAATCCGACCTCCAATACATGGTGATGATCATTCAACTGAAGATGTTTGATAGTTGAAGTTATTATTTCACGATTACCAAAATTCATCAAACGACTGAGCAGAACAGAACCAAACAATCCGGTTGGTTTTCGCAGCTGAGAAGCAATAAAATTTTTTATGACCATGATGTTTATTTCTCCATAATCTTATTCATCTTTTAAGGAACTTAATCAATAGCGGTGTCACCTTTTCAGGAGGCAGATCATGGTTTCCGCCTTCGATTGCATGGAATTCAATAGAGGGAATAGCAGCCTGTACCAGAATATGATGATCAAATGATACCATTTGATCTTCTGTTCCCCAGATAAGTATCCCCTGTTTGCCACTTCTGCCAACCCGTTCATAATCCGGTTTCAATTAAATGAATGACTTGTCCCTTAATGTGGCCAGAAATGATTGTTTGAAACCCTTGTACTTCATCTGCTCCTGAAGTTTTTGCAGAAACTCCTGTTTCTTTCCAGGGTCATGTATCCATCCGGCTACTGCTGAAGGTATTGTCCGGTCTCCCACAGCCTTCATAGCCCATTCACCCACAAACGGCCAGCGAACGATCCTTATATTCAAGGGGGTATGTGACATGAATCCTGCCGGCGCCAGGAGAGCAAATCTCCGGACTCTTTCGGGATAACGATCGGCGAACCGGATTGTTAATGCTCCGCCCATTGATCTGCCTACCATATCAACGGGCGTTTTAATATTTTGTGAATTGAGCAGTTCAAGTAATTGCCGGTCATAGAGGCCAGATCTATAATCAGGCCGGTCTGATAAACCGCGCCCGAAGTGATCATAACGTAGAACATGAAATCCTGCATCTGCCAGAGCTTTGAATTCATAATCCCATATAAACATAGGAGTTAAAGCACCACATACCAGTACAACCGGTTGGCCATTTTCCGGTCCGGCCCATTCGTAGTGTGTATACCCATCTGAAAGCCTTACAAACGATTTATCAGGCATTGACGCCCGTGCAACATCATCCAGGACAAGGGTTTCCATATTGCCCACCACAAAAGGATAAACTGCGGCGATAACCAGCAGAGTAAATAAGCCTGTAAAAATCCATTTTATATATTTACGCATTGCATTTCTCCTCATTTTGGACATCCCAAGAGATAAAAAGCATATATCTGTATTTTCTAAAATTCAGAAAAGTCATATTACTGCATTCACGTACAAAGCTGTTTCACCCTAATATCAGAGACATCCATATACTATTCTGCTGCTGTCGCAATCGCAGTTGCTGCCGGTTCCTGCTGCTTTTGCCTAATCATCGCAATTCCGATCCAGAAAATGCACACGCCGAATAGCAAATGATCTAGAGCCTTTAGAATTTGTTCTGATTGTGGAGGAGGTTTTATAAAATGTCCTGATATCCACCAGAGACCGGATACAATGAACATCCATCCAAGTACCCTGGAAAATTCACGAGATCTCAGAATCGCACACCCTATGAACAGATCTGCCCATGCAATTGCAACTATTGCCGAAGAGTGGAACCCGGAAACTATTCGCTCGAAGACAGGGATGTACTCATTTGACAATCCGATAGATCCAATTAAGATTATCCTGCAGGTAATCTGAAGAACTGCCCCGGTAGATCCCGCAATCAGCATTATGAGCATGAGGGCAGGCATACGGGTCTTCCATCGTTCATGAAGAACGAGAAAAGTGATCAGAAGAAAAATTGACCAGACGATCATCAAAATAAAAAAGAGATGTTGTTTCATCGGATTGATCATCAAGTCGTTCTGAAAAAAGTAAAACCAGTTCATTCCTGTGCCGCAGACAACACTTAGAACAGCCGCATATCCTCCCAATTTTTGAAGTTTCATAAACCCTCCTGTTATAGTTATCTCATTTCTTTTTCTATACTGGTACTTTTGTTGAATGCATCTTTTAGAGCTTTCACAGATTCCTCTATTGCCACGTTTGCCTTGCGGATGAATGGCACACCGACAAACCCGTGGACAACTCCGGTGTAACGTTCGAGGCGTACTGAAACTCCGGCCTCTTTAAGTTTCTGTGCATAGGTTTCTCCTTCGTCACGAACAGGGTCGAACTCAGCGGTTATTATCAGGGCGGGAGGAAGCCCACTGTGATCAGGCGCAAGGAGCGGTGATGCATATGGATGTTTTCTGTCGGATTCATTGGGTATGTATTGCCTGCGGAAAAATTTCAGCCATTCGTATGTAAGGTAATATCCTTTCGCATACAGAGTGTGGGAGGGAAAATCAGAATCGCTCTGATCCGTGGAGGGGAAGTAGAGAACCTGATAAATTATAGAAGGCCCTTTCCTGTCTTTCGCCATCAGGGTCGTCACTGCCGCAAGGCATCCGCCTGCACTTCCGCCCATGACCGCTATACGACGGCTGTCTCCGGAGATCAGTTCGGCATTCTTTGCCACCCAGGCAAGGGCTGTATAGGCATCCTCTGCCGCAGCAGGGAAAGTATATTCTGGTGCAAGCCGGTAATCCACCGAAATAACTATCGCTCCGGAAAGTATCGACATTTTTCGGCAGAAATCATCGGAACCATCCAGATCCCCCATGGTGAACCCTCCGCCGTGATACCAGATAAGAATCGGGAGGCCGCCAGAGTCGATGGGCTGATATACACGGATCGGGATTTCTCCGAGCGGGCCAGGTATTTTCCGATCCTCTACATGAAATAATTCAGTTGCCTTGGTTCGAGAGGTACGTCCGGGTTTTCGTAAAAGCTTTACAGCCTCAGAGGGTGATACGGTGTTAGGATCTGGCAGGTCAGGCATTAGTTTTAATGCTACAGCAACCTCGGGATCAAGCCTTCCATGTTCTGTAAAGGTCCAACTGTATACGATAATACCGAGAATCAGGATAAGCGCCAAAATTGAACCAGCAACGAAAAGGAAGACTCGTTTTAATATGCTTTTCTTTCCAGTTAAGGGCCTCTGGTCTGGTTTTTGAAGTTTCATAAATCCTCCTTTTTTTCAACATGTAAAAAACCAAAGTCAGGATCAGAAAATAAATCCAATGCCACCCCAGGTTTCTCTCCGAAATACAGACTGTAAATATTGAATTGTAAAAAGTTGCGAGAAGAATTCCCGTTCAGATGGAAAATATATAGGCAGTTCTCTTTTTCGTGTCAACAGAAATCCAATCAACAAATCCTGTAATTCGGCTGGTTATTATCTTCTATCCCATTCGCAGGGACGAAAAATATTCGTCCCTGCATTTTTAATGAGGTATTTGCACTTAAGCGGTTTTTTTACCTTCCAGCAGGAATTGGGGATTAGTGCGTTGCCAGTATCAGCCATTTGCCGCCTGATTTCACCGCAGTCACAGTATATCGGGCATAAGAGGTTTGCATTGTCCCCACCTCCAGAAAATCTTACCTCTGGGAAGTGAAAGAGACACCTTGAGTCGCGGAATTGGGTATTATTTG
>CAZXUA010000136.1:0-12830 GCA_964643755.1 uncultured Desulfatiglans sp. | reverse complement strand
CAACAGGTATACCTGAAAGTATAATCCCATTGTTTTATTTCTGCATGTAAAACTTTTAGCCAGTACCACATAGTAATTTACTGGTAGATTGTATATCGGAAAAGGAGAGAAAATTATGAGATGGGGAATGGTTATAGACCTAGTTAAATGCACCAGATGCCATGCGTGCGTGGCAGCCTGCAGGATTGAACACTTCCTTCCTTTGCATGTCACATGGCCGAGGCTTCTGGCCCTTGAGACCGATGTGGGCGGGAAACCGGAACTGACCACCTTTCCTGTAAGGTGTAATCAGTGCAAGGAGGCGCCATGTGTTAAGGTATGCCCGACAGAGGCAACAACACAAAGGGATGACGGGATAGTAGTTATAGACTCCAACAAGTGTATCGGCTGCCGCTATTGCGTTATTGCATGCCCCTACCAGAACCGTACATTTGTATCCAAGGATAAGGATCCTGGTTATTTCCCGGGCTATGAACTTACCGGTTTTGAAAAGAAGGGGAAGAAACTCTATCCGCATCAGGTTGGCACGACAGAAAAATGCAACTTCTGCGCAGAAAAAATTGATGCAGGCAGGGAAAAGGGGCTTGTACCTGGGAAGGACAGGGATGCTACACCCGCTTGTGTGAATACCTGCCAGGCACGCGCAATGACATTCGGCAACCTTGATGACCCGGACAGCAATGTTTCTGTGCTAATAAGGGAGCGCAAAGGTTTTACCCTTCAGCCTGAATATGGCACAGAACCCTCGGTTTATTATGTGGATGGCAGGATAGGCGGCAAGGAGTCAAACAAGGCACCTCTGCATGCGCAGACCGGAAGCCACATGCAGCACCTGAGTTCAGTAGATGCAGACGCAAAAAAGCGTTTTGACGGTTTAGCTTAAGGATAATGGAGGGACACATGCGATATCAAACTTCTCGTCAATGGATGATAACCCATGAATGGATGGTTAAACCCATGCAGCAGAAAGAGTGGATCGAAAGGCAGGGGATACTTGTATGGCTTTCTGAGGTCTTTTCTGCTCTTGGGACTGGTCTTTATCTGATTGCAATATTTGTTAATAACTGGTGGGGGGCGCTAGCAGGTTATCTTATTGTAATGCTCTTAAAACTTCCCCTTCACCTTATATACCTGGGCAAACCCTTACGCTTCTGGAGGACAATGCCCCCATTTTCAGGGGCCTGGCGAACATCATGGATAGCAAGGGGTGTGGTATTTACTGTGTTTTTCAGCATGTTTGGTTTTGCACAGCTTATTACCTCATATATACTTGGCGCAGACATACTTACAAGCGGGCAGGCACATAATATGGTATATGCTGCAGACATTATCCTAAAAATTATAGCAGGGTTCTTTGTAATACTCACCGGTATCTACTGCGGGTTCATGATGAGCTACTGCAAGAGCGTTCCATTCTGGAATACGGGCATCCTTCCTATCGTGATATTGAATGCAGGCATTGCTGACGGACTGGCGCTTGTTATGGGAATAGGGCTTCTGGCCGGCGGTGTCGGCGTGTATGGCCCGGATTACTTCCATAACCTTGAATATGCCAGCCGGATCGTCCTGGGGATAAATGCAGTTCTTCTTGGGACATATCTGATGAATGCATCATATCAATCTCAGACTGCGGAGTTGTCTGTAAAGGAACTTCTGATCGGGCGAGTGGCAGTTGTTTTCTGGCTAGGGATTGTCTTTTTTGGTATTTTCATGCCGCTTGCAATATCTTTTATAAGCATGTTTACAGGAGATGTAACAACCCTGCTTCTTGTTATTGCAATTATAGGACACACGGCAGGCGCATTTGCGCTGAAATACTGCATCCTCAAGGTGGGCATATATAAACCCATATTGCCGAAGAGCATAGTCTACTAAGGCCGGAAAGATAAAGGAGAATTAAATGGGCGAAAGAAAAGTACATTATACAACCTGCATAAGCTGCCACGGCGGCTGCGGAGTAAAGGTCACAACAGAAGACGGTGTTATTGTTCACATTGAAGGTAACCCTGATTCACTAACAAGGGGCACCATGTGCGCAAAGGGCCTCTCAAGCATTCAGCATATTGATAACCCCTACCGTGTAAAATATCCTATTAAACGGACAGGCCCCAAGGGATCAGGTCAGTGGCAGAGGATCTCATGGGATGAGGCGCTTGATACGATTGAAGCGAAGATGAAAGATGCAATAAAGAATTACGGGCCTCATACAATAGCCATATCACAGGGCACCGGAAGGGGCTATAACAGATATACCCACAGGCTTGCGAGATCAATAGGCACAGCGAATGTAATTACCCCCGGTTATGTCTGTCACAGCCCGAGGCTGGGGCTTTATGGTCTTGTCACAGGCTACGGCAGGCTATATTGCGATTACCACGGCTGGGGCGGAGAATTCCCGAAAACCCAGATCATGTGGGCAAAACAGCTTGAAATATCCAGCGCAGACTCTGAGATGTGCAACTGGTTCATACAGTCACTTGATTACTGTAAAAACCTTATCATTATAGACCCGAGGCAGACTGCCTATGCATCAAGGGCAACACTCCATCTTCAGCCGAGGCCCGGTACAGACAGTGCCCTTGCCCTTGCCATGATGAATGTAATCATCAATGAAGGTCTCTGGGACAAGGAATTTGTTGAAAAGTGGACATTCGGCTTTGAGGAATTAAAGGAGAGGGTCATGCCCATGACCCCGGAACGTGCTTCTGAGATCACATGGGTGCCAAAGGAAAAGATCATCCAGGCAGCACGCATGTTTGCTATTGATACACCCGGTTGTATCCAGGTAGGTAGTTCTATCGAACGGCAGGCCAACTGCGGTTATACAATAAGGGCTATTACCTGTCTGATGGGACTATGCGGAAACATTGAACGGCCCGGCAGCATGATAAGCTGGGTGCTCCCGGAAACAGGTCTTATAGAGGATTTTTTCCTTGAGCTCCCATTAACCGACGAGATGAAAAGCCATATTATAGGCATCGATAAATTCAAGATGGGCGCAGCCCGAACATGTAACCCTGACACAATGGTAAAGGCCATCCTTTCAGGGGAGGCGCCGATAAAGGTATGGTTCAGCGTTGGCGGGCAGCAGATAGTCCATATGGCCAATACAAAAGAGGTGGTAAAGGCCATAGAAAAGGTGGAGTTCATGGTGCACTGCGAACAGCTTATGGGGCCAATGGCCCAGGCCGCCGATATAGTGCTGCCTTCAGCCCACTGGCTTGAGATGGACGATGTCTATGATATGCACCCCAGGTTCATGATTGAGGCACATAATAAAGTAGTAGAGCCGCCTGGTGAAGCAAAACCAAATATATGGATATTCAATGAAATAGGTAAAAGGATTGCCCCTCAGCACTGGTTCAAGGATGTTGAGGAGTGCCTCTCATACCAGGTAAGGAAGGGCGAAAATATGGACTGGAAGAAGTTCAGTGAACAGCTTGTAAGCGGTTGCTGGGGCAAGGATCAAGTTTACTATAAATACAAGACCGATTACTGGAAAAAGGGAGGAGGGTTTCCCACACCAACAGGAAAATTCGAATTCCACTCAAATAGGCTTGAAGAGCTTGGCTATGATCCCCTTCCACTGTATCGTGAACCGGGTGAAAGCCCGATTTCAACCCCTGATCTATACAAGGAATACCCTGTAATAATGACCAGTGGATACAGGCAGCCATTCTACTTCCTTGGCCAGTACAGGAATATCCCCTGGCTCAGGAGTTTTATGGAATATCCTACAGCCCAGATCCATCCCAATACAGCCAAAAAGTATGGGATCAAAGACGGAGACTGGATATGGATAGAGTCACCAAGGGGAAAAATAAGACAGAAAGCCCGTGTGTTCCCGGGCATACTTGAGGGTGTTCTGATGGCAACAGCCAATTGCTTTTATCCAGAAGAGTCGCCAACAACATATCACGGGGTTTTCATATCAAACCCCAATGTGCTGACAAGCAATGACCACCTTGACCCCATGTACGGTTCACCTGATCTTACATGTCTGCTATGCAAGATCTACCCGTGTAAAGATGAGGATCTTCAGGAAAATGTGTTTAAGACAGAGGAATACGGCACTGTACAGCAATTGGGTGGGGGTAAAACCGCACTGACAGAAAAGGATTAGGAAAGGCTTAAAATACTGGTTCTTCTTTTTTAAGAACTCTGTTCCTGTTCGCCAGATTTTCGAACAGGACAGGGTTTTTTTGATAAAAGAACCAGTTTCTTTTTAAAAGTGTAGTTGCAAAACAGATAGTTTTAGTAGTATAGATAGAACATGTCCTAAAACAACAACTATATTAAGGAGGTTTCTATGGCGTCCCGGAAGACTAAAGATAAAACTGTTATTAGAGCCCTGGGTCTGGGCGGGCTTCTAGGGGGCAGTAGTGAGGGAGTGGTCGACGTCAAGGATGGCAAGATCGTAAGAGTCAGGCCCTTCCATTACGACTGGAAATATAAAAAAGAGGATATTAAGACATGGAAGATGGAAAGGAACGGAAAGGTCTTTGAACAGCCATGGAAATCCCTCCCCGGCCCCTTTTCACTTGCCTATAAAAAACGCGTATACTCTCCAAACAGAATCAAATTCCCAATGAAAAGGGTGGACTGGGACCCTGATGGTGAACGCAACCCACAGAACAGGGGCAAAAGCAAATATGTAAGAATATCATGGGATGAAGCCACTGATATATTAGCAAAAGAGATCAAACGGATCCATAAACAGTATGGCCCATACGGGATACTGGTTCAGGGTGACGGTCACGGCGAATGCATGACCATACACACACCTCACGGCCATTCAGGCTCCCTCCTTGACAAGATGGGCGGATTCACACAGCAGGTTAGAAACCCTGACTCATGGGAGGGCTGGTACTGGGGCAGTAAACATGTATGGGGCCAGGGTATTCAGGGAGGCATGTTCCCTGCTGGAAATATTGTAAAGGATACAACCGAACATGCTGAAATGGTGCTTTTCTGGGGGTGCGACCCGGAGACAACGCCATGGGGCTTTACAGGGCAGATGCCGAGCCGTCTTACCTATTTCTGGAAAGAGGCCGGTATAGAGCAGGTCTATATCTGTCCTGATGTGAACTATGGTTGCGCGGTTCATGCTGATAAGTGGATACCTGTGCTTCCCAATACTGATGCAGCTCTCCAGCTTGCAATAGCATATACATGGATCAAGGAGGGCACATACAACAAGGAATATGTAAAGACACACGTTGTGGGTTTTGATAAATTCAAGGCCTATGTTATGGGCGAAGAAGAGGATGATGTGCCCAAAACACCGGAATGGGCATCTAAAAAATGCGGCGTTCCTGAGTGGACAATCAAGGCGCTTGCAAGGCAGTTTGCTAAAAAGGTTACATCCATCGCCCACTATTTTGGGGGTGGCTACATAAGGGGGCCATTCAGCCATGAACCGGGGCGGCTTGAGGTATGCCTCCTGGGCATGCAGGGCTTGGGCGGGCCGGGCAGGCATCATCATCAGCTTACCTATTTCGGGCTTCCAAGGTCTAACGGGCTTTCTGGCACATTCTTCTGGAACCCTGATCTTGCTGACAGGTTAAGGACACCAAGCTTGACAACCATCAACGCATGGCAGAAACAGCTTATTCCTAAAACATATATCCATGATGCGATCGAGGCGAGTGAGCCAATGACATTCTACGGTTCAGGCGCCATAGAGGTGGATACAAAGGATCAGTTCAAGAAGTATGTATACCCCATCCCGAAGAAGGAGGGGGGCACAGAGATACATATGATATGGTCAGACACCCCCTGCCGCACAACATGCTGGAATAATGGCAATGCAACAGAGCTTGCATTAAGAAATCCGAAGATAGAGTGTGTGGTAACACAGCATCCCTGGATGGAGAACGATACCCTCTTTTCCGATATCATACTTCCCTCAAATACCCATATGGAGGTAAGTGATATAGTATCGAGCATCAGGGGAGGCACATCCATACCAAACGTTGCACTGTGCGATCAGGCAATAGAGCCTGTGGGTGAATCAAAGAGCAATTATGAGGTGGTTCTTGAGGTGGCAAAGAAGCTGGGCATGGAAAAGGCCATGACAGGCGGCAAGACTGATGAAGACCTGAAAAAGGAGATGTTTGCCAACATGCGCCTTGACAAGCTTACCACATGGAAGGATTTCAGGGAAAAGGGCTACTACCTCTACAGCGTTGCTGATGACTGGGAGGATGATTCACCCGGTTTAAGAAAATTTTATGATGACCCTGAAAAGAACCCTCTTCCGACACCAACAGGAAAGCTTGAGTTCTATTCTGAGGCACTTGCAAAGAATTTCCCCCATGACAAGGAGAGGCCCCCTGTGCCAAAATGGATCGAAAAGGGGCCTACCCATGATGAAAGGCTGTCAAGCGAACGGGCCAAGATGTTCCCCCTTATACTCATGAGTAACCACGGCAGGTGGAGGGTGCATGCACAGGCCGATGATATCTCCTGGACCCGTGAGGCGCCCACATGCAAGATCAGGGGCTGGGACGGCTATATGTATGAACCATGCTGGATACACACCTCTGAGGCCCTGAAAAGAGGGATCAGACACGGTGACATCGTAAAGGTGTTCAATGAGCGTGGTATAGTCCTTGCCGGAGCCTATGTAACAGAGAGGATCCGTCCCAATGTTGCATATATGGATCACGGCGCAAGGGTCGACATGATTAAGGTGGGTGAAATAGACCGTGGCGGTGCAATCAATACTATATCCGGTTCAGGCACATCCTCCAGAAATGCGGTAGGTCAGGCAACGACCGCCTATCTGGTTCAGGTGGAAAGGTTGAGCATGGAGGAGATGGACCAATGGAGAAGAGACTACCCGGAGGCGTTTGAAAGGGAGTATGACCCTGCTTCGGGCCTTTGTGTAAACGCATGGTTAGAGGGAGGGGAAAAATAATGAAGGCATTTGTTATTGATCTTTCAGTATGTAACGGCTGTTATGCCTGCCAGATTGCCTGCAAGGATGAGCATGTGGCCAATGACTGGACTCCCTATGCAAAACCTCAGCCCGACACAGGCCATTTCTGGCTTGGCATAAAAGAGACCGTGAGGGGCACAGTGCCCAAGGTGATGGTTACCTATGTGCCCATGCTCTGCATGCACTGCGCTGATGCCCCCTGTATGAAGGCATGCAAACCAGGGGCAATCTATAAAAGAGAAGATGGCCTTGTTATTATTGACCCTGAAAAATGTACAGGCTGCAAACTCTGCATGGATGTATGCCCCTACAATGCCATCTATATGAACAGCGGACTCAATATAGCCCAAAAATGCACAGGGTGCGCCCATCTCCTTGATGACGGATGGGAGGTGCCAAGGTGCGTTGATAACTGCCCAACTGATGCCCTTAGATTTGGTGAAGAAAAGGATCTTAAAAAGTACATAGCCAGGGCGGAGCCGATTAAGCCCGAAGTTAAACTCAAGACGAGGGTTTATTACCTTAACACCCCCAAAAAGTGGGTGGCCGGGACACTCTATGATCCAAAGGAAAAGGAGGTCATAATTGGCGCAAAGTGCACCCTGACAGATTTGGAAACCAGGGAGGCCATAACCGCTGAAACCAATGCATGGGGTGATTTCTGGTTCAGGGGGTTACCAGATAACCATAAGTTTAAACTGAAGATTGAAAAGGGCAAAAAGTCAGTCACCATAGATTCAGTATGCACTGATGATGACAGGAATCTAGGCGATATAGCGTTAAAATAAAAAAAAGGGCGCTGTTATTGCCATTTCAGTGCCCTTTATAGTTGTTGTTGGTTTTGCTTTAAATATTACTATTGGAAATAATATTTAGGCTATAGTCAACCTTTTTAAGGGAGTCTGGAATTAATAATTATAACGGAGGATCTATGTCGGAAGGAAAAGTAAAAGAAAAGAAAAAAAAGACAATAGCAAAAGAGCCGTTAGCAAGTATGGCTGATAAAACAGTATACAAGGCTCTTGGATTGAGTGGAGGTATTTTTGGCGCGGCCCCATGTGCGATTGATGTTAAGAATGACAGGATCGTTAGAATAAGGCCTCTTCATTTTGATGCCAAATATGATCCCAAGACTTTCAATCCCTGGAAAATCACCAAAAACGGGAAGACCCTTGAACCCATGTACAAGGCGCTTCCATCACCTTTCAGCCTTGCTTATAAAAAACGCGTATATTCCCCCAACAGGATTAAATACCCGTTAAAGAGGGTTGACTGGGACCCGGATGGAGAGCGCAACACCCAGAACAGAGGCAAAAGCAAGTTTGTAAGGATATCATGGGATGAGGCCACAGATATCATAGCAAAAGAGATCAGAAGACTGCATAAACAGTATGGCCCGTGTACCATCCTCATACAGGGCGACGGCCACGGCGAGTGTATGTTTGTGCATGCAACCCACGGATCATCCTCACTGCTGCTTGACAAGATGGGCGGGTTCACCCAGCAGATCAGAAACCCAGACTCATGGGAAGGATGGTACTGGGGTTCAAAGCATGTCTGGGGCTCAGGCCTTATAGGCATGATGAATCCGGCTAACAACATCATAAAAGATATCTCTGAACATACCCAGCTTCTTCTGGTATGGGGCGGTGACCCTGAGACAACACCATGGGGTTTCAGGGGTCAGTATGCCAGCAACATCATGAGGTTCTGGTCTGAGATCGGCATTAAGCAGATATATATCTGTCCTGACCTGAACTATGCGGCTGCTATCCATGCAAACAAGTGGATACCTGTGCTGCCAAATACAGATGCCGCTTTGCAGCTTGCCATCATCTATATGTGGGTCAAGGAAGGTACCTATGACAAGGAGTATATCAAGACCCATACCGTAGGTTTTGACAAGATAAAGGCATATGTTTTGGGAGAAGAGGACGGCGAACCCAAGACACCTGAGTGGGCGTCAAAGAAGTGCGGCGTACCGGAATGGACCATTAAGGCCCTGGCACGAGACTGGGCAAAGAAGGTTTGTACAATAGGCCACTATTTTGGCGGCGGTATGATAAGAGGCCCATTGGCCCACGAACCAGCCAGGCTTGAGTGCGTACTCTTGGGGATGCGTGGACTTGGGAAACCTGGTGTTCATCAGGCGCAGATCTCATATCAGGGCATGCCGAGGAACATCGTCTCCAAGAAGACAGGCAGCCACATGGGTATGTTTGAGCGCCTCAAAGGCACCAAGTACGGCGACAGACTTTTGAAACCGCACAGCATAACACCTACTGCGTGGGGCAAGCAGATGATCCCCAAGACAATGATAGAAAAGGCCATCAATGAGGGCAAAATAGATTTCTATGGCACAGGCGGCCATGAGGTTCCAACCTCTGATCAGTTTGTAAAATACTCCTATCCTATACCCAAGGAGAAGGGCGGCACAGAGATCCATATGATCTGGACAGACACACCGTGCCGTATCACATGCTGGAACTGCGGTAACGATGTAATTGAAACCGTAAGAAGTCCCAAGATAGAATTTGTTTTGGCTCAGCATCCCTGGCTCGAAAATGACTGTCTCTATGCAGATATAATCCTGCCCATAAAGACTATTGTTGAGACAGATGACATCTCCCCGTGCGTAAGGGACGGCGAAAGCTTCCAGAGCCTTGTGCGTATGAAACCGGCTATTCCGCCGATTGGCGAGGCATTGTCAAACTATGAGGCCGTTTGTGAGATAGCCAAAAAACTCAATATGTATGATGAGGTTACAGAGAAAAGATCAGTCCCTGACCTGATCAAGGATGTATTCTATGGCCTGGGTTTTGGCGACTATATCTCCTATGAAGAATTTGAGGAAAAGGGATATTATGTGCTGCCAGTTGCTGAAGATTGGGAAGATGACGTGGCAGGGCTGTATAATTTCTACAAGGATCCTGAGAAGAACCCATTGCCCACACCATCAGGAAAGCTTGAGTTCTATTCAGAGCGCATAGCCAAGCACTTCCCGGATGATAAGGAGCGCGGGCCATATCCGAAATGGATAGAAAGAAGCGAAACCCATGACGAGAGAATATCAAGCGAAAGGGCCAAACTCTATCCGCTGCTTCTGATGTCTAACCACGGAAGGTGGAGGGTTCATGCACAGTGCGATGATATAACCTGGACAAGAGAGGCTTACACTGGCAAGGTTCTGGGTTTTGACGGTTATAAATATGAACCCTGCTGGATCAACCCCCATGATGCCAAGGCAAGAGGGATCAAGGATGGTGATATTGTCAAGGTCTTTAACGAAAGAGGCGGCGTACTCTGCGGCGCCAGGGTTTTTGAAAGGGTAATGCCAGGGGTTGTTTCTGTTGACCATGGCGCAAGGGCTGATGCAATCATCCCGGGTAAATTAGACAGAGGAGGCGCCATCAATACGGTTACACCGGCAGGTCTTACATCAAAGAACTGCGCAGGCCAGGCCACAAGCGGGTTCCTGGTGGATATCGAAAAGGTTACTCCTGAGCAGATGGGTAAATGGATGAACGATTACCCTGATGCCTTCAACAGAGAATATGATCCGGATTCAGGTCTTAGGTTTGACGCCTGGGTTGAAGGGAGGAAATAATTATGACTAAAAAAGTATTTGTAATAGATATCAAAAAGTGTAACGGATGCCATGCCTGCCAGATAGTTTGTAAGGATGAGCATGTTGGAAATGACTGGTCACCCATAGCCAAACCCCAGCCCGATGCTGGTCAGTTCTGGATGGAACTTACCGAGCGGGTAAGGGGTACTGTGCCAAAGGTAAAGGTTGCATATCGTCCCCACATGTGCATGCATTGCGACAATGCGCCATGTATAGAGGCCTGTCCGGTTGAAGGCGCCATATACAAGAGGGAAGACGGCCTTGTTATTATTGACTCAGTAAAGTGTTCCGGGTGCAGAAACTGCCTGGATGTCTGCCCCTATGATGCCATCTTCTATAACGATGACCTCAACCTTGCACAGAAATGTACAGGTTGCGCCCATCTCCTGGATGACGGCTGGGTGGAACCAAGGTGCGCTGATGCATGCCCGACAGGGGCGCTGAAGTTCATGGATGAAGCTGAGGCAAAGAAGCTGATATCCAAGGCAGAGGTCTGGAAACCTGAGCTTAAGAAACAGGTGAAACCGAGGGTGTACTACCTTAACCTGCCCGGCAGATTCATCGCCGGAACAGTGTATGACCCCAAGGCAAAGGAGATCATAGAGGATGCGGATTGTGTTCTTACCGATGCAGCAACCGGAAAGACATACAGCATCAAGACAGATAACTATGGTGACTTCTGGTTTGAAGGCCTGGGCGAAGGCGAATACAGCCTCCAGATAACAAAGGGCAAGAAGAAAGAGACATTCAAAAAGCTCGATACTACCCTTGAAGACATTAACCTGGGCGACATAGCCCTTTAATCAGATTGTATAAGCAGGGTTCATTATTAAGACCCTGCTTATGATCAAACAAAAAGCCCCGTCCGGTGTAAAGCCGGACGGGACTTTTTGTTTTCTTTAACCCCTTATTACTGTAAAAATCAGCAAGTATATTGCTGATTATCCGGAAAAATAGCAATTTAGATGTCAAATTTCCTCAGAGCGTATTCTTGATTTAAAAAAAATATCGATAAAAAGTCTTTTTTTAGCATCAGGGTAACGATAAAATATGCTGATCTCTGATTTCTGAACTCGAAAAAGAGAAAGGTTATTAAATCAGATAAGTTTTATTTTTTTGATACTGATCTCGTAAGGTTGCCTTGCTCAAAAATAGGGCTTTTCTGAAGGTATGTGTTATGATAATATAAAAAGCAAAACTAAAAGAGAGGAATATATATGCATATAATTCAAAAGCAATATATCACTGATGAACAGAATAGAAGAATTGCTGTTCAAATACCTATTCAGACATTTGAAAAGCTTGAAGAGATTCTTGAGAATTACAGTCTTTATCAATTAATTGAAGATAATAAAGATGACGAAATCTTAAATCTCCAGGATGCTAAAGCATTTTATAATCAGCTGGAAAAGGCATAATGAATATTGAGTATCGAAAACGTTTTCTTAAAGAACTTTCTTTAATTCCTCCTGACATAAGAAAGAAGATTGAAAAATTTGTTTTTGAAGAACTTCCAGAAGTCGAGTCAGTTTCTGAAACAGGCATTATCGAACAAATGAAAGGATATCGTTACTATTACAAAGCCAGGTTTGGTTCATACAGGGTAGGATTAAAGATTTTTCAAAATACTATCACCTGTGAAGGAGCATTGCACAGGAAGGATATCTAAAAATTTTTCCCATAATCTTCTTTTAAACAGAGCATGACCTTCATTGGCTTTTTCGGAACGATTAAAATAGAACTTATTGATGCTGAATGCGCCTCAAGCATTTCCCAGGAGTTGCCGTACCATTCATCGAAGGGTTACCAGATTCGAAACTTCATACCTCTCAATGACATCACGTAACAGCATTGTGTCCACATAACCGCGTAAAAGATCAAAACAATCTCTTGTCTCAGAGCACGGGGCTTCAGGAAATCGATGATTTTCTATTTCAGAATATTACGCATTTAACCTTATCACGAGCATAAATAACGCGTATATTATCCTTATTTAAAGGATACTTTAAGGATTTTAAAAGGAATTAATCTCAAATATCTGAAATACTTGCAAAGACAGGCAGGATCAGCGAGAGTAAAATTAATCATACCTTGTAACCTTTTTATGTAGAGGATGTATTAATAGACAAAAATAAAGAATGACCCGGAGCTGAATTGGTTGAGGATCAAGAAATAATGCTGAGTGTGAGAGATGGGGAAGTCCAGAAAGCGCCGGTCAAAACCGGCATGAGATAGAAGGTGAGACTTCAAGTGGAAACA
>CAZXUA010000135.1:10236-13131 GCA_964643755.1 uncultured Desulfatiglans sp. | reverse complement strand
CAAGTTTCTTTCATCTATAACACCAAAGCGAAGCGCTGGGGTCATTTGCTAAACAGCTAATTAATCGCCCTTCTTCGTTCAACTTCTCGCTGTTCGTGGTTAAGGCTTGAAACCTGGGTATCGGGAAATCTTCTATCTTTAATATTGCGGCGATCATTTCCACTTCTACGTTCCGGTATGTGGCCTGAATATGAATAGCATCTTCTGTCTATTCCGATGCGTCTACCGCCATTATCAAGATCCAAATATGTATTACCCGCAAAGTTCAATTTTATGCCTACCATTAGAAGAAAAAGACTTTATCCAACATGCGCCTTTAATATGAAGGCCCTGAATACAACCCGCTCATACACTCTACATATACATGATGCTGTGTTTTTACCCAGACCAATATTTCTGAGACGGCAGTAAATATGAAGTGGATTCAGGTAATGTTGGATGGTTTGAGTCATTTCTTTAGCCTTATAGCCTATAGCGTTTTAGGGGTTTAGGTAATGTGGAAGAGGCAGTACCTCTTCCACAGTAATTTTCATTAACCTTTTTTAAATAATTTCTTACGACCAAACCCTGCCAGACCTAATAAACCTGAGCCAAGAAGAAACATTGTGGCTGGTTCAGGAACTGGAGCTGGTTGTACGGATTCTACTAGAACAACCATATCATTATAATCCCAATCCCCCAGGCCATATAAATCTTCCCAAGCAAGAATATATGCCCCGGGAGTCCATTGCGTATAATCAGCACCAGAAGAAGATGGGTTACGAATATAATCACCAACACCTCGGTACGCTATCATATGATCTTGTGAGTCCTCATTATAATTAGTATCCGAATAAAATGTCCCGTTATTAGCTGTCCCCATATAAAAACCAAATGAGTAGGTTGAAAAAGCTGTATAAGATGTATAATTTTTAGTAGCCCAATCAAATACACCAATCTCATTATTATTATAACTAAAAGATACTTTATGACCTGAATTAGCTGCACCATTAAATAACTCTATTTTATTTTGTGTATTAATGTCATAAATACCGAATGTGTTGCTATTCATATTTCCAGCAAGTTCTATAATCATTATTGCTGATCCCATTCCAGAATCTGCCAATTGCCATACAGCATCATATCCTACCTGATTTTTTTCGACATCAATACTGCTCTTACCACCTTGTGTCATTTCATCGAAAATTGTCTGCAAATTTTTCTCAGAACCTGAAAGGTTAACTGGTGTTGACATCGCATTGTTTACCAATAAAAAGCTAGCTAAAACAGTTAATAATAAAATTTTCTTCATTATTTTCATTCCTCCTAATAAGTTAAAAGACTAATATATAAACCCATATTTAAAACCGGTAAACTCTAAAACACTTATAAATAAAGTGTTCATCATTTTCATGTTATCCTGTATGAGCAACGAGTGTGCCAAGGTCTGAAATGCTTATAAATAATTTCAAAAAATTATATTTAACTGTTATTTCAATATGTTACAGAAAGTCAAAATTCCCTTTAAAATATGAAATTCTTGAATGCAGGAAAAGTATGTAAAACTTTACCGGAAAAGTGTGTAATTTGATTCCGTATGTTGGAAAGGGATTACATGCAAGACTATATGCTGTAGGGAAGAAAGCTGAACGGAAGAAGAAAACAGAATACAGAAGTCAGAAGACAGCTTGGAAAGCAGGCTGTAGGCTGATAGGGGAAAAGAATAGAAAGCAGTAGACAGAAATCAGAGATCAGAGGTCAGAAGACGGAAGTCAGAAAGCTGGAGACAGGAGATGGAAATCAGATGAAAGCTCAAAGATCAAAGCTGAAAGGAGGATAAAGAAATCAGAGATCGGAAGTCGGAGGTCAGAAAGCAGAGGGAAAGAGCATAGAGCAAAGAGAAGAATAACTCCTCAAAGTAACTCAAAGCCGAAGGCTCAAAGCTGGAAGAGCAGAGTGTAAAACAGGGCATAGCGCAAAGCGCATGGCAGACCCATTCAAGATAATTCAAACTAATATCATTATTGCTAAGTAATATTTTTTGTATTAAGATTAATATACTTTTCAATGTGAGGCGATAAAATGACAAAAAAACCTTTTTTTATAAGAGCGGAGTGGGATGAGGAAGCATCTGTGTGGGTTGCTACAAGTGATGATGTTCCAGGTCTTGCGACTGAAGAAAATACTTTAGAAGGGCTTATTGAAAAATTAAAATTAATAATACCAGAGCTTCTTGATGCCAATGGTTTTAATGAAGAGTATGGTATCCCTTTTGAAATACTGACCAGACGATTCGAGATTGCTCATCGAAGCACTATATAATGTCCAATTTTACCAGAGACCTTAAACAATATTTAAAGGAAGCAGATTGTTATTTTGAGCGCCAAGGAAAAGGTGATCATGAAATATGGTTCAGTCCTATTACCAGAATTAGGTTTGTTGTTGATAATCATATCAAGTCACGTCACACTGCAAATGCGGTATTAAAACAAGCTGGTTTGCCTAAAAAATTTTAAATTTTCCTGAAAGCTTAAAGGAGTCTGCCTCCTACGCTGAAGTATATTGTGAACAATATGACAAGCCGGATTTGAGGCCCTAAGCTCATAGCTCAAGGCTCAAAGCTGGAAGCTCAAAGAGAAAAGACAGAGATCAGAATTCAGAAATCAGAAGTCAGAAGTCAGTAGTCAGTAGACAGGAGACAGAAATCAGGTGAAAGCTCAAAGACTATGCAACCCTGATTTTCACCTTAAAAATTCAAGAATACTTTCCCCCAGCACAAGAAGGTTTTAATAAAGCTCTTGATTCAGGATAAAATAGTAGCTACACTTTTACCATTGGTAGCTACTTGGAAGCAAGATTATGATAAGCGCAGGCATAAAGGAAATAAAAAACAACCTGAGTCAATTTCTTATCCAT
>CAZXUA010000135.1:0-10226 GCA_964643755.1 uncultured Desulfatiglans sp. | reverse complement strand
TATTACTGACAGAGGAAACCCAGTTGCCCGAATTGTTCAGGAAGATTCGAGTAATGTATCTATCCATAAGGCGCTGGGCACACTAGCTCAGAAAGGAATAATATCGCTACCAAGTCGAAATATTTAAAAATCAAACATCTCCCCTGTTGAAACCGATGGCAAATATATTTCAGAAATGGTGATCGAAGATCGAAGATGAAAAGGCCATGATTCTGTATCTTGACACAAGCGCTCTGGTAAAAAGGTACTTTAAAGAGCCCTATTCTGAAGATGTCATAAACAATGGATATCTGCACAATACAAACAGCGCAATATCAGCTTAGAGGATTTGATTCAATTCATCTTGCTTCAGCAGTGATTATTCATCACAGTTTTCAACAAAACTTCCTGTTTGCATGTTTTGATGATAAACTTGCTTCCGCTGCACGAGCTGAGGGGGTACAGACGTTTCCGTGAAGGAGTTAAGAGCTCGAAGCTGAAAGCTGAAGGCTCAAAGCTGGAAGCTCAAAGAGAAAAGACAGAGATCAGAAGGCAGAAGTCAGAAGGCAGTAGACAGTAGGCAGGGGGCAAGAGACAGAAATCAGGTGAAAGCTCAAAGCTCAATGCTTCAAGATTATAAGCTAAGAGGTTCCAGCTACTGTCTTCAGCTTTGAGCTTTGGGCTTTAAACCTAACGCCTATAGTCTAAAGCCTACAGCCTAACCCTCACTGCTTTATCCCAAACTCCTGCATTCGGTTAATAAGAGTCTTGTAGCTCACACCAAGTATCTCAGCAGCCTTTGTCCTGTTCCACCTGGTTTTATTAAGGATATCCAGAATGGCCTCATGCTCCTTTTCAGAGACATATGCCTTGCTGATCTTTTTTAAGGAATACTCCTGTTCCTTGAACAACTTTAGTTCCTTCATATGTTCGGAGTCATTATAGTCAAGCTCAATGCTTTTTACAGGGTCAGGCTTTAGACTTGTATCCATATTTGACTGATCAAGCTCCTGAAATATAAAGCTCCAGTCTGAAACAGCAATAGCCCTGCGCATGATATTCTCAAGCTCCCTGATATTGCCCGGCCAGTTGTATGACACCAGAAAATCAAGCGCCCTTTCAGGTAGTTCACTGATCTTCTTTTTATACTCAAAACAATACTTATTAAGAAAAAAATGGATGAGCAGGGGGATATCATCCCTTCTCTCCCTTAGAGGCGGCACTCTGATCTGCATGATATTAAGGCGGTAAAAGAGGTCATTTCTGAATTGGCCGTTCTGCACCTTTTTCCACAGGTCAGCATTGGTTGCAGCAACCACCCTTGTGTCAACAATCTTCTGATCGGTTGAGCCCAGCCGTGAGAACTCCTTTTCTTCAAACACCTGTAAAAATTTTACCTGTAATGAAAATGAGATATCCCCTATTTCATCTACAAACAGGGTGCCTCCATTTGCCATCTCAAGACGGCCAGGCTTATCCTTATATGCATCTGTAAATGCCCCCTTCTGAAAACCAAATATCTCACTTTCCAGAAGCTCATCCGGTAATGAAGTACAGTCTACCTTTACAAGCGGCCCCATCTTTCTGGGGGAATGAAAATGTATCGAGCGCGCCACCAGCTCCTTTCCTGTGCCTGTTTCACCTGTAACAAGCACGGTGATATCCTTTTCCGCCACCCTCCTGATCTTTCTCCTTACATCTACTATCCCTTTGCTCTTACCGATTATAAAGGTTGTATCAGGCCTGTGGGCATGTTCTTTGCTGTAGACAAGCGCCTCATCCACTGTATTTTCAAGGATCTTCTGTTCAGCGCCGGGAGTAAGATAATGGACCCCCTCAAATGGCGCAAAGCATTCACCAGCCGGAAGACACTCCTCTGATGATGTTAACACAGGTGTCACAGGATTCAGTATCTTGATCTTCTGTATTGCCCTTAATGATGAGTCCGCATCCAGCAAGGGGTCAAGTATAACAAGATCAGGCTTAAGGCTGTTCAGGTGGTCAATAGCTGAATTGTGATCAATAGAGACGCATGACCTTACCTTTGCGCTGTTCAGTCTGGCAGCTATATTCTTTGTATGTTCCGGGTGTCCTGATTCTAATAGCACAACATTAATGTCAGAGATCATTTTATTCCTCTTTACATATCCCCTGTCAGTTAGAGAGCGCCTGAAATACCATACTGCTCAATGCAGTAGCGCCACAGGGCTTTGTTAGATAACCCTTGATTGCCTGCCTTATATCATCATCAATACCATTTGGCCCTTCGCTCTCATACCCTGAGATAATGATTATCTTTGCAGCAGGGTCTATCTTTAAAAGGTTCTCTATGCAATGGGCGCCATCCATCTCAGGCATGTTCCTGTCAATTAGGACCAGGTCAGGCGACCACTCTTTATAGGCTGATATTGCCTCTGTTGACCTGCTTATTGCCTTTGCCTGATACCCAAGCTGTTTCACCAGGTTTGACATGGAGTCAAGCACAGACTCCTCATCATCAACAATAAGTATCTTCTGACCGGAACCCCTTACCGGTTTGTCCCTTACCTCCGGAGTTCGCTCAAGTTTACCCTTTGAAACAGGGAGGGTTATCTTAAATGAGGTGCCCTTGCCTACCTTTGAGGCGACCGTAATGGTTCCTTTGTGCTGTTCAACAATGCCATGGGTTGTCGATAAGCCCAATCCTGTACCGGCCCCTACCTCCTTTAATGTGAAAAAGGGATCAAATATCTTGTCAATAACCTCCTCTTCAATCCCGTGCCCAGTATCAATTACATATGTCACAACCTTATTGCCGATCCTTTTTGCCTTTACTGTGAGCTCTCCCCCAGTGGGCATTGCATCCCTGGCGTTTGTAAAGAGATTCATGAATGCCTGGCTCAGGAGTGAAACATTCCCCCTGACCTGAAGGTCATCCTCAAGTATCATCTTTATCCTGATATTCTTGTTAAAGACCTTTTCGATGATATCATGTGTCTTCATGATAACCTCTGCAAGATCAATCTCCTCCATCTCGAGCGCCCACCCCTGCTTGGCAAAATGTAAAAGGTTGTTAATTAGGCCAACCCCCCTGTCAATGGAGCTGTATATGTTTTTTGTAAGCTCCTTTACCTCTGGCTTTTCGCCATAGATGACCTCAAGGTATTCCACATTACCCGATATAGCCTGAAGTATATTCCTGAAATTATGGGCAGTGCCCCCTGCAAAGGCGCCGATGGACTTCATTTTCTGGGCAGCAAAAAGCTGCTCCTGAAGCGCCTTCTGTTCAAGCTCGGCATTCTTTTTCTCGGTTATATCATCAAAAATGGCTACAAGCTCATTATCAGGAAGAGGGCTAATATAATACTCCCTCCAGCTTTTTCTGTTATCCCCCTTTTCTATGGTTATGGGGCATCTTTCAGCCTTCCCTGTATTCCAGACCTTTTCAAACTTATGGATCAGGCCTGCCTCCTTCAGTTCGGGAAGAACCTCCTGAACACTTTTACCTATGGCATCCTTCTTGTTAATATTATCTATTTTCGAGTCAGCCTTATTGATGTCAAGGATAAGAAAATCTTTACCATCATCAATGACCTTTAAGATGATCACCCCGCTGTTCAGGTTGTTAAACATGGCCCTGAAACGTTTTTCACTCTCGCTCAGCATCTTTTCAGCATCATTAAGCTCGCTTGTCTGCTGCTCTATAATGGTTTCAAGGTTGTGATAGAGCATAGCGTTTTCTATGGCGATTGCAGCTGTGCTGCACAGGGCTGTTACCAGCGCAAGGTCATCCTCCCTGAAACCATATGGTATCTTTACAGAGTCTACATAAAGCACCCCCAGCACCTTTTCCCTGCTGACGAGAGGCACGCACATAACAGACTTCACATGCATTAGCTCCATGCTCTCAGAGACATCTGCATCATCCTGCCCGAATGTATCAAGGATTGTAATAGGCTTGCCGCTCTTTATAACCCCGTCAACTATTGTCTTGCTGTAGCTGTATGATACTGACCCGTCATCAGCAGACTTTGCTATACGGGATATCACATTGGTAAACTCGCCTGTATCGCTATCAACCAGTATGATAAAACCCCTGTCAATACGTTTGAGCAGCTCAAAAAGGTAATCCAGCACCTTCTGCATGATTTCATTTATATTAAGTGACTGGTTGATTATGTTTGATACCTTAAACAGAAAATCCATGTTTTTGGGAGGGGTCATGGGCCTGTCTTTATATGCGGTAAACATGGCGGTACTTGAAAAATGGGCAGAGAGATCAGCCATCTCACTTGGAGTGAAGACCGGCTCCGCAGATATTACCCCTATAGACATGGCGACATTTCCTGCGGCAAAGGGGATCCCCTCATTGAGTTCATAATCAATATCCGGGATAAGCTGCTTTCCCTTGAGAAATGTCCCGTTTTTACTCCCAAGATCCCTTATGATAAATTTATCACCGCTCCTGGTGATTCTGAGGTGCTTTCTTGATACGGTCTTATCCATTATCTGGATATCACTGTCAGGGAGTCTGCCTATATAGATGATATCCCCCTGCACATCAACGCTTTTGCCCTTTTTATCCCCATTAAGAAAAAATAATTTGAGCATGGTTCAGACCTACTTTGCAAGGAGCCTGTCAACATGTTCTTTTAACACAGCCATTTTCACCGGTTTTGACAGGACCAGATCCGCCTTTTTTTCCACTGCGGCAGATTCCGGCTCCTTTCCAAAGCCTGTTATGGCTATGACAGGGATTTCAGGCCTCTTTTCCTTGAGGGTGGTGACCACACCGACACCGCTTACAAAAGGCATAACAATATCCGTGATAACGATATCATATCCGCCCGCATCCACCTTTTTTAAGCCGTCCAGACCATCGGTCGCCACTATCACTTCATAACCCAGGTATTTAAAGTTTTTTACAAAGGCAGACAAGACATCAAGGTCATCCTCAATTATTAAAATCGTTTTTCCTTCTGTGCCCATATCATTATTCCTTTTTTGTGTTTTATGCGGTCTCTAACTATATTCCCTTTCCAAATAACCAAGGTCCTGTGTTTGCGTGGCTTTGGTGCCTATTGCCAGGATATGGCTTTTTGCCTTTGTCTCCTTCTGGTAGTATATCCTCCCTGAATAGGCAAAATCAACCTCAAGCACATTTATTTTACCCCCTTTACTGAATACCTTCCGCCTGATATTAATGGATGAGTCATCCTCATTGATCCGATGGATAATCTCCTCGGCCTTTAGCTGCAGCTCATCCGAAAGATCAACAAAACCATCTATCGCCTTCTCTGTAAAGGTAAGGTTTTTATATAACACCCTGAATCTTTTATCTATTATTTCCTGTTTTCTCCCCTTTTTTTTTGGTTTTTCACTCTTGAGCTTTATCTCTTCTATCTCTTTCTTAAGGGCAGCTATCTCCATTTCCCTTGTTTCACGCAGCTCCTTCTGCGCCTTTAGGCCGGATTCAAGCCTTTCCATCTCTGTAAGGAGCCCATCTATATCTGATGAAAGATTTGCCTTTTCCCTGTTTAATTCTCCGATGCTCTCCGAATACCCTCTTTCCTTCTCCTTTATTTGTAAAAGCTCATTTTCATATGAAGTGAGTCTTTCCGAAAGCTTTACTATTGTGCTTGCCTGTTCCTTTTCTCTTTCCTCATTGTATTTCAGACTTTTAAGGATAAAAAACCTCAGCATAAGCAGCGCCGCAAATATATAAAACACGAGTATACTGTTTGACAGCCAGCTGTTCTGTCTGATCCTCACCTCAGTCAAGGTTATAAGGCCGTTATTCAGTATACTGTAGTTTTCAGCAGCAACTTCCATATAGTTAGCTGTCTCATTTGATCCATTATCATTATGATGATATTCATTTTTTTCCCCGCTCAGCTGATCCGGATACAATACACGATTGCCCTTTGTCTTGACTATAATATCTGTATTGACCCCAAGCCTGTAAAGTAATGCCTTATCAGCCAGATATCCGCTGATATTTCTATTTATTTCATCCCTTACAGAATACCTTCCTTCATATAATTCACTATCATTCTTAATGATTATGGCAGAGATCTTTTCATCTGCCTTTTTCTGAAGATATATTTCAAGCCCGTTAAGGGTGAAAATATAGAGTACAGGAGGGAAGAAGATACATATAAAAAGGATTTTAAAGGGGAAATTTTTCATTATCTTTAAAGCCTATTGTAGTAGACAGGAGGCAGCATACAGGAAACAGTAGACAGAAGAAATAGGCAACCTCCTTCTGTC
This sequence comes from uncultured Desulfatiglans sp., assembly GCA_964643755.1. Taxonomy (GTDB): domain Bacteria; phylum Desulfobacterota; class DSM-4660; order Desulfatiglandales; family HGW-15; genus JAAZBV01. The sequence continues at coordinate 3,998 of CAZXUA010000135.1, read as the reverse complement.
TACTTTATTCTGACTCCTACTGATTTACTCCAGCCTCTATATCTTGTAATACCTTTTTTGCCTCATCAGCGCCCTTAAAACCGGGGTCAAGGGTCAGCGCCTTTTTCAGATAGACCCCCGCCTCTGCCGGTTTATTGTTTTTAACCAATGCCATACCAAGGTGATAGTTAATAACAGGATTATCAGACGCCTTTTCAACACTGTCCTGCAGCTCTGAAATGGCATTCAGGTAGCTGCCCTTAAGGTAATATATCCATCCAAGTGTATCCATGACTGAGGGGTTATCAGGCATCTGCTCCTTGGCGATCCTGGCATAATCAAGGGCCTCATCTATATTCTCACCCTTTTCGGCGAGTTTCCAGGCAAGGTTATTTGCGGCAGCCCCGAAATCCTTCTTTATTGATAAGGCCTTTCGATAGAACTCCTCTGCCTTCTTATTATCACCCAGCTGGTCATATATTGTACCGATTTTCATATAGCCAGCAAAGTAATCGGGCCTTTTTGCAATTATCTCTTCATACCTTTTTATGGCATCCATGTGATTTTTGTCTTTTAAGGAGATAGTTGCAAGTATCTCGTAGGGAGGCAAAAGGTTTGGGTCTGTCTCTATTGCCTTTTCAAAATATCCCCTGGCCTCATCTATTTTTTCCTGCTCAAGAAATAAATTACCCCTTAGGTACTCTATTATTGCAATTAATGGCTTTTTATCCCCGGCCTTTGCGCTGTATGTGTTGCACAGCTCAATTGCGTTGTCATATTTCTTTTCCTTTGCCAGGAGACCGACAAGGATGCCGAGCGCATCTACCCTGTTTGGGTCTATTTCAAGCGCTTTTTGAAGCATGCCTTTTGCATCTTCAGCCCTATTGGTCATGTTATAAAGGACACCAAGCCTCATATAGGCGCCTGCATCATCCTTATTAAGCTCTGTCACCTTAACGTAGGCCTCCTCTGCGCCCTTTGCATCATTTTCAAGCACCCTGAGATTGCCAAGCAGGGTAAGCGCCTGGATATTTTCGGGCAGGATTTCAAGCACGCTGTCAATCTGCTTGCGTGCGAGCTCCTTATCCCTTGACCTTAAATAAAATTCTGCAAGTATCAGCCGCGCCTCCACAAGGCGGGGGTTAACCTCAACAGCCTTAAGGAGACTCCCCTTGGCAAGTTCAAGTTCACCTTTGTTAATCAGACAGAGGCCCTTTAAATAAAGGGCAGCGCTGTTTTCCGGCTGATCGCGGAGCACAAGCTCAAGGCGTTCAAGGCCATTATTGAAATCCTTTTTAGCAAGATAAAGCCTTGCCTTTAAAAAATTGGCGCCAATATGCCCTTTATCCTTAGCAAGTATGCTGTCGACTGTTGCCTCTGCGTCATCCAGTTTTGCGAAATCAAAATGGAGGGCAGCAATATTCATCATTACATTTGTATCATCCTTTTTGATGGCGCTTGCCTTTTGCATTGCATCAAGCGCCTTTTCATATGATTTCCGGCGCGCATAAAAGGCGCCCAGATTTATTAACGGGGCTATATCCTCGACAGGGGCCAGTTCAACCGCCTTTAAATACTGTTTTTCCGCATCATCAAGCCTGTTTCTGCTTTCATAAAAATTGGCGAGCACATTAATACCCTGATATTTTGACTCTACACCCTCAACCATTGAAAGAAGCTCCTTTTCCGCTTTTTCCCATTCCCCCCTGGAGCCGTAAATTCTGGAGAGCTCAATGTAAGATGCCTGATCCTTCGGGTCCAGTTTTATAACCCTCTGGAACATCTTTTCAGCATTTTCAAGGTCATTTTTCATAAGATATACCCTGCCAAGGGATACCTGTGTATTCAGGTGATCAGGTTTGAGTTCTGAGACCTTAATTAGTGTTGACAGGGCGGAGTCCAGATCTTTCTCCTGGATGTATATCCCTGCCATAAGGCTTAATGCCTCTATATCATCAGGCAATTTTGAGAGAACAAGCCCTGCCTTTTCCTTTGCCTCTTTTGTCTTCCTTCCAAGGAGCAGGATCTGACCCATCTTCAACTGTGCCGGGATATTATCAGGATTAATGGATACAGCCCTTGAAAATGACTGAAATGCCTCCCGCCCATCTTTCAGTTTGAGATATGCTTCACCCAGTTCATAATGGGCCGTGTCGTTTTTAGGCTCAAGCTGGATAACATTTTTAAGCTCTATCACAGCCTTTTTATACTCATTGCTCTCAGCATACGCCCTTGCCTTTTCCAGATGCTTCTGAAGTTTATCTTCTTTGCTCCCGCATGCAGCAATCATCAGGGCAAGAATCAGGAGTGAGAATACTCTTATGTATTTAATTGGGATTATCATTTCGTTCATCTTCATTTTTAACGTCTCCTTAGAAAATATTTAATATAATCCAGCTGAACTGTTATCTTATTTCTGATTGTTATAACTGCTTTTCAATATAACAAGCAAAACATTACAATGTCAAACTGATTGATTTTTAACCTTTTTTATTCAAAACAGCCTCCATGATAAGATCATGTATCATTGGCCTGAAAGGCCTTATCTTTGTATTCGCCCTTGTCGGGTGGACACGGTTTGAAAGGAGTATAACCATTATATCCTGCTCAAGATCCATCCAGACCGATGTACCTGTAAATCCAAGATGGCCGATACTGCCGGGTGTAAAATATCTGCCTGAGCTTGACCCTTGTTTAGATGGCGTATCCCACCCCAGCGCCCATGTGCTCTCTTTAACTATATCCTGTTTGGTAAAAAAAAGTTGAACTGTCTCCGGTTTAAAAAAATCACGCCTCTCAGCATAATAGTGCCCCCTTAACATGCTGAGCAATATGTAAAGCTCCTCTGCACACCCGAACAGCCCTGCATGGCCTGAATAACCACCAATGGCATAGGCGTTCTCATCATGCACCTCTCCCTGAATAACCCTTTTTCGCCAGGGGCATGCTTCTGTTGCAGCTATCTCATCATGGCCAAAAGGCGCCTTTTTATTAATAAGAAATGTGCGATCAAGCCTTAGGGGGTGATAAATGAATTCATCAAGGTACTCATCCATCTTCATGGCAGATGCCAGTTCAATTATCCATTCAAGAAGCATAAACCCGAGATCACTGTATTTTGTGCCTTTACCACATGGATAGGCCAGCGGCTCCGCAAGAATCCTCTCTCTTAATATGCCTTTTCTCTCGTAAGGCTCATATTTCATAAGATCAATATAATAAGGTTTCCAGTTTGTGAGGCCCGATGCGTGGCACAGTAGCAGACGAACTGTTATCCCCTTCTTTTCATTAGGGAGAGGAGATGGCAGCAACTCCACAAGGGGCTGATCCAGGGAAATAACCCCTTTATCAACAAGTCTCATAACCGCAATAGCTGTCGCCAAGGGTTTTGTCAAGGAGGCGAGATCAAATATACTGTTTAGCATGACAGGCGACTGCCGGGCGGAGGTTGATAAAATACCTGCTGCCTTTGTAAATATGATCTCACCACCAAGGGCTACTAAAAGGACAGCGCCCGGAAACACACCACTGATTACACCCTCATCAAGCAGCCTGTTAATTCCCTCTTTATCCTTTTTATACAATAGTTTCATCCAGAAATATTGATGCAAAGACCTTAATATCATCAATGATATCAGCTATCCTGCAATATTCATTGGGTTGATGCGCCACATCAAGACAGGTGCTCCATACCGCCGCATTGAACCCTGCCTTGCGGAAAAAGGAGGCAACCGTGCCCCCGCCAATGCCCCTGGTTGATGCCTCAACACCCTTTATCTTTTTTATGGCCCTTTTTAATGCCATGACGACAGGCGCATTTACAGGGGTTGCCCCTGAGGCATCCTCCCTGTTTACAGTTTCAATTGTTATTTGAAGGTTTAATTCTCCTTCCACCCTATCGGCTGCCTTTCTGACATACTTGAGTATTTCATCGATCTGATAAACAGGGAGTACCCTGCAATCCAGATAGAAGAAGATCGGAAGAGCGTCGTGTAGGGAAAGAGTGTAGGATAGGGTGT
>CAZXUA010000134.1:0-13198 GCA_964643755.1 uncultured Desulfatiglans sp. | reverse complement strand
AACACCTGTCGAAGTATATCGGGGCCAACGTCGAGGTGACCCTGGAAATCCGGGCCGAGCTGCCGGACGGGGCCACCGAGAAGACCATCCGCGATGTCACCGAAAATTGCCGTACCCTGCGCTTCGACTCTTTTGGATTCGAAGAGGAGTAACGGCATACTCAATGGAGTAGGGAGATTCTGATGGACGGCTCAATGGCAAGCACGGAGAAGGTAGCATGGGCGGGCCGTGTCGTAGCTGTCCAGCCCCGCATCCGGCTCACGCGCTCTTTCGATGAGCGATCCCACAGCTACCTTGGGTACGTGCTTCGTATCGACGGAACCTGCGGCGGGGATGCCGGCGCGTTCCTGATTGCAGTCGGTGAAGCTGCACACGCAAAGCACCGGTTTCAAACGGGCATGGAACTTGTAGGCTCCTCCGTGCCTGTAGAAGACCCGCGCAAGGAGACGGCGGCGCTCTACAAGACGAGCGGGCTCAAGGTCGTCAGGAATGCCGAGGGTGAAACTCCTGCCGGGCCACCTTTCCTTGGAGTGCCTCCGAACCTGGCAACTTACCGCAGCCGTGGGCATCGCCGTCTGGACGCCCGGACCTACGATACCAAATGCACGACCTGCATCTGGGGCTGCCGGATGCCGGTGGAAATGATCATCGACCAGTGGAATCCGTCCAAGAAACAGTACCGGTTCGAAACCTTCTGCTATGGTCCGAAAAGCTGCCCCTTTTACCGGCCAGGGGCCTCACGGAAGGTTCCGGGTCGAAAGGGCATGACCTACACTGAGGAGGATTGGGTCGACGAGGACGCCACTGCCCACAGAGGACCGGATGATTGATGATTGAGGAACTTGCGACAAGCTCACGACTCGATTTGCGACATTCGCTTCGTGTAGCAGGGTTAGAAAATCGACATTGACGCCCCTTCCGGTTCACCGGCGGAAGCCTGATCTTTGATAACCCGTCAAAATTGAAGGTTTTCGGTTAACAGAGGGAGAAAGATAACGGTTATGAAGAGGGTTGCAAACGGGGAGCCAAAAAATTCTTGAACCCATTCATTTGAATGGGCTTTTTAATTGAAATGCCATGCCTCAATGGGTCTACATAATTCAGAGTGAATCGAATGAGCGCTTTTTTACTGATAGATATCCTACAAAAAACATCTTTTCCATTGCTAATTTTATAGAACTGTTTAATATTTCCGGCTGAATAAAACAAATATTATAAATTAAAGACGCTAATACGATGGTGTCTCTATAATATAAATAGAGGGAGATTATGAGGAATATTATTGTTCATCCAGGGGCAAAAAACCTGGTATACGAGATAAGAGAGATTGTTGCGATTGCGCAAAGGATACAGAAAATGGGTGTGCCCATCATCTGGGAGAATATCGGTGACCCGGTTGAGAAGGGAGAGAAGGTGCCGGACTGGATAAAACAGTATGTAGTCGATGCTGTATCTGAAAATAAGACATACAGATATTCACCAAGCAAGGGGCTTCAGGATGCGCGGGAATATATTGCATATGAGAGAAATATTGAAGGGGGCATTCAAATAACCCCGGATGACATCCTTTTCTTTAACGGGCTTGGGGATGCCATCTCAATGGTTTACAGAAACCTTAATCGCAAGACGAGGATTATGGGCCCAAACCCTGCCTATCCAACACATTCGTCTGCAGAGGCCGCTCATTCTGATGCCCCTTACATTACATATGCGCTGAATCCGTATAACGGGTGGCAGCCTGATCTCGAAGAGATGGAACAAAAGATCAAGGCCCATCCCGAGATATCGGGCATACTGATCATCAATCCTGATAACCCCACGGGCTTTGTCTATGAGGTTCATGTCATGAAAAGGATTGTTGATCTTGCGCGCAAGTACAATCTTTTTATTATATCGGATGAGATATATTCCAACCTGACCTATGGCGATATTGAATATAAAAAGCTTGCATCTGTTGTTGAGGATGTTCCGGCAATCGGGATGCGGGGCATTTCAAAGGAATTCCCATGGCCAGGGGCGCGGTGTGGCTGGATTGAGTTCTACAACAGGGATAAAGACAAAGATTTTAAGGACTATACCCAGGCGCTTATAAATTCAAAAATGCTTGAGGTCTGTTCAACAACGCTTCCCCAGAGTGTGATCCCAACCATTATGAGCGACCCGCGCTACTACCCCTATGTTGCGCAGCGATGTAAGGATTACAAAAGGCGCGCAGAGATTGCCAGTGACCTTTTTTCAAAGATACCTGAACTTATCGTGAATATGCCGCACGGTGCATTTTACATGTCAGTGATTTTTAAAGACGGGGTTCTTACGGATAGACAGAGGCTTCCTATTGAAAATAAAGAGGTAGAACTATTTTTTAAAGATACTATTGAAAAGGAGAAGATCCTTGACAGGAGGTTTACATACAGTCTGCTGGCTTCAACCGGTATCTGTGTTGTGCCGCTTATGTCAGGCTTTAACTCAACCTACTATGGGTTTAGATTCACCCTGCTTGAACCTGATGAGACAAAATTTATTAAGATAATAGAAACAATATGCAGGTCTATTAAAGATTATATTTCATCATAGATAAAAGCCCCATGGTTGAATACGGTAAACCCCGTATTCAACCATGGGGATGTAATAGCATCTGAGCGAAGCCATCTGACCACTTGCATTTGGCAAATCCTGCCTTTCCTGACAGCCCATAACCTACAGCCTTTAGTCTGCATTCTTAATTCCAAAATCGATCTAAAGTTAATTATTTTCTGTCCGATATTATTATACGCCAGGTGTTTATACCAAGTACCCGGCTTTGAATATCAATTATAAATAGATATTCAAAGCTGGGTCTGGTCTTAACCATATATAAAAACAATTAATGTGCTGTTCTTTTTTAGAAGGAGTAATCAAGATGGGAAGAATGATAAAAATTTTTTCATGTTTAGCAATTGCAGGGCTCATATTATTGACTGGAACTAACCTGTTTGCTCAAAGGGCGCTTAGCGGGGCAGAACTCGAAAATGCATGCCAGACATATGCGGACAAGGCTGTCAAGTATGCTAAGGAGTGGGAAACAAGACAGTGCAGTAAAAAATTGGATTACTATCCTCAATTAATGGATACAGACAGGATCTGGCATTATAACCGATGTATAGGCTCTGCTGGTTCTGGCATTAATACCAACCTGAAATTGATGGAAGATGATCTGAAAAAATGCCCTGGTGATTCCGGAAATAATGACAGCTACACAGCAGGAACAGGCTATACAGGGACTGGCAATCAGGGTGGAAACAATAATCGTCCTGACAATCAGCCTCCATGGGACAATTCAAGACGCGATACCCCTTTAAATAGCGGCGGAAATTCGGGCAGCGGTGAAATCTGGGATATAATTGTAATTAACAGTGCAGACCTGGCCCGTTCCTACCATACCTTTAAAATTCCATCACTGAATGGTATATTTACTGCTCAAAATATGAACCCGGCAGGTGGGCCTGATTTTAGAGGCCAGATGAATGGAAGCGTTTTTGAGGCACAGATGACAGATAATACCGGGTATGTTGCCAAATTCATAGGTCATGGGACTATGTCTGGTGATATTGAAGGAACAGGGTGTGACAATAGGAATCGCAGCTACTCATTCACAATGAAGCGGAGATAGACCCAAAATAGAGTTGAATGAATTCAGGCAGGGAATGCAACCTTTTCTAACATAGCGCTTTTTTGTAATTTTTTAGAATGGTTTGGTCTCTGGTTAACAGATAATTATTATCTATAGCGGCATTTGCTACGATAATCCTGTCAAACTGGTCTCTTGTCCAGTTCAGGTTCATTGATCTGTTGATTATATTATTAAAATTTTTATCACAGATTTTAAGCCCAATGCTGTTTGATAAACCTGCAATAATATCATTGACAGGTGCAGTTATTCGATTGATTTCAAGGAGGTATTGCAGTTCCAGACGTATTATAGGGGATATCAGAATATCGTTTTCATTTAAAAGATCTTTTGCCTCTGAACTGAGCTTTTCAAGCTGACCGGCAAAAAGCCATACCACAATATGGGTATCAAGGTATACCATCAAGATTGATCTCCTTTTCCCAACTGATATCTGCAAGATCATCAGGGTTTCCTACTATTACATCCGGCCTTGATGTTAAATTAGCCAATTTATTGGCTCTTTCCACAGGAACTATTCTTAATAATTTACCGCCCTTATTAATCTCAATAGGGAGACCACTGCTTAATACCTCATCCAGCAGCTTATAAATATTGCTTCTTAGTTCTGTTGGGCTTACAGTTTTCATGGTTCCCTCCAATGTATATTAACATGCATATATTCTAAAAGAAGAGCAGTATTCCATCAAGCAATATGGTAAAAAATCCTCTATTCAAACATCTCCTCCGAAATATAATCCTGGTTCTGTTGAAGTATCCATCCGGAAGGCCTTCAAACAAAAAGATCAGTACCCTGCTGCCATATATCCGGTCATGCCTCCTGACACATGGTGCACCTCGTCAAAGCCCTTTTGTTTCAGAATGCTTGCTGCAAGGCTTGATCGGATACCGGTGCCGCATATAAGATAAAGAGGTTTATCCTTTTTAATCTCTTTACTTCGAAAACGAATTTCAGGGGCCGGGATATTCACGGCACCCTCTATATGTGCGGTCTCATATTCAAACGGGGTACGCACATCAATTAATGTAATGGATTTTCTGTCTCTATTAACAATCTGGTGCAGATATTCGGCTGAGACAAGACCGACATTTGAAGTCTTGTATCCGTTGCTTATCCAGTCCTGCATACCGCCCACAAGGTATGCCGATGTCCGGTCAATACCCACTCGCTGCATCCAGAGCCTTGCGTTGACAGCATCCTGATAACTGTCAGCCACAATTAGAATATCCCTGTCAGGTGGTATTACCCATCCTGCAAATGTCGGGAAATTTGCTCCAATATCAATATGCAATGCCCCTGGTATATGAAAACCGGCAAAGGCAGCGTAATTTCTGGTATCAAGCACCAGGCAATCCTTTGCAAACATCCTCTCTTTAAACTCCGGGACAGTGAGTTCCTCCATTCCGGGCAGTCTTGAGAGCATTTCCGCTCCTTTCCTGTTAATATCACTGCACCTGCTGAAGTGATCCGGGGCCGGGGGCATATTACTGGTCAGTGATCGAATGAACTCATTCTTGTCCTTGAGCTTAAGGCTCGGATTATAGTTCCTTTCATAACCTATGGTAGATGTATATTTTGCTCCCATTGCCCTTCCGCAAAGGGATCCTGCGCCATGGGCAGGATATATCTCACAATAATCAGGTAATTTGAGCAGCTTGTCATGGAGGCTGTGATAGAGTTTGCCTGCCAGATCTTCAGCTATATCAGGGAACAGGTCAGGCCTTCCAACGTCACCCACGAACATTGTATCACCCACAAAGGCCCCAATGGGAGAATCACCCCGCGATTGATCCGTGACCACATAGACAATATGTTCAGGGGTATGCCCCGGTGTCTCCAGGACATCCAGTTTCATATCTTCGATAATGAAGCTGTCACCTTCTGATAATGCGACATGTTCAAATTTGCATTTGCCGGATTTCGGGGCATATATCTTCGCACCTGTCTTTGCTGCCAGGTCCATGTGCCCGGAGACAAAGTCCGCATGCAGGTGGGTTTCAAGGATATGAGTAATCCTTACTCCCATTTGGCGGGCCTCGTTGATGTACAGATCTGAATCCCTTTGCGGGTCTATTACAGCACAGCTCTTACTGCCTGCAAGAATATATGAGCTGTGAGCGATTTTTTCTAAGAAAAAGTGTTTTAAAAGCATCGGGTATCCTCCTCTAAGTTACTGTTAATCCAGTTCAAACATCTCCTCCGAAATGTCATCCTGGTTCTGCTGCATGGCATAAAGGTGCGCATAAAAGCCATTCTTGGCTATCAGTTCATTATAGGTGCCCTCCTCAATAATCCTGCGGTTATGGATTACGATAATCCTGTCAGCATTCTTAATTGTTGAGAGCCTGTGGGCAATGATAAGACATGTCCTGCCCTTCATAAGGGTTAAAAGCGCCTCCTGTATCTGCGCCTCAATAAGGCTGTCTATGCTGCTTGTGGCCTCATCAAGTATGAGTATTTTAGGGTCTCTTAAGATGGCCCTTGTTATCCCTAAGAGCTGCCTTTCACCCTGGGATAAATTTAGCCCCCTTTCTGTAAGCACAGTATCATAACCATTTGGGAGCCTGCTTATAAAATGGGCTGCATTGGCTAGCCTTGCCGCCTCCATCATCTCATCATTCGTGGCCTTCTGATTCCCATAGAGCAGGTTTTCCCTGATTGTGGTTGCAAAAAAGAATGGTTCCTGGAGCACCACACCAAGGGATGCCCGAAGGGAATTTATCTCCATATCCCTGATGTCTGTCCGGTTGATGGTTATTGCCCCTTTGTTAACATCATAAAACCTGCCAAGGAGGTTAATGAGCGTGGTCTTGCCTGCCCCTGTGGGGCCGACAATGGCAATTACCTTTCCATGAGGAACAGTAAGATTTATCTCCTCCAGTACGGGCTTACCTTCCACATAAGCAAAAGATACATCCTTAAAAACAATATCCCCCTCGCTGAATGGGGCCGGTTCAGGTCTTTCCACTATCGCAGGTTTTGTATCCAGTATCTCAAAGACCCTTTCAGCGCCTGCCAGGGCAGACTGTATGACATTGTAGATCGCTGTGATCTGCTGTATGGGCCAGAGGAAATTTCTTGAATACATTATAAAGCTGATGAGCAGCCCAATGGAGAAGACTAAGCTGTTCTTTAATACAAGATACCCGCCAATACCCACAAGCAGGGCAAGTATTACTGTGGTAATGAGCTGCATTACAGGCATAAAGATATGGGAAATCATCTCTGCAATGGTGCCGGCATCCCTCGCCTCAATGCTTACCCTTTCAAAATCCTCTATCTCCCTTTTCTCCATACCGAATGTCTTTATAACCTTTACTCCCGATATGGATTCTTCAACCTTGCTGTTGAGGTCTGCTATCTTCTGCTGGTTTACCCTGAATGCCTTTCTTACCCTGATACCTATGGTTGCAGCAACAAAGGCCATTACAGGCACAGTCGCAACAACAACAAGCGTAAATCTGATATTGAGCATAAGCATGGCAGCGAGCGTCATGATCACGCTTAAAAGGCCCCTCAGCCCTTCGCTGAATGCATTGTTTACCCCCTGCTCAATGGCCTCTATGTCGTTTGTAAGGCGTGACATGATCTCGCCCACATCCTCCCTGTCAAAGTATGACATGGAGAGCCCCTGGATGTGGTTGAATGCATCCTGTCTCATTCTGAATATGATATTGTTGGATGCCCTGATAAGGACTATCCTTGTAAAAGCCTCTGTGATCCATGCGCCGGCATATATAATAATAAGGATAATCACCTGCCTGAAAAATAGCGCAAGATTGGGCGCTCTTTCCAGATAATCTGTTATGGCACCGCCAAGAACACCAGGGCCGGCTACACTCAGGAATACACTAACAAATATGATAATGGCGGAAACGACCAGTAAAATTTTTTGCGTCCCGAAATAGGCAATGAGTCTTTTAAATGCGCCTTTTACATCCTTTGCTGATTCTATTACACCCGGCCTTGGGCCAGGGCCTACAGCAGGGGGTCTCTTCTTTTTTTTGTTAATATTTTCTTCCATTCAACCTGCTCCTCAACTCACCTACTGTATATATTCATTCTGCGTCTCAGCGATCTTTCTGTAGATATCATTGCTGACAAGAAGCTCTTCATGTGTGCCTTTTCCTGTTATCCTGCCCTTATCCATTACGATGATCCAGTCGCTCTCCTTAATGGTCTTTATCTTCTGACTGATAATAATAACCGTGGCACCCTTAAGTTCATCATAAATACCGCGTGTGACCTTTCTTTCTGTATCAAGATCAAGGGATGAGGTTACATCATCAAGTATGATTATCTTAGGGTCAGCAGCAATAGTCCTGGCAATGGCGACCCTCTGACGCTGCCCGCCTGATAGCCCTGTACCCCTTTCACCTATACCTGTATCCCACCCCTTTTCTGTTATAAACGAAATGGCCTGGGCTATACCTGCGGCCCTTTCGGCAAGGGACTGATCTCCATCAGGTTTGCCATAAAGGATATTCTCCCTTATGCCGCCTGAAAAAAGCACCGGGTCCTGAAGGACAATGCCTACCTTTTTTCTTAATTCCGAAGGGTCATATTCTTTAACATCAACGCCATCAACCAGCACCGTTCCCCTCCTTGGATCATAGAGCCTTGGAATAAGGCTGGCCAGGCTTGATTTGCCGCTTCCTGTGCCGCCAATGATGCCCACCTTTTCCCCCGGTGCAATCCGTATATTGATATCAATAAGGGCATCCTCGCCATCGCCATACCCGAATGAGACCCCGTTAAACTCAATGCTGCCTCTTATATTATCAGCTGGGAGAGGGGAGTCAGGCTTATCAATCCCGGGGCGCTCCTGCATGAGTTTAAATATCCTCTCTGCTGATGCGCTTGCCATTGAGATAAAATTTAAGACCATGCCAAGCATAACCAGTGGGAAGATAGACATCATTGCGTAGTTGTTGAATGCGGTCAACTGCCCAAGCGTAAAGCCGGATGCTGCGGCAAGGTGGTTTCTGATAATCTCGGCACCTCCTATCCACAGTATAAGGGTGACTGACATGTTCCCCAGAAAGAGCATAAAGGGCATGAATGACGCAAAGAGGTATCCAATCTTAAGGGTTATCAGAAATATATCACGGTTTTTAACGCTGAATTTATCCTTTTCCAATACCTGCCTGTTAAAGGCCCTTACCACCTTTGCCCCTGCCAGGTTCTCCTGGAGTGTGTTGTTAAGCTCATCCAGTTTTACCCTCATCTTCATGAAAAGAGGGCGCATAATGCTTACAAAGGCTAAAGACAATATAAGGGTCGCTCCCATAATTATGGACATGATGGTGGCAAGCCTGACATCAGTAATAAACATAAAGATAATGCTGCTGAATATTGTCACAACTGACTGGACAATCATAAAGAGGCCCATCCTGATAAAAATGCGGACAGTGTTGACATCAGAATTAAGCCTTACCATCAGCTCGCCTGTGCGCCATTTATCAAAATTAATAAATGAAAAGGAGACAATCTTGCGGAAGAGGTCGCTCCTTATCTCATGGCTCAAACCCTGTCCGGCCTTTATGAGCGAAAAGCCGCTAAAAAGATTTGCCGCATTACCGATAAGCCCTGTAATAAGTATCCCTGCTGCCCCATAGATAATATTTTTTGCAACCCCCGCACCTATACCATGATCAATAACCCACTCAATAAGCTTTGGCTGTATCATGGTGAAGATTACTGAAAGTATCAGAAACAGCATGGAGATAACCATGTGGCGGGTATAATTTTTCAGGTATTTAAATAGCTTTAACAGATATATCATTGATTGCCATCCGATCTGTATAGATTAAAAAAGTCTGTTCCGGTTAATGGGCGGGGGTAATATAGCAGAAATAATTATTATTCGCCATATATGAGATGCATTATTTAACTGTTTCAGAAATCCATACATTCAACCTTATTCCCTGAAGACGGGAATTCATTTGCTTTTCGTTGGGGAGGTATTCTTGTCTACCTATGGCAGGTATTTCCGACCTCTTGCCTTTCATATACTCCCAATGCTGTTGACTCAAGGAAACCGCACAGGCATTTTGGCTTAATCGTCATCCCCGCGAAGACGGGGATCCATTTTATCATTTTACTCTTGTTCCCACGCCCCACCGTGGGAACATCCTGATTTAACGCTTTGCGTATTATTGTAAAAATGATGACTAGCATTAAGTAATTGATATCAGATTTTTCTTTTCATTACCCCAAAAAAAGCAAGGCGGTCAAAGGTAAAAACCTTTAACCGCCTTGATATCACAACTATTCAGAAGTAATTTAGATTTTTATGCCCGTCCCCTGTCTCACAAAGGATGTTACCATTTTTCCTTTAATATCTCTTCGCGCTTAAGCCTGTATTCTTCTTCAGTTATAAGATGGTCATTTTTTAATGACTCTAGTTTTCTAAGCCTCTCATCAAAATCCATTACTTTTTCATTATCTTTATCCTTTATATCTATTACATCAGTGGCGATCAGAGAGATGTCTTTATTTTCATCATTTGAATAGGATACCAAAACGATAATTGAATAGATGATGCCTCCGATACAAAAAATCATCCACAGGATCATAAAGATTACTGCCAGAGGTTCATCAGGGAGTATGCCCTTTAGAAATACTATGCCGACAATCAGCATCACAAAACAAAAAATAAGGGTCGCAACAGCCGAAAAAGGCGAGGTCTTTACTACTGCTCTTTTATCATTCATTTTCCCACCATCTATTCAGGTTCTCTATCTTAAAAGGTTCTGAAAATTTGTTATCTTTAAAACTTACACTGAACCCTTCTTCAAGACTGAAGGTCTCCCCGTCTCTGGGAGTGATCTCCAAGATACCTTCTGTTACAGAGACTTCACCGCTTCCATCTTCCCTGTTTTCAATAGCAAATATCGTGCCCCTCACCGCACAAACAGCAGTGACGCCAAAATAATTTGTGATTTGCCCTGTTTTTGGATCTTGAACATATTTAGCTCCTTTGCCATAAATATTGAAAGGACTTAAGAGATTTATATAGATCTGCCCGACAACGCGTTTTTTGATATCATCATCAGAAAAATAGCTGTCTATAGTTTTCAGATTTTCCTGATAATCTTTAATGCCTTTTTTGATTTTATTCAAATAATCGTCCACCTTGTCAATGACTCCATAAAATCTCCCCTTGATAATCAGGAGATCCTGTTTAACGGAAGAATTTTCGGCGAACACGATTTGTGTGTCGGGCATTAACCGCGCTCTTCCCCTTCCATCAAGAAACTGCATCTCTAATGAGCCATCTTTGTGGGTTACTATCTTATCCCCCTGCTCAAAAAAAACTGGTGAATCCCCGTTAAGGTAAACCCTTTCACCGTCCGGTTTTACTGTTTCAGCGGTGCCCTCTATATTTGAGACAAAACCCCCGGGCCTTTGTCCTGAGCCATGGTTTGCATTGGCCATGTTTTTTATATGTAAGAGGGCCTTCTCAGCCCTCTCTTTTTTTTTCTGCCACTCTTTTAATGTCTCCTCATTTTTTTTAAGGGCATCGGTTGCCGTAATCAGCGCCTCTCTTGCTGCATTTTCCACCTCTCTGGCCTTTTGATCTTCTCTCCGGCCTGCAATGAGGATGATCTTTTCAGACCTCTTTATTGTATCCCTGTTCTGTTCTATCTCTTTTTCAAGCTGTGTAATATTTTCAATAGAAGAATTAAGCAACTCCTTTGCCTTAAGATAAAAACCCGGCAAAAATATGGAGGCCTCCTTTTGATATTCATCAGTATATGCATTAATGGCCATAAACAAAAATATGGCCGTAAATAAAACAAAATATACCTTTTTCATCAACTTCACCTGCGCTATTTTACACTATTTGATTATGTGACTTACCCTGCATTTAAGATATTTTCCATCATCCAAAAATCTTTTGCCTGCATCCTTGTCGGTTATAAAAGAACGCCACAACCCCTTATAATAGATCCAATCCCATTTATTCCATGTGTAATTGTAAAAACTTTGGACTATCATTGGGTTATTACCATCGATCTTAATCTCACCCTTTATCCTTGCTATATAGTAGCCAGTGGATTTTTCTGAGATTGCATCCATAAAACCTATAAATCTCTCTGTAAAAAGGTCTTCCGCAATAAATGAGGGGTCAAGCTCAGGATCATTCGGGCATCCATAACAAGAAACATAGGCATATTCAAAAAATCTTCCGTTCATATTAACATGAAGCCACTCCTGTTTTTTTAGGTATCTCTGTATGCCTTTATCCGGGGATTGTGATCCCGGATTTTTGGCATATAAAACGCCCTCTTTAGATATTTTAAATTCTGTAGATACCATATTTTCAGGTATAAACCCTATGGCGGGCTCTCTTTCAGGCTCTTCGCCGGCAAATAACCAGGAACCGGGGTCAAGCATCCTTTTTTTGGCCTGCTCAATCCTCTTGCGCATATATGAAGCCTTGCCCAGGGATTCACTCACCATGGTTATATCCGGTGCATTGGGGGCCAACCTGAGATATCTCTCAAGGTGCTTCTCTGCTTTTTCATAATCCTCAATATCCATATAGCGGAAACCCAGATTGTAATGAATCTCCGGAAGAAAGGGCGCATAGGATTCTGCCTGAAGAAATTCATCAATCGCCTTATTTACATCCTCTTTTGACCGTGCCTGACCTACAATTTCCAATCCGCGATCAAAAAATTCCGATGCCTTTTCCATATCGACTTTCATTGCTTTGGCACCAAAACCGGTTTTAATATCCTTGGCATTTACCGTAAATTCGAAATCCGATTGTTTTCCATCCCTGATAATGGAAATCGAGTGGTTTCCTTTTGAGAAGTTATCCACCACATTCGAAAAATCCTCTTCGGTTTTAATCGGACTGCCGTCAATGCAGACAATCTGATCATACTGTAAAAGGCCTAACCTTTCAGCAGGCGAGCCCGGCTGAAGCCCTTTTATATAAACTGTATTTTCTTCCGACAGTGTAATGGAGCAACAGAAAATAATCATCAAAAATGACAAAACAAATCTTTTCATGATAATCCCTTTTTATTTCTATTTTGTAACCCCTGAAGGTATCAGTTTTAATTCCGATTCTATATTGTCAATCTTCTGTGCAAGTCTCTCTGAGATCTCCTTTTGCTTTTCTGCCTCGGCTCTAAGCCCTT
Organism: uncultured Desulfatiglans sp.; assembly: GCA_964643755.1. GTDB lineage: Bacteria > Desulfobacterota > DSM-4660 > Desulfatiglandales > HGW-15 > JAAZBV01. The sequence goes on along the minus strand of CAZXUA010000134.1, from coordinate 372 downwards.
CCGCCTCCTTGAGAAGCTCATCCAGACCTGCTTCATCTTTTGGTGCCTCATTCTTATCAGCCTTGCCTTTTATCTTTTTGGTCTCTTTAACCTCTTTGATCTCTTTTTCCTTTTCTTTTAGTCTGGTCTCTATTTGCCTGCGGGTTGTAACATTATTTTTTATAACAGGAATGATCTCATTTAACTCTTTATTAATATTCTCAATCCTTTTATCAATTACATTAATTTTTTCAAACTCAGGGGATGTCCTGAGAGGCGGAACGGGTATTTCCAGGTCAGGACAATCCACCTGCGGCTTGTCAAAACCGGTTGCAGCGCTGTCACGAGATCGGAAGAGCACACGTCTGAACTCCAGTCACCGCTCATTATCTC
>CAZXUA010000133.1:3736-13221 GCA_964643755.1 uncultured Desulfatiglans sp. | reverse complement strand
ATACATGGATCCACAACAAGTAACAGCCTCCTATGAAAAGATGTATTCAAATATTGCTAATCATTCTGCCTCCTTTTATGCGGATGAATCAAAAAAGAGCAGGCAGGCCGCCAGTGCATGCAGAAAAATCTTGGATTGTTATAAAGCATTGTATACAACGTCAAATGATGAAGTCCACTGCAAAAAGATCGCTACAGATGAAATTCACTATCTAAAATGAGAGTGATTTCTATTTGGGTATTCCAGATGATAAAGGGTATGATCTTTAATTAAGGGTGTCGGGATCAGTACTTTCCCTATTTCTCGATAATCCCACACCTTAATACCCGTTTTTATGGTTATTTATGCATTTTCCTGTCATTTTGTTTGCATTGATTTTTTATTTCATTATTCAATATGTTACGTCAAATTAATGGCATCAATTTCCCGTTCATGGCGACAAATTGGCTTAAAAAATATTTGCCAGGTAAACAGTTATCTCCATATCAACCTGTTATTACTGGTAATTTTATTAAATCTTTAATTGGCATGATTATTGATAGATATAAGTCAACAGAGTCATAAACCTGTAATAACAATATAGTATTTTCCGTTGATATAAAGATGAGAGAAAAAGATAAAACCATAACAGCTAGATTTAACGACACTGACCCGAAGGGGCATAAGTTGATTCAGTTTTCCATGTCAAATAGCGGTGACAGTTCTGCTATCTTACGGATAAAACAGATAATAGATGAAACAACAGATACCATCTTTTCTATTCACAAGAAGGATCTCCTCGTAAACCCGATAACCTATATTGTCCCTGCTGTGTGGGGCAGGGTTAAAAAGGGTGATCTTAACCCCAAGCAGAAGAATATCTTCCTGTCTATCGAGACTATGGTAAGAAATGTTATAGAGATTATGGAATTTGATGAGCTTACTGACTCCCAGCGTTTCTCAATAGAATATCTCATCAGGGGGCTTGTTATCTCCAAGATTGCCTACCTGATTGCCTCGTCAAAGACAAATGAAAAAGAGAATTTCAACGATTGAGTTATTGGCTGTTTTATTAATGTTCATTCACACTGTTGTTTTTGGGTGAAAGCAGTCAGCCCTCAGCATTCAGCTTTCAGCAAAAGGCATTCAAACAAAAAAGTTAGCTGATCCCGCTAAAAGCGGGACTGAAAGCTCCATCAAGAATTTGCCTCTTTCTGAATGGGTACCAGTTTATAAATTCAACATTTTAAGAAAATAGTAATTGCATAATTAATTACATTTTTGTAATAAGCATGTGCGTTTATTCCAATTTTGGATTCTTGAAATTATTTAACTGGGGAAACGGGTAAAATTAATGTCTGAAAAAACAGTTAATCCGAAACCGGATGAAATTCAATGCCTCTATGAAATTACAAAGGCAATACATGGCACACTTGATCTGAGGAAGGCCCTGTACAAGGTTCTTGATCTTCTTGAAGAGTACCTGGGCATGAGCAGGGGTTCAATTTCTCTCTTAAACCATGAAACGGGCGAGATACACATAGAGGTTGCTCACGGGATCTCCTCCACTGCAAAGACAAAGGGACGCTATAAACTTGGCGAAGGGATTACCGGCAGGGTCATAGAGACAGGAAGGCCAATGGCAGTGCCCAGACTTAATGAAGAGCCCCTTTTTCTTGACCGTACAGGTTCCAGAAGCAACATAGACAAATCAAAGATTGCATTTTTCTGTGTCCCCATAAAAGACAGCAACCATGTCATAGGCTCTTTAAGCGTTGACCGACTGTTTGAAGAGACCGAATCACCAGATGAGGATGTCAGGCTTTTATCCATAATAAGCATCCTGATAGCCCAGAAGGTGGCCATGCTTGAGCAGATCAACAAGGAAAAGGAGCAGCTTAACACGGAAAACATAAGGCTTAAAAAGGAGCTTGGAAAAAAATACAGCTTCAGCAATATTATAGGCAACAGCCATAAGATGCAGGAGGTGTTCCATCTTATAAGCCAGGTGGCAAAGAGCAATGCCAATGTCCTGCTCTTGGGTGAAAGCGGGACAGGTAAAGAGCTTGTGGCCAATGCAATACATTATAACAGCCTGCGCACCTCAAACCCCTTTATCAAGGTCAACTGTGCGGCACTGCCAGGCAACCTTGTTGAAGCTGAATTATTTGGCTACATGAAGGGGGCATTTACAGGCGCAAGCATGCAAAAGGCGGGCAAGTTTGAGCTTGCTAATAATGGAACCATTTTCCTGGACGAGATAGGCTCTCTTCTTCTTGAAAGCCAGGGAAAACTCTTAAGGGTGATTCAGGAGAGAGAGCTTGAAAGGCTTGGAGGAACAAAGGTAATAAAGGTCAATGTCCGCATCATCGCTGCAACCAATATTGATCTTTCAGATGCCGTTGAAAAGGGCACCTTCAGAGAGGATCTCTTTTACAGGTTAAATGTATACCCGATTTACCTCCCTTCCTTGAGGGAAAGGGAGGCAGATGTACTTATGCTCGCTGATTTCTTTCTTGATAAATACTCAAAGGAGTACGGGAAGGATATAAAAAGGATATCCACGCCTGCGATAGATGCCCTTACCCGCTATCACTGGCCCGGAAATGTCAGGGAACTTGAAAACTGTATTGAAAGGGCGGTGCTTCTGTGTGAGGGGCAGGTTATACACAGCTATCACCTTCCGATGACGCTCCAGACCGCAGAGGATACAGGCACCCAGCAGTCCATGTCGCTTGAAGACTCTATTGCCAACTTTGAAAGGGACCTGATCATTGATTCTCTGAAGAGCAGCAGGGGAAACATGAGAAAGGCGGCCCTGGCCCTTAAAACAACTGAAAGGATATTCGGGTACAAGGTAAAAAAATATGAGATTGATCCGAAGAACTATAAATAATTCTATATGATTAACCAGTTATTACAGGTTGTAGCTCCTATATTAGTTGTAATTGCAGTTGGATTCATCTGGGCCAGGAGCGGCAGGAAATATGACCTTGAATTCGTAACCTCAATTGCCCTTAATATCGGGTCACCCTGTCTTGCCTTTTCTACCCTGACAAATATTAAGATACACCATGCCCTGCTTGGCAGGGTTTCTCTCGCCACTGTGGCAGCCCTCCTGATATTCGGGATCACCGGTTATCTGATACTCCGCTCTTCAGGACTTTCAATAAATGCATTTCTGCCGCCTCTGATGTTTGCGAATATAGGCAATATGGGGCTTCCAGTGTGCCTTTTCGCCTATGGAGAAGAAGGGCTTGCCCTGGCTATTGTTATATTTGCCATAATTTTGACAGGTCAGTTTACAGTCGCCATCTTTCTTTATTCAGGCACCTTTTCTGTTTCTGCAATTTATAAAAACCCTGTGATTGTTTCTGTACTGATATCATTTATCCTCCTCATCACAGGCATATCCCCTCCACAGTGGATCCAAAAATCCGCAAAGCTCATTGGGGATATCACCATACCTGTCATGCTTATAACCCTTGGGGTCTCGCTCTCGCAAATGCGGGTATTAAATAGGTTAAGGGCATTCTCATTATCCATTGTGCGTACAGGCATGGGGTTAGGGGCAGGTTTATTGATATCATGGCTTTTCGGCTTTACAGGCACAGTTAGGGGTGTATTTATTCTCCAGTGCTCCATGCCTGTGGCGGTATTCAATTACCTCCTTGCTGAGCAATATGATAAAAATCCGAAGGAGGTTGCTGAAATTATAATAATATCAACATTGTTATCCATACTTGTTTTACCTCTCATTCTTCAGTATTTAAAGGGGTAGTGATAGTATATATAACCAGTGTGGATTAAGGATGTGATGGAATATCCATATGAAATATAATTTTGACAAAGAGATTACACGTGAACAGAGCGGTTCTGTAAAATGGGACTTAAGAGAATCCCGGGGCGATAAAGATATCATACCCATGTGGGTTGCTGATATGGATTTTCAGGCCCCTGATGAGGTTATTAATGCACTTTTGAAAAGGGCAAAACATGGCATATTCGGTTATACATATCCCACCGATTCATACAGGCAGGCAGTAGCAGGCTGGATGCAAAAAAGGCACAGCTGGGATATTGACAGGGAGTGGATTGTTAGCACACCCGGGGTTGTTGCGGCATTCAGCGCTGCAATAAGTGCCTTTACTGATGAGGGCGATAAAATAATCATCCAGCCGCCTGTATATCACCCCTTTAAGAAGGTCATTGAGGCCAGCAATCGCAGGGCTATAGAAAACAGGCTGATTATAAAGGATAATCGATATACCATGGATTCTGATAATCTTGAGCAGCTCCTTAAAAGTGGCGCATCCATGATGGTGCTGTGCAGCCCCCATAACCCTGTTGGAAGGGTGTGGACAATGGATGAGCTCCAAACGCTTAATAAACTCTGCATGAAATATGACACCCTGATCTTATCTGATGAGATCCATTCAGACCTGATAATGCCCGGCTACAGTCACCATGTTATGGCCAAGATATCTTCAGGCAAAAATCCAAAAATCATTACCTGTACGGCAGCAAGCAAAAGCTTTAATCTGGCAGGGCTCGCATGCTCAAATATTATTATAAGTGATCCTCACATAAGGGGACTGTTCCTGAACAGGGTTCAGAGATTATCTATCTCAACACCAAATATCTTTGGGCTAACTGCCACTGAAACAGCATATACACTCTGTGGAGGGTGGCTTGATGAACTGCTTCTTTATATCCATGATAACTTCTCAGTCATGAAAAGTTTTATAAAGGATAATCTTCCGCAGATAAAGGTCACTGACCTTGAAGGCACCTATCTTTCATGGCTTGATTTCCGAGGGTACGGGCTGCCAGATTCAACAATAGATGAGATCCTTATAAAAAAGGCAAAGGTATGGCTTGATAACGGGCCGCAGTTCGGCTCTGGCGGAGAGGGGTTTCAGAGGATAAATCTTGCATGTACAAGAAAAACCCTGCTAAAGGCGCTTGACAGTATAAAAAGGGCATTCAATGAAATATAAAAAAGCCATTAGAAAGTGGTTGAAAAATATATATTGGTTGTTAAACTGTAGTGAATATTGCTTGTCATCAGAAGAGGGGGCACCGGGATGGATAGAGAATATTTTAAAAAGATGAACAATTTAATTGAAGAGCGGCTGAGCAGAAGGAGATTTCTGAAATATCAGATGAAGGGTCTTCTGTTTCTGGCTGCTGGCAGTTCAGGGCTTATTATTCCAGAAAGGATTTTAGCCGAACCCCTGCCCGATATAGCGGTTGTGAAGGGTGAGGCAGCAAAGGCAGCAAGGGCGGCTGTTGAGCTCCTGGGAGGTATGAATAAATTTGTTAAAAAGGGGGGCAAGGTTCTTATAAAGCCCAATATGAGCTTTCCAAACCCTCCTGCAATGGCAACAACAACTCACCCCGATGTTGTTAGTGAAATCGTTAAAATGTGCAATGAGGCAGGGGCCTCAAATATCCTTATCGCAGATTATCCCCTCTTTGATACAGATACATGTCTGAAACGCTCCGGTATTCTTGATGCATGCGGAAAACTCGAAAATACAAGGGTTGTAGGCGCTTCAAGTGACAGATTTTACAAGGATACTGAAATCAAAGATGCCAAAAAGATGAGCCGTAACGGTATATTTCAGGAGGCATTCAAGGTTGATACCCTCATCTCAGTGCCTGTTGCAAAATCCCATACAGCCACCGGTGTCAGCCTTTCCATGAAAGGGATGATGGGCCTTGTATGGGATCGCTCCGGCATGCATACAAAGGAGTTATCATCATCAATAGTAGATCTCTGCACTGTGCTCAAGGCTGACCTTACCGTGATTGATGCCACAAGGGTGCTCTCCACAAACGGGCCCAGGGGGCCGGGAAAGGTGCTCAAGGAAGATACCATTATCGCATCAAAAGATATGGTAGCCGCAGATGCCTTTGCTGTAACCCGATTCCCGTGGTACGGGAAAAAATATAAACCAGCCCAGGTGAAATATATCCTTGAGGCCCATGAAAGGGGCTTGGGCAGGATGGATATAGAAAATCTTACCGTAAAGGAGATACAGGTCTGATTTTTCTTCCCGTTTTTCACAAAACAGATCAGCGCCTGTAAATAAAACGGGCGCTGATATTTGAGCCTGTATACAGGGAAACATATGAGATTTAGAACCATAGTACAGTTTATAAGTCTGGCCGCATTTTTATTCTTGCTTGTAACCGCTGTGACAGCAGGGGTGGGGCTTGTTTCTCCTGACCTTTATCTCCGTATGGACCCATTGATTGTCTTCGGATCAGCGATAAGCGGCAGGGTATTCCTTTTAACCTTTATCCCGGCTCTTATTGTGGTATTTATAACCATATTCTTTGGCAGGCTTTTTTGCGGTTATATCTGCCCAATGGGCATAACCATTGATTGCAGCGACAGATTGCTTAAACTGAAAAAGAAAAAAGGTGAAGGAAAGCCTTATCTTTACAAACTAAAATACTATATACTTTTTATAATATTCGGTTCAGCTATTCTTGGTGTCTCTACGGTCTTTATTGGCTCCCCGCTCTCTCTTATTACAAGGTTCTATGGCCTGTTTCTCTATCCGGTGATTACATTCCTGGGCAAGATGGGGCTGGATCTTATACACCCGGTTGCCGAACATTTTGAGGTTTACGGGCTTTTATATGCAGATATCGCTTCCCCCAGGTACGCCACCATTTTTTTTGTGCTACTCTTTTTTATTGGGATATTTGCCGCAGGTAAAATCAACACAAGGTTCTGGTGCAGGTATTTATGCCCGGCAGGGGCCATGCTTGCTCTCTTTTCAGGTTTTTCCATTGTGAAAAGGAGGGTATCTGATGAATGCACCAAATGCGGTAAGTGTGCGAGGTCATGCCCAATGGGGGCCATTGATAAAAATTCGCCTGATAACGCCTCCTTTAAGGAGTGTATAGGGTGCCTGACATGCAGGGATGTATGCCCGGTTAATGCGGTTGATTTCAATGTGAAAGGGGTAAGAAGAAAAGATAACCCGGACTTTATGCCTGAAAGGCGCGCGCTCTTATATTCAGGGGTGGCCGGCGCGGTTTTTGCCTCGGCAAATCTTACAGGACTTTACTCAGTATATGGCAAGCCCGGTGTGGGCTCTGTTTCACCAAAGGATCTTGTAAGACCGCCGGGATCAAGGCCTGAGGATGATTTTCTGGCCCTGTGTGTGCGGTGCGGGGAATGCATGGCTGCATGCCCCAATAATGCGCTCCAGCCTGTATGGTTTACCCGTGGCATTGAAGGGCTTTTCAGCCCGTCACTTGTGCCCAAAAGGGGCGCATGCAATCCTGACTGCAATAACTGCGGTGTCGCATGCCCCACAGAGGCGATAAGGCCTCTTGATCTAATGGACAGAAGATGGGCAAAGACAGGCACAGCAAGGATCATGCGTGATATGTGTCTTGCATGGGAGCACCAGAAGCGGTGTATGGTGTGCGATGAGGTGTGTCCTTACAGCGCCATAAAATTCAGGTCTGAGCCTGGTAATCCTGTGCCTGTGCCGGAGGTACTTGAAGAGAGGTGCTCAGGCTGCGGATTCTGTGAGCACCACTGCCCTGTGCAGAATCAGTCTGCAATCTATGTTACGCCAATGGGCGCAGTCCGGCTTAACAAAGGCTCATTCATGGAATATGGCAAATCACAGGGGTTGAATATCTCCCTTGAGCATAAGGGTAAAAAGGAGCAGACAGTAGCAGAGGGCTACCCTGGTGAAACCTATCCCCCTTCTACCGGAGATGCGCCAGGTTTTGATGGGCAAGCCCCGGGCTTTGAAACAGATTCAGAGAGCGTTGAGGTTGAAGTGGAGGCGCCTCATGAGGATTCTGTTTACGATATTGCCCCTGGATTTACTGAGTGATCTTTCTAAGGATGGGGCCATCGGCTGTATCTGTTATTTCTACCCCCTTTTTTTCAAGGAGTTCTCTGCGGATACGGTCCGATCTCTCCCAGTCCTTTAATCTTCTCGCCTCTTCTCTTTTTTTCAGCATCTCTGTTACTTCAGGGTCAGAAATCTGTTCATCAAGGTTAAAAACAGCAATCACCGAATCAATATCCCTGAGGGATGCCATAATCTTAAGCCTATCTTCCTGTGATAGACCGCTTTTATCAATCAGAATATTTACCCTGTTCATGAATATAAATATAGATGCAAGGGCAGGGGCAATATTGAGGTCATCATCCATGCAAGTGTTAAAACTGTTCCTGAGATCATAGCAGGTCTGATCTATCTCAGGGTTTGATGAAACCTCGCGGCAGCTATTAAGCCTCGCAATAAATTTATCCATATTGGAAAGGGTCTTTTTAGCCATATCCAGTTTTTTCCATGAAAAACTCACAGGCTTTCGGTAGTGGCTGCATAGAAGCCAGTAGCGAAGCTCCCTCCCGGTGTAGCCCTTTTCAAGGATCTTCTTTATGGAATAGGCAGGGTCACTTACCTGTGACGGCTTTTTCCCATCTATCATAACCAGTTCATTATGAAGCCAGTACCTTGCAGGGGATTTCCCGGTTACAGCCTTGCCAATGGCAATGGAGTTTTCATGGTGTGGGAATATCAGGTCTATACCGCTGGTATGTATATCATAGGTTTCACCAAGGTATTTCAGGGTCATGGCAGGGCATTCAAGGTGCCAGCTTGGCCTGATGTTCCCCCACTTTGTCTGGTAGAATATCCCTTTTTTCAGCTCATTCAGGGTTGATCTCTTTAAAAGTGTAAAATCCCTGGGATTATCCTTTTCATACTGTTCAAGGTCTACGGTTTTGCCCAGTCTTATCTTGTTAAGGTCTATACGGCTGAGTTTGCCGTAATCCCTGAACCTGGCGATATTAAAATACAGTGATCTGAATTTTTCATATGCATATCCCTTTTCAAACAGTTTGCCTGCGAGTTCTATCATATCATTGACATGCTCTGATGCCTTTGGATATGCCTTTGCCTTTTTTACCCTCAATATGTCGAGTTCTTCCATGAACTCATCATAGAATTTATCTGTGAATTCCCTGAGAGGTGTTCCTGCCTTTTCTGCCCCCTGAATGGTCCTGTCATCAATATCAGTCACATTCATTATGTGTGTTACCTCATATCCCCTGGATTCAAGATAACGTCTTAAAAGGTCGGAAAATACAAACCTCCTGCATTCACCTATGTTTATGGGCTGGGCAAGGGTAGGGCCGCAGGAGTATATGCTGACCCTGTTCTTTTCAAGGGGGGTGAACTCCTCCTTTTTTCGGGTTACTGTGTTGTAAAATATCTGACCAGTCTTTGTCTTATCTTCAAACAGGGCAGTGCTCAGGTATCTTTCGCCGCCATCAGGGATGATTACCACGATGGTTCCACTCACCATCTCCTTTGCCACGGTAATGGCAGCGGCCATTGCAGCGCCTGAACTCATTCCGCAGAAGATACCCTCTTTCCTAGCTAAAAGCCTTGCAGTCTGGTATGCCTCTTCATCAAGATCGGAAGAGCACACGTCTGAACTCCAGTCACGAGATT
>CAZXUA010000133.1:0-3726 GCA_964643755.1 uncultured Desulfatiglans sp. | reverse complement strand
TGGTATGCCTCTTCATCATCTATCCTGATGATGCGGTCTACTCTGGTTTTGTTATATATTCCGGGGGTATAGGACTCCTTCATGTTTTTTAGCCCCTGAATCTTGTGGCCCAGGTAGGGCTCCATGCCTATTATCTGAATCTTCGGGTCAAATTCCTTTAATCTCCTGGAAAGGCCCATCAGTGTGCCGCCTGTCCCAAGGGAAGCAACCACTGCATTTACCTCATGGCCGGTCTGTTCCCATATCTCAGGGGCTGTAGTGTTATAATGGGCCTTCCAGTTAGATTCATTATTATACTGGTCAGCGAGCCAGTAATTTTCAGGCTCTTTTCTTATAAGGTCATATACAAATTCTATTGCCCCATCTGTGGATAGGTGCGGGGGTGTAAACCTGAGTTCAGCCCCCATTGCACGGAGTATCTTTTTTCTCTCTTCGCTTACCGCCTCGGACATGACAAGCATTATCCTGTAACCCTTTACAGCCGCAACCATTGCAAGGCCTATCCCTGTATTCCCGCTTGTGGCCTCAAGTATGGTCTTGTTTTTTGTCAGCTCCCCGCTTTTTTCTGCATCCTCAATCATCTGAAGGGCAGGGCGGTCTTTTATTGATCCGCCAGGGTTAAAGGATTCCAGTTTTGCAAGGATCCTTGCATTTTTATTAGGGTTAAGCCTGTTAACCGGTATCAGGGGTGTATTTCCTATGAGGTCAAGTATGCTGGTTGGTATCTTATATTTTATATCCATGCTGAATTCGCTTTAATACAGGTGTAAAAAAATTATAAAACAGGTTCTGGATACTATTAAAATAATCCTTCTATTTCAACAGGTAATTTTTTTATCAAGATTACTTGACAAATTATTATTTAGAATTATGTTTGTGCAGTTTTTTAATCTCATCGTAAACAGATGAAATTTCTTGAACATTTTCAATATACATAAAACGGAAACAGATGGGTAAAAAGGGTGCCGTTTTAAAAAAGAAAATTAAAAAGGAGGTATGGTTTCCTTTAATTTTATTAATATCTACTAATCTTTAAGGAGGAAATTTTTAAATGAAAATCAGACCATTACACGATCGAGTAATAGTTAAAAGGATCAAAGAGGAAGAGACAACAAAGGGTGGAATCATAATACCTGATACCGCAAAGGAAAAACCATCTGAGGGAAAGGTTATTGCTGTTGGAAATGGCAAGACACTTGAGAACGGCACGGTTAAGGCGCTTGAGGTCAAAAAGGGCGATAAGGTACTTTTTGGTAAATATGCCGGCACCGAGATCAAGATTGAAGGTGAAGAGCACCTTATTATGCGTGAAGATGACATTATCGCCATTGTGGAATAGGCATTAAAAAATATAAGGAGATTAAGTTATGGCAAAAGAGATTAAATACGGCGGGAAGGCCCGTGAATCAATTTTAAGGGGCGTTGACACCCTTGCTAATGCGGTTAAGGTGACTTTAGGCCCTAAAGGGCGCAATGTAGTTCTTGATAAGTCTTTTGGCTCGCCAAATATTACAAAAGACGGTGTTACAGTAGCCAAAGAGATAGAGCTTGAAGACAAGTTTGAAAATATGGGCGCCCAGATGGTAAAGGAGGTGGCCTCAAAGACCTCTGATGTAGCCGGTGACGGAACGACAACCGCCACTGTTCTGGCCCAGGCAATCTACCGTGAGGGTTCAAAGCTTGTTGCTGCCGGCATCAACCCCATGGCCATAAAGAGGGGAATTGAAAAGGCTGTTGAAGTGGCAATAGAGGAGCTCAAAAAGATATCAAAGCAGACAAAAGATCAGGAAGAGATCTCACAGGTCGGCACAATTTCAGCCAATAATGACTCCACAATAGGAAACATCATTGCCGAGGCAATGAACAAGGTAGGAAAAGAGGGTGTTATCACCGTTGAAGAGGCAAAGAGCATGGACACCACCCTTGAGATCGTTGAAGGCATGCAGTTTGACCGCGGATATCTCTCTCCCTATTTTGTAACCGATGCAGAGAAGATGACAGTTACCCTTAATAACCCCTATTTACTCCTTAATGAGAAAAAGATCAGCAGCATGAAGGATCTTGTCCCAATACTTGAGCAGATTGCAAAGATGGGCAGGCCCCTTCTTATACTTGCCGAAGATGTTGAGGGCGAGGCGCTTGCAACACTGGTAGTCAATAAGCTCAGGGGCACATTACAGGTAGCAGCGGTAAAGGCGCCGGGCTTTGGTGACAGAAGGAAGGCAATGCTTGAGGACATAGCCATTCTTACCGGCGGAAAGGTCATTGCAGAAGACCTTGGCCTCAAGCTTGAAAATGTAACACTTAATGACCTTGGCACAGCAAAAACCATAACTATAGATAAGGACAATACTGTAATAGTGGATGGCGGCGGCTCAAGAAAAGACCTTGAGGGCAGGGTAAAGATGCTCAGGGCGCAGATTGAAGAGACCACATCTGACTATGACAGGGAAAAACTCCAGGAAAGACTTGCCAAACTCATTGGCGGTGTTGCTGTTATTAATGTTGGCGCTGCCACAGAGACAGAAATGAAGGAGAAAAAGGCAAGGGTTGAGGATGCCCTTAATGCAACAAGGGCTGCCGTAGAAGAGGGCATAGTCCCGGGCGGCGGTGTTGCACTGTTAAGATGCGTAAAGGCTGTTTCCAAACTTGAGCTTCCCGGCGAGCAGCAGAACGGGGTAAATATCGTTATGAGGGCGCTTGAAGAACCTCTCCGTCAGATTGCTAACAATGCAGGTCTTGAGGGCTCGGTTGTTGTTGAGAAGGTAAAGAATGAAAAGGGCGCCATGGGTCTTAATGCTGCAACAGGCGAATATGAAGACCTTATCAAGGCTGGTATCATTGACCCCAAAAAGGTTACCAGGTTTGCGCTCCAGAATGCAGCATCAGTAGCATCCTTGCTCCTTACAACAGAGGCCATGATTGCTGAAAAACCATCTGAAAAGGATGATGCCCCTGCAATGCCTGGCGGCGGCATGGGCGGCATGGGCGGTATGGGCGGCATGGGCGGTATGATGTAACAGCCCATCCTAACCTGTTAGATTAAATATAACCCTGTCAGTGAATTCTGACAGGGTTTTTTTATAATGAGTACTTTTTTATAATTGACATGAATTCGTCAACATTGATGGGTTTGGAGATATAATCATTCATTCCTGCATCCAGGAATTTCTCTTTATCACCCTTCATTGCATGTGCAGTCATGGCTATTATAGTGTGGAGTAGGGGGACAATCCGAAAGCGCCGGTCAAAACCGGCATGAGATAGAAGGTGAGACTTCAAGTGGAAACATGAAGCCAAGTCCTTTACGGAGAAAGGAGTAGCGATCCACTCCGGCCCCGAGCTATGCCTCGACTTCCAGTGATGGGGTGGGGAAGCGTTAGTAGGGGATGCATAGGCGTTAGTTACGAGCTCCGAAATCACCTTTCGGGAGTGCCGACCTTGTGGATTGGTGGGGAAGGCAACATAAACAGGTGCGATAATGCGAGTGCTTGTTTGACTCCCCGGAGTCCGAGACCTGTGGCATGTGCATAAATCTCATGAGCGGGAACCGGGAGATCTCAGGTGTATCCTTGAAGGTTAAGGATCGGTCGGGGAAAGTGAAAAACATATAAGCCCGACATGAACGCACCTGAGAAGTCGGACATCGGCATAGTACCTGAGAAGGAGCCGAACAAGATCGGGAGATCGATTGCGGAGGTTCTGGAGGGAAGGCCGGTGGCCAAT
>CAZXUA010000132.1:0-13445 GCA_964643755.1 uncultured Desulfatiglans sp. | reverse complement strand
TTACGTGTGGCTTAGTCCTTTCAAATTTCTGTTTAGACATCGCTATCCCCCTTTAAGCTCTATGAGCAAAACTCTAATATTTTAAAAGTAAAATACTTATTACAATTACAAAGCCCACGACCGGGATCGAACCGGTGAACCTCATCCTTACCAAGGATGTGCTCTACCTACTGAGCTACGTGGGCAAATAGTCCATACTATTAAACACCCTTAAAAAAATGGAGCGGGAAACGGGATTTGAACCCGCGACCCTCAGCTTGGAAGGCTGACGCTCTAGCCAACTGAGCTATTCCCGCCAAAAACAGGGATACCATAAAGTATATAAAAAATATGGTGGAGAGGGGAGGATTTGAACCTCCGAAGGCTTCGCCGGCAGATTTACAGTCTGCTCCCTTTAACCACTCGGGAACCTCTCCATTTTTTATCCCTATTATGGAGCCAGCGAAGGGAATCGAACCCCCGACCCATTGATTACAAATCAATTGCTCTGCCAGCTGAGCTACGCTGGCCCATATTAGAAAAAATGAATCTCGGAAGATAAATTTATATATGAAATATATCAATACCGATAATCAGCAATAAAAACATATTATCTATTTAAATTGATTATTTCCTCATATTTTCATCTATTTTCTTTAAATTCCAATTTTTATCATTCAACATATCCTGTTAACACTATATCCCTGACTATATTCTATCTGAAGAAAATGCAAATAAATAATGAATATTTTTAAAGAATTTTTGCACCCATTATTACATAAAGCCAGATTCGCCTATGTTTTTATACATAATAAAATATTGCTGCATTTTTTATAATATGCTATAAAAACTCAAAAATTACATCTCATTCAAGGAGGATACTTATGGCATCTCTTATCGGCGGCTTGGTCGCACTTATTTTGGGACTTGGATTTCTTATTATCTGGCGTTTTTCATTTCTTGAGGTTCTCAAGGGCACTCTTCCTATATTGTTCATACTGGGTGGTGCATTGGCAGCATACCTTGGTTTTGAAGAGGTAAAAGATAAAACCGCTTCAAGCAATACAAACGACGATACTGCCAGTCTAAAAAATGAGGTGGAAAGCCTGAAGGAAGAGATCAGGGAACTAAAGGGTGAAAAGGCCAAATCAGGAGAGGCAGAATAAGAGGATCTTTGCACCTTTATTAGATTATTCTACCTGCTGTTGCAGGCAACTCACAAACAGGAGACTTGGTTAATACAAGTCTCCTGTAAATTTATTTAGGCCTGTATCTCCAATTCGTTAAAAAAGTAACCGATCTCAAATGCCGCTGTTTCGGGTGAATCAGAGCCATGAACCACATTCTTTTCTATATCGGTTGCATAATCCCTTCTGATTGTACCCTCTTTTGCATTATCCTTGTTTGTTGCGCCCATCAATTCCCGGTATGTTGATATGGCATTTTCACCCTCAAGCACCATAACCATGCATGGGCCGGATGACATAAACCCAGTAACAGAATCGAAAAAGGGTTTGCCTGTATGCACGGCATAAAAGCCCTGTGCCTGTTTTTTACTCATTGAAATCATCTTTGCTGCTATTACCTTCAGCCCTTTTGCCTCTATCCTTCTGATAACTTCACCTATCAGATTCTTTGCCACACCATCCGGTTTAATTATCGATAAGGTACGTTCCTTCATATTTAACAATCCTCCTGTATGCTATTTTCATTGACCATATAAACTTCCAGTTGATATAAAAGCCCCTTTTAAAAACTACTGGAGAGAATCAGTCAAGCTTTTTTTAATAGATTCAAATATTAATTTTATATGCCTGAAATCATAGCCCAGATATCCCCTCAGAGAAGCACCCAGTACAGCAGCATAGCCGGAGCACTTGCACCGGTAGAGCTTTGCTTAAGCCAAATAGGGAAACATCTATCGCCTATTGAGGCTGTTACTCTTGGCCACCAGGAATATCTGAAATTTTCCATTGATGAGCTGAAAATGGATGACAAGTTCCTCTATGAGCTTGGAAACATGTCAATGACCAATAGTTTTGCTCTCTATTTTGAATCCATAGGATCAATGAGAGGCCCTTTTTTAAAACCCATTGAGATTTTCTCTGATCACATTATCCCCTATGATATTGTTATGACACGGAGATACAAGGGAAAAACCAATGAGATGTTTACTCACTTTTTGTGTAATATCGCAAGGTACAGCAGTAGTTTTTCAGATCACAACTGGAATGAATTAAGGGTGTTTGATCCATTGGCCGGGGGCGGCACGACCCTTTTTACTGCCCTTTATCTAGGGGCAGAGGCTGTCGGAGTTGAAAAAGATTCAAATGATGTACAATCCACCGTTACATTTCTGAAACAGTACACAAAGGAGCAGAAAATCCCCTGTAGTTTTAAAGAGGAAAGGCTTAAAAAATCTATAAAGAAGTATTGGTTTACCATCGGGGCAGGCAGGGAAAAATGTCTGCTTATAAACGGCGATACGTCTGATTCAGCCGGCCTTATTAGCGGCATAAAAAGGCCCCATTTCATTGTGACAGACCTCCCTTATGGAATACAACACGAGGGACAGTTAACCGAACTCATAACCAATGCCTTTCCTGTATGGTTATCCACTATTCTTCCCGGAGGTGCGATTGTCATGGCCTGGGACTCGTCACGATTTACACGAAAGGAGATGATTAACCTTATCAAAGGTATATCGCCGGTCAATATACTTGATGGTGATCTTTATAAAAAGATGTCACACAGGGTTGATCGTGTTATAAAAGAAAGGGATGTGATCGTGGCCAGGAAAGAAGATTAATGCATTATTAATCTTCACAAAACATGAACGTCCAACATCGGACTTCCACCCTTCAACATCCAATAAAAATCAAAGAAAATACAAAATGTTTTGCCTTGTACTGAACCTTGGATGTTGAACGTTGGCTCCTCATCTTTTTAAACTAAAGCTCTACGACTATCGGGGTTTTACCCTTTGAAGCATATTGATCGACAGCCTTCTGATTCAATTCAACGCCAAGGCCAATGGCTTCGGGCGGATAAAGATAACCCTTTTCATAGCGAGGTGAACTCAACCCCAGGTCATTTGGAATCGGGCCGCCATCAGTCTCAAGCAGATCATGCATATTGAGCGGCCCGATGGATTCCTGTTCAATCCTTCCAAGCCACTCTGTCGAGCACAGGAAATGGGCCTCTACAGCAGCGCCAAGGCCTGAATTGATCATGCACCCTGTCATGACATTGAGCCCCATTGCCTCTGCAACAGCCACGAATTTTTTTGATTTATGGATCCCCCCCGCCTTTGGTACCTTGAGGAAGAATCCGTCTATGGCATCCCTCTGGGCAAGTTTTACAAGATCATTCAGCTCTGTCGCTGCCTCATCAGCAAATATGGGCACGCTTGTCTTGCGTCGCAAACGCGCGAGACCATCAATATCCCATCGGGGAATGGGCTGCTCTGCCAGAAAGACATCATATTTTTCAACCTTTTTAAGGAATCTTAAGGCACGCATATAGTCCCATCCGCCATTTGTATCGGTCATGACATTCACACTGCTCCCCACTGCCCGCCGAACCTCGGCCACCATCTCAACATCTTCCTCTATATTATTATGTCCCACCTTTAATTTAAGCCCCTTGTAACCCACACTGACGAGCTTTCGGGCATTATCAGCCACCTCCTGTGGTGTACCTGAAGACATAACATAGGCGAGCTCTATCCTTTCATTGGCACGTCCGCCAAGATACTGGTAAAGGGGCACCCCCATTGCCTTTGCCACCAGATCATGAAGTGCATAATCAACAAGGGCCTTTGAGTGGTAGTTGCGGTATACAACCTTATCCATCTTCGCAATTATGGTCTCGATTTTAAAGGGGTCCTCACCCAGGAGTAACTGTGGCCCGTAAATATGACCCACATTATGCAGTATCGATTCCTGGCTTTCCCCCATATACCACATGGAGGTGTCACCGCACTCTGCAATACCGGTAATGCCTTCATCGGTATAGATCTTTAATAATACTGTATGAGCCCAGTTAACCGGACCACCGGACATTATGATCGGTTTAACAAACTTGATCGACAATGGAGTACACTCGATTTTTGTAATTTTCATAATTGCCCTCATTTTGGTGTAATATTTATTCAGTCAGTAAAATAAAATTATACTGTAAATATTTATAAATCAAATAATTTATGCGACTTGAGGAATCAGACCTATTGTAAACAGTCTATTTATCTGATAGAAAGCACGAAACTCATAACATGTCATAAGTATTAACCCATTTGTTTCAGATGAAAAAGAAGGCTTACACAGCCTTTTAGAGGCTTACAGAGATATCTTACACTTTTATGGAGTTATTTTATTATGAGTTTTAAGTCTTTATCATCAGAGGGGTTTTACGGCTGGACAAACGTTGTTATTGCATCAATCTTCATGTTCACCATAACCCTGATGCTGCAGACCTTCTCCCTGTTTTTACCTGAGTGGATTAATGATTATGGCTGGAAATACAGAGATGTCTCCTTTGCACTTACCATTAACATGATATTCATGGCCTTTATTACCCCTTTTAGCGGATATCTTATCAGCAGATACGGCTCAAGGCTCTGCATTATAATTGGAAGTTCTATAGCAATAATCGCTATCTATCTTCTTTCAAATATACGATCACTATGGCACCTCTACCTTGCGCATGGTGTAGTTGTTGCGGCAGGCCTTTCACTTGGCGGGATACTATCTATAACAACACTGCTGAATAACTGGTTTTCAAAAAAGAGGTCACTTGCCCTCAGTACAAGCATGATGGCCATGGGGCTTGCAGGCATGATCATGGTTCCTATCGTGACATGGGTGATAGGGCAAATAGGGTGGCGCTCTACCTATTTAGCAATAATGCCCATATATTTTATCTTTGCACTGATTGTACCAGGAATTTTTCTAAGAAATTATCCACAGGATTTGATGCAGGTTCCTGATGGCACAAGCCCGGAAAAAATTAACAGCAATATCCCCGGTCAATTTGAAGAGATGAACAGATCAAAGGTGTTCAGAACAACCGTGGACTTCACAATAGGAGAGGCCTTTAAAACCCGTACTATGTGGCTTCTCCTGACCTTTAATGTGCTTAACTGGTTTGCTGTTGGCGGCATAATGGGCCATGGGTTTTCTTTTCTTAATGACCTGGGCATCCCCAGGACAGAGGCCGGCCTGTTTATGGGACTTATATCATTTGTGATGGTATTGGGGCAGATGTTTATTGGTTTTGCCGGATTAAAATATGATATACACAAACTGATTATAATCGGCTGTTCTGCGAGTATAATAAGCTACATTCTAATGGTTTTTGCTGACGTTTCCAGGGTCATTGTTTATACATATGCAGTTTTTGCCGGTATAGGGGCAGGGATCAATGCCCTTGCCATGATGAACCTTATTCCAAACTATTTTGGCGCAACCCACTTTCCAAGGATATCGAGCATCACTACGCCTATTGGCACCCTGATAGGGAGCGCCGGGGCACCTATCTGCGGACAGATAAGAGATATAGCAGGGAATTATTTCCTCTTCTGGAAGATCGCAGCTATCCTTATGACAATAGGGCTGATATGTTTATTGTTTATTAAACCGCCAATGCATCCATCTTTGATGGAAAGGAGAGATGCTTGATGCCATAAAGCACAACATAGTTTATTACTAACTACGTCATTCTCCGACTTGATAGGAGAATCCAAGTTTTTGAGATACATGAACCTGGATGACAATGCATTAATAGGCAAGAGATTATAAAACCAGATATAGATAATAATCTCACTACGTTCATACAGATAAAGGAGCAAAACATAGCCCCAAAAGCTATATATAAATATGTAAAACCTCTTGAGTTAACTTAAACCAGACCTGATTTCTACAGGCAGGGCATGAAACTCGGCCCTGATTTTTTCGGGTTTGATATCCAAAGTCCGGTTTTCATATACACCCTTTAAGACTTAAAACCCTCAGGCGTAACCACCCTTTTCAATCCTGTAATCTGCCCTTACCTTAACAAGGAAACTTGTAACCGGTCTGAAGGCAAGGTGCGCCCACTTTGCAAAGGGCACCTCCAGCACCAGCATGGGCACCGCAACCATAAGATGTATGACATAAAGCACATAGGTGGTCATGGGCAAGTCAAGGAGCCTTGTAAAATGGATGAAAATACCTGTTAACGTGGTTAGCTGAAGCAGGACAAGAAACATCCAGTCTGTACCGTGGCTGTTTTTGTATGGGGCCTTCTCTTTTTTAAGCCTCCCTATAATCGCATAGGTGGTGCCGTACATAATTGCAAATGTGGCATAGTAACCCAGAAGCCTCCACGGGTGATAGATCGGGTATTCAATGTCCCTCTGAAACATCAGATGCTCTGAGGATAGCCCTATGACATGTATACCGCCGGCAAGAAAGACCGCCACAAGCATAAATGCCGTTGCATAACCGGTCATTATCATGAGATGCACAAACCACTGTCTCCTGTCTGTACATTTATTAAACCGTTTCTGAGTAAAAAAATGGACACCAAGTTCCCATACATTGCGCAGATAGAGGCGCAGTGGCACCCTGAACAGGAGATCACCCATGATAAATTTTGCGCAGCGGAAGGTATTACTCAAAAGCAGGATACTTAAAACAGATGCCATTATAAGGTCTGCTATCTCGATTGCGCCCGCAGGCCATACGGAGTTCAGGTAGGCATGTTTCATGTTGGGGTTATCTGCCCTGAACATAACGAGGAGGAGACCCACAATAACTGCAACCATTATTACAGCGGTCAGTTCAAATATCTTGGATGTATAGAATCTCCTGGCAAACCCTGTCCAGTCATAGCGTGAGGTAAGATATCTCCGCATAACCATCATCAATTCACCGGGGTCTGCCCCCCTGGGGCAGGTATCAGAACAGTCCCCGCAGTAATAACAGAGCCACGGTTCAGGGCTCTGCAATATCCTCTCTTTCATCCCCATCTGTGCATATTTGATTAACCTTCTCGGGAAGGTGGTATCATTTTCAGAAAGCGGGCAAACTGCCGTGCAGTTTCCGCAGTGCATGCATTTGTTTGCATCATTAAGGCCAAAAGCCGTAAGATCCTTTATAAATCCAGGATCAACCTTAATACTCATTAACTCACTTCCTCCATATACATAAAAAATATGCCCCCTTAAATTGAACCAGGGGGCATAGCTTTATCTTCTTGAAACCCTTGCCAGTTTTACCTGGCGCCCTGCTCCTGCTTCACATCATACTGTATTTCGGACCGCCTCCGCCTTCGGGCGCCACCCAGGTGATATTTTCATACGGGTCCTTGATATCACAGGTCTTGCAGTGTACACAATTTGAAAAATTGAGTTTCAGATGTTTTTTGCCAGTCGCCTCATCTATTTCCATTTCATAGACCTGAGCAGGACAGAACCTGACACAGGGGTTCTGGTATTCAGCAGCGCACCTGGTATAACATATTTCATAATCCTTTATATGAAGATGCGGCGGCTGATCCTCCTCATGGGTAGCGCCTGAATAATAAACATCCGTCTCCTTGTCAAATGTTATTTTCCCATCATATTTAATATCACCCTTTTCCTGATCAGTAATATCTTCCCTGCCGTACAGCTCTTTAACCTTTTTAAGGTGTGTATGATCAGGGGTTGATTCAAGGCGAATCCCGAAGATGCTTCCTCCCATAATATGCTGGATGCCTGCTGTCATCATGCCTAAATAGAGCCCCTTTTCCATTGCCTGATGAAAATTGCGGGTTCTGTATAGATCATTATACTCCTTTGTCTTTACGAGCTTATCACTGTATTTTTCAAGACGATCAAGAGAAAAGTCATCATTTACAAGGCATTCAAAGATTGTCTCTGCTGCTGTCATGCCTGATCTCATGGCAAGATTAACGCCCTTTATCATCATGGCATTAAAGAGGTTGGCAGAATCCCCTATGATCATGCCGCCATGATAAACAAGTCTTGGCACAGAGTAATAGCCGCTGACAGGAACTGTCTTTGCACCGTACTGCACCATTTTGCCATCCTTGAGGAGCGCGACTATCAAGGGATGCATCTTCATCCGCTGAAACTCCCTGTGGGGGTCAAGAAAGGGATCTCTGTAATCAAGGCTTACAAGCTGGCCAATGCTTACCCGGTTATCTTTCATGCCATAGATAAAACCCCCACCAAAGGTATCAGACTTTAAAGGATAGCCCATTGTATGAATAATCTCACCCGGTTCCACCCGCTTTTCAGGGAGTTCCCACACCTCTTTTACTCCAATCTCAAACCCTGCCGGATTCCTCTCTGAACCATAGCCTAAGCGACTGAAAACTGTTTTTGCAAGGCTCCCCCTTGACCCCTCACCAAATACGGTAACCTTTGCATGGAGGTCTATGCCCGGCTCAAAATTTGATTTTTTGCTGCCATCATGGGAAATACCCTTGTCCCCTGTCCTGACACCAATTATACGGCTCCCTTCATAAAGGACCTCAACACCAGGAAACTCGGGGAAGATATTAACGCCATTTTCCTCTGCAAGTTTTGTTAACCATGCATTCAGTCTTGAGACGGAAACGATACAGTTCCCATGGTTATTAAGGGGATTAAGGCCTTTAGGGGCAATGTTCATCGGGAGTTTGAACTGCCCTTTTTCTGTCAGGAAATAGACTGTCTCCTTTTCGACATTGCCCTCTATTGGGGCGCCCTTTTCAAGGTAATCGGGCACAAGCTCCTTCAGGGGCGTTGGGTCTATTGCGGCGCCTGATATCCCGTGTGCGCCCGGAAAAGGGCCTTTTTCAAGGACAGCTATCATCACCTCATCCAGGTTTTTAGCCCCATCATCCTTCTTTGTTTCATTATAATTCCTGATGAGGTTAGCAAGATGCAGGGCACTGCTCAAAGATGCAATACCTCCACCCACAAAAAGCACATCCACATCCATTATCTCATGAATATTCTCCAATGGCCTTCCTCCTTCTATAATGTTTATAATACATAATGGGTAAAAAATACGGCTTTTAAATATTGCAATTCAATGAGTTATAAAAAGCTTCCTCTCCATGTTACTCTTACTATAATAGCACAGCATATTACAAGTAATTTTATAATTATTAAAACTAACCGTACAGGAAAGGCCCTGAATTAAACTAATGATCAGACTGAAAAACAAAAGACCTTATCTTCTTACAGAGGTCTGAGAATTGCCCTGCATGGAGCAGCATCTCCGTGATAAATCAGAAGCGGCTTTAAAAAACTACTGATTATGATCCAGTACTTCACGGATCTTTATTGCCATATCCTTCATAGTGAATGGTTTTTGGATAAAGTTAATCCTTTTCCCATTACTATTCCCGATAGAGGAGATATTGTTTGCATAACCCGACATAAATAGAATCTTTATATCTGGCAGTATTTCTAATATTTTATCAGCCAGATCTCTTCCGCCCATGCCGGGCATAACCATATCAGTTATTAAGAG
Source organism: uncultured Desulfatiglans sp. (assembly GCA_964643755.1). Classification (GTDB taxonomy): domain Bacteria; phylum Desulfobacterota; class DSM-4660; order Desulfatiglandales; family HGW-15; genus JAAZBV01. The sequence goes on along the minus strand of CAZXUA010000132.1, from coordinate 3,957 downwards.
AACTATCTGATCATTTGTACAGGCCATATTAATGGCCTGCTCCGGGCTCGCTGCGTCCAGCACTCTATATTTGTATGCCTCAAGCATTGTTTTAATAAGTTCCAGTATAGAAGGTTCATCCTCAACGATAAGTATGGTCTCATTATTCCCTTTGGTAACCCTCTTTTCGCTTTTCTCCAGGGTTGTTACGCTTTCGAAATGGCGGGGAAGCAGTATTTTAAAGGTGGAACCTTTACCTGGCATACTGTTCACCATGACAGTCCCCTTGTTTTGCCTTACAATGCCATAGACTGTGGCAAGCCCCATACCTGTGCCGAGGCCTAACTCCTTTGTTGTAAAGAATGGTTCAAAAATATGTTTTAAGACCTCTTCATCCATTCCGCAGCCATTGTCTGAGATAGACAGAGAGACATATTCACCGGTTTTGATATCAAACCCGGAGTCATTGAGGTTTTTATCCATTTTATTTATGGAGAGCTCAATTATAATCCTCCCTACATCCCTGATAGCGTCCCTTGCATTGACACACAGATTGAGCAGTACCTGATCCAACTGGGGAGGATCCATCATTACTGTGCATGAATCCTTGCATGGACGCCATTCCAGATCAATATTCTCTCCGATAAGCCTGCGAATCATATCGAGTGAGCCCTCTATTGATTTATTCAGATCAATTGGTATAGGGTTGATCATCTGCTTACGGGCAAAATCAAGCAACTGTCGCGTTAGCCTGGCTGAATGTTTGGCCGCATCAAGTATCTTATAAAGGTTTTCATCCACAACGACACCGGGTTTTGCCTGCATTATGGAAAGCTCAGCATACCCTATGATAATACTCAACATATTATTAAAATCATGGGCTATCCCGCCTGCAAGACTCCCTATTGCCTCCAGTTTCTGTGCCTGATAGTGTTGAGCCTGTAATTTTGCACGCTGTGCCTCTGCCTGTTTGCGCTCTGTGATGTCAAAAAGGCTTACTATAAAGCTGTCACCAACCGGTTCAGCGTCTACCAGCATCGTAATAATCCTGTTGTCTCTGCATCTGACCTGGCATTCTCTGGATTCAGGACTATGATTATCAGCAGTGGCCGGTTTCAGCCCTGATATCCATTTTGATATCCCATTATTAACATCCTCACTGTTTTCAAAGAGAATATTCATTGCATCAGGCAGTTTTTGTATCTCATCAGAGGTGTATCCGGTGATATCTGTGAAGCTATTGTTGATATCAAGAACCTTGTTATCACGGGAAATATAACACATGGGCACAGGGGCCTTTTTAAAAAGGTTTCTGAAACGCTTTTCACTCTCTTTCAGCGCATTTTCAGCCCTCATTTTTTCTAAAAAATATTTAAAGATTGTTAAAAACAGGTAAATAAAAATGGCTGTTATCACGGGGAATGCTGTCTCAATATATATCCCTGACCGGGATAGCATTTGTTGAGAGAAGAGCAATATTGCACATATAGATGCTAAAACAATAAATATGCTGAAGGTGTTGCTCCTGTAACTCACAGTAAAACTCAGGACAATACCAAGGATGAGAATAAAGAGCAGAATCCCCCCTTTGAGCCATTCAGGAGAGGAGATAAAGTTACCGCTGAGCAGATTATCAGTAACTGTAGCGTGTACCTCCACCCCGGTATAAACAAGACCCAATGGTGTGGTCTGGAAGCTCTCCAGCCCATAGGCGGATGCCCCCACAAATGCAATTCGTCCTTCCAGTTTATCCGGAGCAAGAGCGCCATCCAGGATATCAGATGCAGAAAAATAATCATAACTCATCTCCGGGTCGTGAAACCTGATCATTAGATTTCCCTGAGGGTCTACAGGGATCATTGTGCCTGTATAGCTGATTGACTGTAAAACACCATTTTCAATTTTCAATGCGATATTGTTAATATTTTTATATTTCAGGACTGAGGCAAGCGCCAGGCTTGGATATATCTGGCCATGATATCTGATAAGAAGAGGAATGCGTCTGAGTATACCGTCATCATCTGCGACAGAGTTGCTAAATCCTGATGCCTCACTATTTTCATAAAAGAGCTTCAGGTTGCTTAACACGCTGTAACTTTCAGGTATCGTGCAAACCTCTTTGGTGTCACTCTTATTGTGTATAAAAGAGACCCTGAAAGGGTTGGTTAAAAATGGTTTTTGACCCTCTTTTTTTTGACCAAACCGGAATTGATGACTCAATATAAATGGCCCTTTATTTAGAACATCTGCCAGGTTAATATCATTATCTTTTATCCGATCCGGGATGTTATTGAGATCAAGCTCAATGCCATAAAACCCCCTGAGCCCTTTTGCTACTGAACTGACAGATGTCCTGTCAGGTTCAGAAAAGATCATGTCAAGGCTGATTACTGATGGTTTCAGGGCAACAATCTTATCAAGCAGCCTTGAAACCAGATAACGCGGCCAGGGCCACTGTCCGTACTTAGCGAGGCTTTTTTCATCTATATCAATTATTACAGGCCTTTTAACAGAGCTGTTTTCAGGCAAGTTTTTCAGAAGGAAGCTATAATTTACACGATCTATAACCTTAAAGATATCCGGATTAGAGACAAAGAGTATAGCAAATAGCAGGGTAAATAAAACGCCGCATATCAATACGATGAAACCTGTCGCCCTTTTATCCAGGGGTATATATTTCATCAGGTTAACAGGCAGTTTTTCTGCATAGCTCTTCATAGAAAATTGGTATACGAAATAGAAATTATTTTATAACAACTTCAACTCGCCGATTCCTTGGTTCTGAGACATTGTCCCCGGTTTTGATCAAAGGATTCCCTTCACCATGGGATGTTACCTCTATAATATCAGGATCAACGCCACTATTCACCAGGATATTATATACAGCTTTGGCGCGGTTGATTGACAATGTATAATTATGTTCCATCTCCCCAACCGTATCAGTGTGCCCTGAAACCACAATATCACGTGAACCTTTTCTCTTTATGCTCGATAAAATTTCCGATACAAGGGCGCTGGATTCACTTGTAAGCTTATCGGAGTTTTGTTCAAAATAGAGTATGAACCTCTCAGGAATAGCGGGTTGTATTGCCAGGACATTTTTAAAGGCAGATTTGATTTCCTGTTCACTCATGGTAACTGCTTCACCTGGTCTTGTTTTGTTATCCTTTATCTCAACCGCCTGGTTTACCTTATCAAGGAGCTGTGCGCCCCCATCATTTACCACTTCGACCTTTCCTACTGTGCCATCAGGATTGGGCATCAGCACAACTATGCTGTTTTTCTTTCCGCAGCCGCAAAAAATGGTAACAAGCAACAGGGATAATGCAATGTATATATAGTTCCTCATTTCAGCCACCCCTTCCTTTGAGATTGTTTATTGATTTGGTCTTTTACAGTAAAATACCGTTAAGATGGTATATGCTCTTAACTGTTCAATTAACTTTAAAAAAAGATTTCTGTTTTAGCCAAACCTTCGGACTATTCCTTAACCCTGACCAGAAAATGGGTGCCACGGATAGCAATAATAGCCTCGGGCATCTGGAATTTCACAGATTCAGGTGATTGGCGGCCAATGATCCCTGAAATATATGACGCTGTCCCCTTTAGCATGCGAATAAACATACCAAGAGCCCCTTTTTCAGGGGCAAAAAGGTATTCATCAACCGCCAGTTCAGTCTGGGGGCCAACTGATAAAATAGTGTCATCCTCAAAAATAATCCCCGCGGCGCTGTCTGCTGCCGTACGAAGAAGATCTTTCTGATATATACTGTCTCCAATATTGAGCGGGATTTCCTTACTGTCACGAATGGCTGAGACCATTCCCCTGAGTGTCTTGATTTTTCCTATTGATAATTCACTCCCCTGGGAAGGGAGCATAAAAAAAACCTGCATCAAAAACAAAATAATGAATAGTTTTTTCATGTTTAGCAAATGACCCCAGCGCTTCGCTTTGGTGTTATAGATGAAAGAAACTTG
>CAZXUA010000131.1:9469-13495 GCA_964643755.1 uncultured Desulfatiglans sp. | reverse complement strand
GATGGAATCTCGTGACTGGAGTTCAGACGTGTGCTCTTCCGATCTAACCTTTCAGTAATCCTGTTATTTATCCAATAGTACCTTGCTATTTTTATAAACATAAAATATTGATGATTGCATATGATAGATTTTAAACCATATGTTCGCCAAGGAGATATCTTTATGTCAGAATTAAATTACATAAATACCCTTCCCGGTATCTCTGATCCGGGAGAGCCAAAAATGCATTTCTGTTTTGAAATAACCCTCACCTTTCCAAGGGTACAGAATATCAATAATATGCCCTCAGGTGCTGGTCGTGGGGCTGTTTATCTGGATCAGGGTGTAATCAAAGGACCTTATCTGAACGGAAAGATAGTGCCCAATAGCGGTGGTGATTACGCCCTGTTCCGCCCGGATGACACGGTCGAACTTAATGGACGTTATATGCTTGAGGCAGATGATGGAACACTTATATATATGCAGAACCGCGGATACCTGTGGGGAAGATATAAAGACTCTATGAAAAAGATAAAGACATGGATGTTTGAAAATGGGCCTGAGGTTTCGCCTGATGAATATTACCTTCGTGCAAATCCTGTATTTGAGGTTGAAAAGGGAAAATATGACTGGCTGACACGCTATGTCTTTATTGGTATAGGTACAAGACAGCGACTTGGGAACACTATCAGATATTATGCGCTTCTATAATAGTTATTTCCTGCTTTTTATTTTACTCCTCTTCTCCCCTCTTCTATTTAGCTGCGGAGGAGATAAAGAACTGCGGTCAAAGATCGAGACCCGCACATGGGATGCAATGGGGACACAAATAAGCATCAGCCTTTGCGGGGATGATAAAAATAAACAGGATGTCCTGTTTGATGAGATAGAAGGCCGCGTAAATCATCTTGAAAAGATTCTCAGTTCACACATGCCTGATTCAGAGCTTAACCGCCTGAACCATCTCCCTGTAAATCAGAAGATGATCATATCAGATGAATTATGGGATGCCATCAATTCAGGCATGAAGTGGAACCCTGTTACACTTGGCACATTTGACATTGCTGCAGGCCCCATAATAAAGATGTGGAAATCTGCCGGTAAAAACAGGCTTTTACCATCGGATCAGGAAATAAAAAGAGCGCTTGAAAACATCGGGGTAGAGAAGATCATTCTTGAAGAGTCAGATTCAACCATATTGAAAAAGGCTCCGATATCCATTGACCTTGGAGGTCTGGGCAAAGGTTTTACAGCAGATAATATTATTAGCCTTCTCAAGGGTCATGGAGAAACATCTGCCCTTGTGGCCATGTCAGGGGATATAAGGGCGCTGGGTCATCGTCCTGATGGAAAGCCATGGCGTGTAGGCATACAGGATCCGCGTTTCCCTGAAAATCCAGAAGCCCTTGTTACTGTGGTTGAGCTAACAGATATGGCTGTTTCCACATCAGGCAATTACAGACGTTATGTGGAGATTAATGGCAGCCATTATTCCCACATTGTTGACCCAAGAACAGGGCTTACAGCAGAAAATGTGCCAAGCGTCTCTGTTATAGGGCCTGACACCATTACAACTGATATAATGGGCACAGCTTTAAGTGTACTCGGTGTAAATGAAGGGCTGAAACTTGTAGAATCCATGAAAGGGGTTGAGGCCCTTTTCATGGAGGTGAATGATGCCGGGGAGTTAATACTTACACGCAGCAGCGGTTATGATAAGTATGAGATAGGGATCAGCGCAAAGAATTAATAACCCTATTTTAGTTCCCTGATCTTTTTAATATCATCCGACTTGCCAAGCATTATCAGTATGTCACTGTCTTTAATTACAAAACCTGCCAGTGGGACAAGGATAAAATTATCAGGTACCAGTTCTTTTATCGCAATAATATTCACATTGTATTTAGCCCTCAGATTCAATTCGGCAAGAGTTTTGCCTATTAATCCCCTTGGTGGCCCCACCTGAACAAGGTCATAATCGTCAGCAAGGGGTACAAAATCAAGGATGTTAGGCCTTGACAGACTGCGTGAAATCCTGATTGCCATGTCGTGTTCAGGGTGTATGATCTCCCTTGCGCCAACCCGTCTTAATATCTTGCCATGATCCTCATCAATTGCCTTGGCGAGGATATTCTTAACACCCATCTCCTGTAAATAAAGGCATATGAGGAGGCTTGTGCTTATTTTTGTGCCGGTGGAGACGATTACACCATCCATATTCTCAATGCCCAGGGCGCTAAGGGCCTCTTTATCTGAGGCATCAAGCACAATGGCCTCTGTTGAATATGGATCAATGGCATGCACCCTTGCCTTATCACTGTCGATTGCAACGACCTCATTCCCATCTTCATACAGAGCCTTTGCAGCATGAAAACTAAAATTGCCAAGACCTATAACCGCAAATCTTTTCATAATTATTTCCCTCTTTAACCGATCATAATATTTTCTTCGGAATATTCCATATCATTTATACTTCCAGACCCTGAAATAATATAGGAAAAGGTAAAAATGCCCACACGCCCGATAATCATCATTATGCCTATCCAGCATTTACCCCAAATGCCAAGATCAGGCGTGATGCCCATAGATAAACCGACAGTGCCAAATGCAGAGACTGTTTCAAAGAGCGAAGCAAGGAATGACCCCGAATGGTTGGATATACTATCAGGCCTGAAGGATTCACCTATAAGAATCATAAAGAGTACAAAAACTATCAGGCATATGGAAATGAGTACAAGGGCAATACTCCTGTTGACAGTGTCAGCAGGAACACTCTTTCTATACATATTGACATGAGAATACCCCCTTAATCTGCTCCATGCAAAAACCGAAAGCAATGCAAAGGTTGTTGTTTTAACACCTCCCCCGCATGAACCCGGAGATGCACCGATAAACATAAGAAGGATCATCATTGTGAGTGTGGATTCCTTTAATAAACCTATATCAACGCTGTTAAAACCGGCAGTGCGGCATGTTATTGATTGGAATAAAGAGATAAGCAGCCGGTGAAAAAAAGAACCGTTTTTTAAAACCATATCCTGTTCAAGGAAATAGAATAACAAGGCCCCGACAATGATAAGATAAAAAGAGGTAACAAGTACCAATTTTGTTTGAACCGATAGTTTTATCCTTTGCCTTTTCCGCCCTTTCAACCATGACTGAAGATCATAAATTACCGGAAAACCGATGCCACCGGATATAATAAGCATGCATATGACAAAGTTGACAGGGATACTGTTACTGTAACGAATCATACTGTCAGGGAACAATGAAAATCCTGCATTACAAAATGCAGAGACTGAATTAAAATATTTTTAGATAACCCGGTTGTCATTTCACTGAAAATCTATTTTTTGATTCTATAATTTGCGGGTATTATATTGTTCCATGGCTTATCCATTCATCAATAGCCACTTTGTCAAATCTCCATACCCTGCCGACTCGAAAACAAGGGATTTTCCCCTCCTTTGATAGTTTACATATTGTTATTTCATGTAATCGAAGATACTTCGCTATTTCTTTAGTAGTAATGATCTGTGCCATAATCCACGCTCCTTTATAGCCCAGGAAAGGAGTTACTCCTTTCACAGGACATATGATTCATGCTTTTAAAAATTAAACTGTAATTCAATTTTTTATGATAGAGCCGGAATAACCATTTCTTCCTGTAAGGTTAATTAATTGTTGATCAATAACGTATTGATTTCACCATGGCTCAATGTCTCTTTTTCCAGCAGTGCATCAGCTATCCTGTGAAGGGCTCCCAGGTTATTATTAATGAGCCTCAATGCTTTTTTGTATGCAGTGATTACGATATCCCTGACTTCATTATCGATCATATTTGCAGTCAATTCGCTGAAATCTCTGCGCCGGGTTAATTCTTTACCCAGGAATATCAGATCATCCTTTCTGCCATAGGAGAGAGGCCCCAGGTTTTCACTCAGGCCATGCTCACATACCATCTTTCTTGCCAGATTAGAGGCCCTTTTTATATCTTCCTCAGCGCCGGTTGTCTGAGTATTAAGCGCAATCTCTTCAGCAGCCCTG